>JAYVUA010000119.1:0-18007 GCA_043788255.1 Anaerolineales bacterium | reverse complement strand
TTTCTGAAAACTTCGATTTCTTCATCTGGATCTCTCCTGGCTCTATTTTGCCACGATTTTTCCACTTCTCTTTGGTATGATTTTACGGGCTGGTTACCCCAGCGTGGAAGAAGTACTGGCACAGATTCCCGCAGGGACTGACGTAATCGTCATCAACGAAGATGGACAGGCCGAGCCGTTAACCACACAGGATGCGGCAGAGCTAATTTTGACCTCTGACCCAATCTGGTGCCCGGCTGGGCAAATCCCCGGGGATATTGGTTGTACAGCGGGCTATGCCACCGCAGCCGAGTTGGTCACAGCCCTAAACGGCGTGACAGGCGATGGGACAATTTATTTCACACCCACATATTCCACCAACGACCTGACGTTTGATCATACAAATGTTAATCTCTCAGGGTTGGATGCACTGACCATCCAAGGCGGCTGGAATGGGTCAAGTGGAAATGCCTTTGCACTTTCTGGGAGCACTCTTTTTAGCGATGTGGGAATCTCTATAACTAATTGGAATGGAAACATCACATTAAATAATATTGTTGTAGATGGTTCGCTTGGTGATGGTATCACTATCTATTACACTAATAGCGATATTCAGTTCACGAATGTTGGCTCAAACAATAATGGTAATGATGGTTTTTATATTGAGTCAAATGGAGAAATCAATGCAACTAACATCGCAGCCAATGATAATGGATTTGCTGGAGCGGTTTTGTCTGGCGGCGATGGTGTTACCTTGAATGGAATAAATACTTTTAATGATAATGATAATTCATATGGTTTGGGAGTTTTCTCGTATACCGACATTGGCTTGAATAATATTCAAGCCAACTCTAATAATGGTGGTCAAGGTGTTTACATTGATAATACAGCAGGCTCCGGGGATGTTGTGTTGAACGGCTCTAATACTTTCAATGGAAATATAGAAGGCCTGTTTGTTTTATCCAATGGAAACATTACTGCAAATAATATTGAAGCTAATAGCAACGTAGGGAATGGGGCCTATGTAGATAATAATCTCTTCGGTGGAAATGGGAGCGTTGTGATTTCCGGTACAAATATATTCAATGCAAATGGCAATTATGGTTTGATTGTTAATTCCAGCGAAGATATTACTGCGAGCAATATAACAGCTAATGATAACGGAGGCTTTGGTGGTTCTCTAGATAACCGTAGCGGCGTGGGTGATGTCACCATTTCCGGGACAAACATTTTCAACGGAAATAATCAACTAGGCTTGGAGGTTTACTCCAACGGAGAAATCAGTATCAACAACATCACCGCAAGTGGCAATATAGGAAGTGGCGCAGCCTTACATAATTTTACCGGCTCGGGAGACATTAACTTAACTGGCACAAACAATTTTAATAATAATGTTGACAGCTTTGGAATTAATTATGGTTTAGGTGCTCAATCGAATGGCGACATCAATTTGAATAATATAACTGCGAGCAATAATGGCGCATTTGGCAATGGTGGAATTGGTGTCTTTTTGGAGAACAACCTCGGCGGGAATGGAAATATTATTTTTTCAGGGACCAATACATTTAATAATAACGACATGTCAGGTGTAAATGCTGTGTCAACAGGCAATATTACTATGGAGAATGTGACAGCAAATAATAACGGATTAGCTGGGTTGGATCTTGGCACTTTAAGCGGAAACATTGAGATAACTTGCGGCACAATCACTGGAAACGGAGATTATGGCATTGGGGCAGAAATCTACAGTAACTTAACCCTCAATGGTGTAACTTTAAGTGGCAACACAAATAGTGACGTAACTGTCTATGGTGGCGGGACGCTGGTCACTAATCCTTTTGATTGCAATCCGGTCAGCAGCGGCGGATCTGGCAATAAAAACCAGAAGCAAACGCTCTTCTTTATCACTCCCTTAACACAAGCCCAATTACCAGCAGCACTCGACGAAGGCAATACCTTCGGCTCCGCTTTGAAGCTTGTGTTCACCGCTCAGGGCAAGCATATTGGGAATCTCTCGGTGAGCCTCACCTTCCCGATCCCGGATGGCATGCAAGATGCCAATCTGGCTGTCCTATTATGGAATGGATTTGCATGGGTCGAAGTACCCGGCGGCAGTGTGGTGGATGGTAACTTCGTCATCACGGTATCCACACCTGGCATTTACGTGCTGGTAAGCAAGTAAAAAGAAAGTAATTTTTATATCAGACCTCTTGAATAAGTTACAAAACATTTACGTGCAAAACCTTTTTGAACCACTGCCCGCAGGGTAATTAAGACACGGAAACACCGAGAAAAACTAATTAAAACTCCGTGGCTCTGGGTCTCCGTAGTTAGGATTTTGGACTTTTGCAAGAGGTCATTTAAACTGCCGCCTGAGAATTTTTCAGGCGGCAGTTTTGTTTTCCAATCACGGTATACTTAATTCATCTTTTCATAAGGAGAAACCCATGACCACATCCGCCCCTCGTTGGGATATGACCAACGTCTACCCATCCCTCGAATCCAAAGAATTCAAAAATGCCATCAAAAAATATAAATCCCTGCTGGATGACATGGAAGTGTTTTTCAACAAAGCCAGCAAAGCCGATGCAAGGACTGAGCCAAAGAAACTCGGCAAACTACTTGGCGAATCCGTAGATCGCTTCAATGAGCTCTCTGTACTTTCTGGCACTCTCGGCGCATTTATTTATTCCTTCGTCACCACAGACTCGCGCAACAAAGACGCCATGCGTGCCCTTTCAGAATTCGAGCAAATGTCCGTGCAAGCCAGCATTCTCAATACCAAATTTCAAGCGTGGACTGGCAAATTGGGCAAAGCCGCAGTAAAGAAAGCCGCCAAGACGAACGTCTCTGCCAAAGCGCACGAGTTCACACTCAATGAAAACGTTGAACAATCCAAATACATGATGAGTGAAGCGGAAGAAATTCTCGCCGCCGAACTGACCTTAAGCGGAGGCAATGCCTTCGGCAAATTGCAGGGGACATTAACCTCGCAACTTTCCGTCGACTTTGAACTGGGTGGAAAAACTGAAAAATTACCCATGCCCGCGCTAATCAACCTGCGCTCGCATCCCGACGAAGCAACCCGCCGCCGTGGTTATGAAGCCGAGAATATTGCCTGGGAGGCAGCTAAAGAAACATTAGCGGCTTGCATGAACGGGGTCAAGGGTGAAACGCTTACACTCAACAAAAAACGCGGACGTGAAGATGCCCTGCATGCATCCATTGACTTCGCTCGCATGGATCGCGCGACCTTGAATGCCATGCTGGGCGCCATGAAAGATTCCTTCCCGATGTTTCAGAAATATTTCAAACACAAAGCCAAATTAATCGGCAAGGAAAAACTCGCCTGGTGGGATGTTTCCGCTCCGATGAGCAAAACTGACAAAGTGTATTCATACGAAGAAGCGCGCGATTTTATCGTCAGCAACTTCAACAAGTTTTCACCCGAATTAGGAGCCTTTGCCAAACGCGCCTTCGACAATAACTGGATCGATGCCGAACAACGCGACGGCAAACGCGGCGGCGCATTCTGCATGGGCGTTCCTGGCGTAAAAGAGAGTCGCATTCTCAGCAATTTTGACGGCTCCTTCGATCAGGTCAGCACGCTGGCACATGAACTCGGCCATGCTTTTCATAATGAATGCGCTTATCAAGCTGGAAAAACCGAACTACAACAATCCACACCAATGACGCTGGCTGAAACTGCATCGATCATGTGCGAGACAATTGTCACCGAGGCCGTGCTGGCTCAAGTGACTGATCCGCAGGAAGAGCTTGCCATTCTCGAAGCACAAATTAATAATGCAGCTGCTGTGGTTGTGGATATTTACTCGCGTTATCTTTTTGAAAAGGAAGTCTTTGAGCGCCGCGAGAAGTCCGAACTCTCTGCTGATGATCTAAACGACATCATGGAACGTGCTCAAAAAGCGACTTACGGTGCAGGTCTCGATGAACGCTTCCTGCAAAAATTCATGTGGACCTGGAAACCGCATTACTACAGTAGCGGTTTCTCCTTCTACAATTATCCTTATGCCTTCGGCTTGCTCTTTGCGACAGGCTTATATGCGATCTACCAAAAACGCGGCGCAGAGTTTGTGCCCGATTATAAGAACCTGCTCGCATCCACTGGCGAGAACCGCGCAGCAGAGCTTGCCGACCGCTTTGGAATTAATATCCGTACCAGGAAGTTCTGGGCGGACAGTCTCGCTGCCATTGGTAAACGCGTGGATCGTTATTGCGAGTTGTAATCTCCACCCAAAAATCTAGAGAGAAAGGATTATCGATGAAAAAAGTTTTACTCGGAATATCATCAACCCTGCTGCTTGTCACGCTGGCTTGCAATGCTACATTACCCCAAACACAGCCAACCTCATTTCCAACACAGCCTGTTATTTCAACATTGGACTTACCAGGACAGGCTAATCTCCCACAAACAGAAGCGGGGGTTCCGCGTATTTCGGTAGAGGATGCCAAAGCTGCCTTTGATAGCGGCGAAGCTATCATTCTGGATGTACGCAGTGCTGAAGCTTATGCAACCGGCCACGTTGCTGGTGCGATATCCATTCCACTAGGTGAATTTGAAACTAACATCGAGAATGTGAAACTCGACAAGAAGCAATGGATCATCACCTACTGTACCTGACAAAATGAACACACGAGCGCCCGTGCGGCGTTCATTATGTTGCATAACGGATTTATAAAAGTCACTCCTATTCTCGGCGGCCTGTCTGCCTGGGTAGATGCAGGTTACCCAACAGAATAATATGGGAATTTTAGGAATTGATCACGTTCAACTTGCCATACCTGCGGGCGGAGAGGAAAAAGCCCGCGCATTCTTTATCAATATATTGGGCTTTCAAGAGATTCCCAAGCCAGCTGAATTAGCCAAACGCGGCGGTGCATGGTTTCAAGCTGGAGCAGTGCATCTGCACCTTGGCGTGGAAGCCGACTTTTGCGCGGCACGAAAAGCACATCCCGCTTTCCTTGTAGATGATCTCGTTGGATTAATTGCAAAAGTTGAGTCCGCTGGTTTTGAGGCAGATACCACCCAGCCGCCACTTAAAAAATACAAACGTGTTCACGTTTTCGACCCTTTTGGAAACCGAATTGAATTGATGGAAAAAAATGAATGAACGCAGATGCATTTAGCGTGACGTATTGGGAAGCAGCCAGCCCGCCAACAGAGGATCTGTTATGGCGCATTATGGAAGGGCAGGGACTTAATCCATACACATGGTCCAATGAACCGCATGATATATATTCCGCGCATAAGCACAACTACAACAAAGTGATTTACGTAATACGCGGAAGTATTACCTTTAGGCTACCAGTTGCAGACAGACAAGTTACGTTATATGCCGGCGATCGTTTGGAAATCCCAGCTGGCATTGTCCACGATGCACAGGTTGGCGCGGATGGAGTCGTTTGTTTGGAAGGTCGTAAAGAATAAATACGGTCTGCAATAAAAGAGGATGTGTCGCCAAAGACACATCCTCTTTTATTTATTAACTGAACGCTTGTATTCCAGTTTGTGCTCTTCCTAATATTAAGGCATGGATATCATGCGTGCCTTCATAAGTATTGACAGCTTCGAGGTTCATCATATGACGGATGACATGATATTCATCGGAGATGCCGTTGCCGCCGTGCATATCGCGTGACATGCGCGCGATCTCAAGCGACTTGCCGCATGAATTACGTTTGATCAATGAAACCATTTCAGGCGTGGATTTATCTTCATCCATCAAACGCCCAACTCGCAAAGCGCCTTGTAATCCCAAAGTAATTTCAGACATCATATTCGCCAGTTTGAGTTGGATGATTTGATTCGCTGCAAGCGGTCTGCCAAATTGCGGACGATCCAATGTGTATTGGCGCGCTGCGTGCCAGCAAAATTCCGCTGCGCCCAATGCGCCCCAGGCAATTCCATAACGGGCTTTGTTCAAGCAGCCAAACGGGCCTTTCAAGCCGCTGACATTTGGGAGTAAATTTTCATCGGGCACAAAGACTTGTTCCATGACGATCTCGCCGGTTACGCTGGCACGTAAGCTAAATTTTCCTTCGATTTTTGGGGCACTCAAACCTTTCATGCCTTTGTCTAAAATAAAGCCGCGGATTTCACCGTCGGTGCTGGCTTTTGCCCAAATGATGAAAACATCCGCGATGGGTGAGTTGGTAATCCACATTTTGTTGCCCTGCAGAATCCAGCCGCCATCCACTTTTTTGGCGCAGGTTTCCATACTGCCAGGGTCACTGCCATGATTGGGTTCAGTGAGACCAAAACAACCGACGAGTTCTCCGCTGGCGAGTTGCGGCAGATATTTTTTCTTTTGTTCTTCAGAGCCGTATGCATAAATGGGATGCATGACCAATGAACTTTGCACGCTCATCGCGCTGCGATAGCCGCTGTCCACGCGCTCTACTTCGCGGGCGATTAATCCATACGAGACATAATTTAATCCCGCGCCGCCGTATTCTTCAGGAATGGTAGCGCCGAGTAATCCCATAATACCCATTTCATTCATGATGGCGCGGTCGAAGGTTTCGCTGCGATTTGCTTCAAGGATGCGCGGCATTAATTTATCCTGACAATATTTTCTTGCTGTGTCACGGATCATGCGCTCTTCGTCAGTGAGCTGGTCGTTGAGTAGAAAGGGATCGTCCCATTTAAAAGTTTGTTTTGACATGAATACCTCTTGGGTAATTGGTGAGTATTAATTGGTATTGTATCAAAATGCATGGATGCTTGATCGTGTTCGAGAAAGCAGAATCAGTTTCCAGTTAAGAAAGAAGCGAAAAAAAATAGGATGCGCCGTGAAGCACATCCTATTTCCTAATTACCACTTACCCCTTACTCTTTATGCATTCCCTGTCAACCAGCCGCGCATATCCATGGCTTTCACCACCCGGTCAATTGCGACCATATAAGCAGCATCACGCATATACACATTTTCCTTTTCACTGCGTTCGAGTACACCGTGGAAGGCGTGAGTCATTTTTGTGTCGAGGCGTTCAAGGACTGCTTCATGAGTCCAATAGTAATTCATATCATTTTGGACCTGCTCAAAATAGGAGGTGGTCACGCCGCCCGCGTTGCAAAGGAAGTCGGGGATGTTGAATATCTTATTCTTCTTAATGTATTCATCCGCTTCGGGTGTGCAAGGGCCATTCGCCCCTTCAGCTACGATTTTGATATTCTTGGACATCTTGCCAACCGTATCCGCATTGACCTGACCTTCCATCGCGGCAGGGATCAAGACATTGGCTTCCTTGGTGATCCAGGCATCGCCGTCTTCAACTGTATAACCTGCATCTTGAGCTTTTGTCTTGTCAATCGTGCCATACTCATCCACAATAGTGAGCAGGAAGCGCGGATCAATTCCGCCTTTCTTGCTGTAGGTAAAGGCCTTCTTCTCATGGCGATCCCAACAGGAAACACAAGCTACGGTACCGCCAAGCAATTCGACAAAACCGACAGCCGCATATTGTGACACGTTGCCAAAGCCTTGAATGGCTGCAATGGAATTCTTGCCTTCAATCTTGAGGTGTTTCATCGCTTCGCGCACAGTATAGATCACACCGTAGCCAGTGGCCTCGGTGCGTCCCAGTGAACCACCACCGCCAAGCGGTTTGCCAGTGAATACACCCGGAGTATATTGACCAACAAGGCGTGAATATTCATCCATCATCCAGCCCATCATTTGGGGTGTGGTACCAATATCCGGAGCGGGCACATCGTTGCGCGGGCCAATATTCTTCCACATGGCACGTACCCAACCGCGGCACATTTCTTCTTTTTCATTTATAGTAAGTGTAGAGGGATCAACAATAATGCCGCCTTTCCCGCCGCCGAGCGGAATATCTGCCACGGCGCATTTCCAAGTCATCCATGTGGCCAGCGCACGGACTGTGTCCATGGTTTCGTTGGCAGCGAAACGAATCCCGCCTTTGTTGGGGCCGCGCGCATCATTGTGTTGTACACGGAAACCCTGGAAGACTCTCAGCGAGCCGTCATCCAAACGCACGGGAATGCGAAATGAAAATTCGCGCATCGGCCAGCGCAATACTTCGGCCACACCGGGATCAAGCTTCAACTGTTTGGCAACACCATCAAATTGTTTCTGTGCCATTTCAAACGCATTTATCTGTCCTGACATATCGTTCTCCTTGGTAGAATTTTGAGAAAATATAAGCGGGCACCCCAGACAGGGGCGCCCGCTTTTAAGCACAAGGTATGTCTATACACTGAGCCATAAGATATTTTCCAAGTTGTTCACAAATACTACTAAACTTTACACGAAAAGGTAATGCCCGTCAATATGACATAAATCCGATTAAATTTGACGGAATGTGATGATTTTCGATTGTTATAAGCTAAAACCCGCAAACTTGGGCAAAAGATACGCGCTGTCGCTATGTGAATTTAGGCTTTCGCTTCCCAAAAAACGCGGCCACACCTTCACGATGTTCAGCAGACTTCCCCGCTTCTTCCTGTAGAATTCCTTCGTAAGTGAGAACATGCTCCAGATTAGGAATGACCGCCTCATTAAACGCCATCTTCCCTGCGGCAAACGCTTCAAGCGGACCTGATACCAGCCTGCTCGCAATCTGGGTGACCAGCGCCTGAAAGTTAAATCCACCCACCTGATTGACCATGCCCCATTGCATAGCCTGATGCGCCGTGATCGGTTTGTTGGAATAAAAATATTCCTGCGCACGTCCCAAGCCAATATGGACAGGCAGCAATAGTGAGACGCCTGAATCAGGCGCAAGAGCAATTCCACTGAAGCCGACCACAAAATATGCGTTTGATTTCGCAATTCTCAGGTCACAAGCAAGAGCCACACCCAAAGCTGCGCCTGCGCACGGTCCATTCACGGCGGCAATGATGGGCTTTCCTATTTTACGAATTTGCAAAATGAGCGGGTTGTATGTCTTGGCCAAATGTTCGCGATAGGAGACTTTATCCCCTTGTTTCATTTCTGTAATATCCTGCCCTGCGCTGAATACCTTACCTGAACCGGTTAATACGATGCAGCGCACCTGCGGGTCTTTTTCTGCTTCGGCGAGAGCATTCTGCAATTCATTGACCATCTCAAAGTTAAAAGAGTTGGCGCGTGCGGGGCGGTTAAGTGTCAGAAAAAGTGAACCAGCTTGAAGGGAAGATAGAAGCGTTGTCATGTTTAATAAAAGATGACAGTCACTCCTGAGAGTAACTGTCATCTAATCCTTTATATTTTATTCGTCAGGAAAGTCGTCGCCTTGATCGTCTTCGCCTTCATCTATTTCGTATTCCACACCATCGCCATCAAGGTAGACCCACAATAGCAACACGTGGCCATCCGGAGTTTCAACGTTTCTTGCAGCAAGGATGGGTGCTGTTTCCTCCAAGCCTGCTTCGGTGCGATAATGCAGGTGGATGGATGATTTGTTATGCCAGGCGGTATAACAACGCTCTACCAATGCCGGGCCGTTGAACGTGCGCAGCCGCGTAAGAGCTGGGATTAATAAACTTGGGCCTTCGTTCAAGCCCATTGCCCAACCATCATTGACGTGCTCAAAAATGGGGGGCGGACCTTCTATGATTGTAATTTTATCTTCCATAAGGATACCTGTTGCGGGAATATACCACAACTATGGTTGGAAATTGTTTCAGAATCTTATCAGAATTTTTAGAGGATATAATTTGTCTATGCCAAAACTTACCCAATGCTTGAACTGGATATTTCGGATAATAATGTTCAATTTGCTGTTGAAAAGATCGCTGATTGGATGGAGGCAACGGGCGGGCCATGTATGAGGGATTAGCTCAAACATATTCCAAACAAAGCAAAAGGTGTAAAATATTCGACAAAACACGAGTGGGCTGACATCACAAAAAAACTGCTGAGGGAAACTGTATGATAGACATCTTTTTACGAGTGGTCGATAACCTGGTAAAGCTAACACAATTTAAATTCGATATCGATCGAAAAGTTTTTGAAAATCATATTGAGCCAATCTACACTGACCTAAAGAAAATTGTTGATGATTATCACACAATTCTGAAGGATGTAATTAATAGTATACAAACAAGTGATCTTTCTCAAAGTCCGCCCAAGGATATAATTTCAATGCTTTCCAAACGGCGGTCAGATTATGCACAAATGCGTGATGGAGTAAAGAAGTACTCTAAAGTTTTAAAGGAAAGCAAATGCAGCAAGGATATACAAAAATTTGCAGCAGCGACTTTCGACTTGCTGGATGTGGAGCCTGTCACGCCGGAAGTCATTAAGTATTTCACAGACAAAAAAATTTCGAGAACCAAAACTGCTGCGAGTTCTTTAATTATCGATTTAACGAAAATCCACGATAATTCCCCCAGCTCCAAAAGAAGCGTTTTAAGTTTAGCGAAATATTACACCAAGGAAATTGATAAGCGTTGGGAAAATGTAAGCCAGAGTTATTATGAATTACGAATCAAACATCTAAAATAAATTATGCAACCTAAAATGATTGGCCGCTACGAGATAAAATCCGAATTGGGGCGCGGAGGAATGGCCATCGTCTATCTCGGATATGATCCACGCTTTGAGCGCGAAGTTGCAATCAAGGTGCTTCCATCCGAACTTATCCAATATCCTCAATTACAACTGCGTTTTGAGCGCGAGGCAAAGATTATTGCGAAGCTGGATCACCCTGCAATTGTTGCTGTATATGATGTTGGCGAAGAAAATTCCCAACCCTACATCGTGATGCAATATATGCGCGGGGGATCACTAGCCGATAAAATAAAAAACCGCTTGCAGAACAATCAATTATTTAGTATCGAAGAAGCAATAGAATTTTTTGAGCAAATAGCACCTGGAATAGATGAAGCACATGCAAGGGGAGTTATACACAGGGATCTCAAACCCAGTAATATTTTATTCGATAAAAAAGGGGCGCCATATATCTCTGACTTTGGTATTGCCAAAATAATTCAAACTCATCATGAGAGTACCACGCCAGGAAATACCATTATTGGCACGCCTTCTTATTGGGCGCCCGAGCAGGCATCTGGGCAACCCATTGATAGCCGTGCAGATATCTATGCCCTTGGGGTAATGCTTTTCGAAATGCTCACAGGTAAACTGCCTTATGAGGCAGATATAACCATGAGTGTTGCAATGAAGCACATCACCGAACCTGTTCCCAATATGCTTACTGTAAATCCCACTTTGCCATCCTGGATGCAAATGGTTATGTCCAAAGCAATGGCGAAGGATAGAGACAACCGCTTTTCAACAGCTGTTGAGATGGTAAACGCACTCAAGGTATTTCAGAGCGGCGGTGAACCTACATTACGAAACGATCAAACGCAAAAGAAAAGGCAGCATAATTCGCTGACAATCACTGTAGTTTTATTGATCGTCGCCATGATTGGAAGCGGGATTTTTCTACAAAGGTTATTAAATACCCCAACTCCGATTTTTATCCTGGCTGCGGCAGGTGATGTGGCAACAAAAACACCCTCACCGTCAACTCCCACCGAAACAGAGACAGTTGTGCCTCCTACAATAACAGCCACACCTATTCCATCACTCCCTGTAATAGGCGGAGCAGATAAAATCGCATTTCTGAATAATAACAATATCTGGATTATGAATGTAGATGGAAGTGATCCCCAATCTGTTACAAACGACAAGGAAAAGAAATTCAATCTTGAATGGCTCCCTGATGGCAAAACCATCCTGTACATTACCGGGAAAACCATCAAGACAGTTAATATTGAGACGCAGCAAAGAGAGACCATTACCAGCTTTACATCTGCTGATTATTTTGAGTCTTTTCACGTATCGCCCAATGGAAAACAAGCAGCCATCAGTCTTGCACGCCAACTTCATGTCGTGCCATTTGACCTTGAAAAATTCAAAAGTATTACAAATAAAAGTGACTTGTTTGCCATGAATGGCTGCATATTTTACAACGCTGCAGAAGTGAAGGATGCGGTATGGTCAGATGACGGGAAAAGGTTGGCAATAAAATTTGCTACATTGTCTGGAAAACATGTTGCAGATACGATCCGCGTTATTGATATTCATCTATGCAAAAACTCAAAACCTGTGCGGTTGGATGAATTCCCTGCCGGGCGCTTTCCGTTTAGCGATACCATCGTTAACTTCAATTGGGACGGAGATTCTCTCTTTTTTCTGAACAACAATGTGCGCAATGACGGATTCGGCGACCTTGGTTTGTACAACACATCCATATATAGTTTTGACAAGCTTGCGCCAATTGAAAACACCTGCTGTTATCGCGATGCAACCTTTAGCCCCGATGGGACATTTGTTATCTTTGCCTTTCAAGATATACACCTTGGATCTGAAAGCCCCATTCTGTTGTATTACGTTTATGCAGACTCACTAACAACAAATGGCACATTTGAGCCAATCCCTCTCCCCTTTGGATCTTTCACCAAACGCAATGATGCCCCCATGCCTGCCTTGCGTACCGCTCAAAAGTAATAACCAAGCCATTAATTTGTAATGGATGAACGCTTGCGTACATACTTTTGGATAGGTATACTAGGCCCATGAAACTTGAGAAGATCGGCCGCTACGAAATCAAATCTGAATTGGGACGTGGTGGCATGGCAACTGTCTACCGCGGATATGACCCACGCTTCGAGCGCGAGGTTGCCATCAAGGTTCTGCCGCCTGAAATGCTTCATTCAGATCCACAATTCAGGCTGCGTTTTGAGCGCGAAGCGAAGATCATTGCCCAACTTGAGCATCGTTCGATCGTTCCGGTGTACGATGTGGGCGAGGAAAACGATCAACCTTATTTTGTGATGCGTTACATGAGCGGGGGCTCCCTCTCAGAGAAAATTAAAAGAAATATATTTAGTATTGAAGATGCAAGCCGCATCCTTGATCAAATTGCGCCAGGGATGGATGAAGCGCACTCAAAGGGAATAGTCCACCGCGATCTAAAACCTGGCAATATCCTGTTCGACAACAAAGATATTCCCTTTATTTCTGATTTTGGCATTGCCAAGATCACCGAGGGAGAATCTCACAACGTAACTGGCAGCGGCATTATCGGCACCCCGGCTTACATGGCTCCTGAACAAGCCTCTGGAGATACCATTGATGGCCGCGTGGATATTTATGCGCTCGGTGTGCTCCTATATGAAATGCTCACAGGAAGACAGCCCTACGAAGCAGATACCCCCATGGGTGTTGCCATTAAACACGTTACCGAACCTGTGCCGCATATTTTGGATGTGAACCCCACTCTTCCAAAATGGATAGAGATGATCATTTCCACAGCGATGGCAAAAGACCGCAATGATCGTTTCTCAACCGCTGTCGAAATGTCGGAAACCATCAAAGCGTTTCTGCGCGGTGAACAACCCATCTCCCCTAATAAAAACAAAAACAATAAAGCCACTCTTAAAGTTTCTCCCTTTAATAAAACTCTCACGGTAAAGCAGCCTGTAAAAGCAAAGCGTTTCAATCCACTCATTCTGATCGTGCCCGTGGTTTTGATTGGACTGGCTGTGGTTGTCGGCGGCGGACTGTTCTTCTTAAACCGTAACAACCTCCCGCTTGGCACCGAAGCGCCCAGTGATATCCCCACATCTCTGCCGCTGCTCTCGGCGACATCCGAAGCCACCGAAGCGCCAGTCATTGCTACAGAAGCGGCGACTCAGGCTCCCATCGTGGTAACCGATACACCCTCTGCATCATCGCTGCCTGTAATTGGAGGCGCAGATAAAATTGCCTTTCTTCGCAACAATGATATCTGGATCATGAATATGGATGGAAGCGATCTGCGCTCGGTTACTAATGATGGCGCTGAAAAGTTTAATGTGGAGTGGCTGCCCGATGGCAACACCATTCTTTATATTACAGGCAAGACCATCAAGACCGTCGAGATCGACACGCTGCGCGAAGAGATCATCACAAATTTCTCATCTTCTGAATATTTTGAATCATTTCATGTTTCGCCGGATGGCAAGCAGGTAGCCATCAGCCTTGCGCGTGAATTGCATATCGTTCCGTTTGACATTGAAAAATTAAAAGGTGTTACAAAAAAGAGCGCCTTAATTGCCATGAATGGGTGTCTTTTCTATAAACGCTTTGGTGTATTGGACGCAGTATGGTCAGATGATGGACAGAAACTCACCATCAAATATATCGCCCCTTCTGGAACATTGGCAGCAGATACCATGCGCATCATTGATATTCATCTCTGCGACAAATCCGAACCCGTCGGAATGGATGAATTCCCGCTTGGTCGTTTTCCATTCAGCGGAACCCTCGTCAATTTTGATTGGGATGGCGACCTGCTCTTCCTGATGAACAGCAATGTCCGCAACGGCGGTTTTGGTGACCTTGCGCTGTACAACACATTTACGCACAAAAGCGAAAAGCCTTCACCCATTGACGGCAATTGCTGTTATCGTGATCCAACTTTTAGCCCCGATGGAACCTATGTCTTCTTCGTATTTCAGGATATTCGCCTTACCGACAACCCCATTGATTTCTATTACATCCCCATTGATGAGCTGACCACCGGTGGAAAAATTGAACCCATGACATTGCCTAAAGGTTTCTTCACCAAACGCAGCGACGCTCCCATGCCTGCCTTCCGTACTGCAAAATAATTAAAGCCCTTTGAGAATTTGCTTCACCAGCCCAGGTCCCTGATAGATCAAGCCCGTATAAACCTGCACCAGCGCCGCCCCCATTTCGAGGCGGCGTTTTGCATCCCTGGGATTCATAATGCCGCCTACACTTACAATCGGGACTGCTCCATTCACGCGTTTTATTGTTTGACGAAGAACCGCTTCACTCTTAACCGTTAGCGGACTCCCACTCAAGCCGCCTGATTCTCCCTTTAGGGTTGACCTTAATCCCTCACGCGAAAGAGTTGTATTTGTAACAATGATGCCATCCATTTTTGTACACAGAATGGCTTCGATTGCATCATCCAATTCGACATCCGTTAAGTCTGGCGCAAGTTTAACAAGGATGGGGATTTGTTTTTTATGTGCTTCCTGAGAGATGAGCCGTTGTTGATGCAAATGAGAAAGCAGGCTTTCCAAAGCTGCGCGCCCTTGCAATTCACGCAACCCAACCGTATTCGGTGAACTGATATTAATCGTCAGGTAATCAGCATATTGAGAAAAATTATCCACCAACGCCATATAATCAAACACAGCTTCTTCATTAGGCGTATCTTTATTTTTGCCGAGATTGATTCCCAGTATTGCTCCGCCTTTATGAATGGAAGTGACAATGCCCGTTTTTTTTCGCGGCTGAATTCCATAAACACGCTCAAACATACCTGAACGCAAAGATGGATTCAATCTAAGCTGTACATATTCTGAGCCTTTGCTTGGAAAGCCCATGCGGTTGATCACAGCGTCATCTTCCAAAAGGCGGAAAACGCGCGGGGACGGATTCCCAGCTTGAGGCTTGGGGGTGACCGTTCCAATTTCCACGTGACCGAATCCCAAAGCAGCGAGTCCAAGAATGGCAGTGCCGTCCTTGTCATAGCCTGCGGCAAGACCAACGGGGTTCTTAAAAGTTAATCCAAATGCCTCAACAGGTTTGGATGGGGCTTTGAATTGTTGCGCGACAAGCCAGCGCAAAGGCGCAATGTTTCCTGTAATTCGTAACGCGTGAAGAGTAAGCGCATGGGCGCGTTCAGGATCGAGGCGGAAGAGAAGCGAACGAATGGAGTTATACATTAATTCCTTTTCCTTTGTTTCAACATCTCCATCGTTTTCATAACACGTGCCTGACGAGTCTTTTCCTTCTTTGCATCCTCGATCCATTTCACATATTCTTTTTGATGAGTGTATACAAGCTTGTCAAAAGAGATTTTGGCCAATTTATCTTTCTTCAATTCTTTCAGTAAATCTTTTGGAACTTCAACCACACGCACTTCATCATCCGCTTCGACTGTAACCTTGATCTCATCACCGAATGATTTTCCAGCCTGTTCGATAATGCCTTTGAGTATCACCAGAAGATGACTCTCGCTTCCCATTCGTACCAATGTTCCGCGGTATGGGACTCCCTCGATCATGGCCTTGACTTTGGGCCGCTTCGAGCCAAATACTTTTTCCACATCAAAAGGGACTTCAACGAAAGCGCCACCACTGCCTGCATTTTGGATAACAGCTGTAAAGCTATGCTTTTTAGACATTAGTAACCGCCTTTCGTTATTCACCATTAAGTTCAATTTTCTCTTTTAGTTCTGCCTGCGCCATCATTTGTAAATAAAACTCCTGGCGCGGCAATCCCGATTTATCTCGAAGATCGATCCATTCTTTTCTGGTTATCTTTTCCGGGGAGTTTGGCACAGTAATCTCCTGCAAAACGACAGTCCCCCTGATGTCTTTGATTGCATCTTCGATTTTCTTTTGTTGCCCAGCTGAAAGCGGACTTGGTATCTGGTCAAAGCCAAACCATTCAACGGCGATCGTTTCGCCTTCCTGACATTTTATCTCGCCGCCGATTGGTCTTGCAGCAAACAGTATCGCATGCACAGGAGACATATTGCCGAGGCGTGAATAGAGGCCAACCAACCCTGTCAATTCAACATCCAACCCTGTTTCTTCTTTGGTCTCTCGAATGGCAGCCTGCGCAATACTCTCGCCATCTTCAACGCCGCCGCTTGGAAGAATCCACGTTTCAAAATCTTCACGTTGGGTTAAAAGTATTTTGTTTTTATGAATTACTGCTACATTGACAGCCAGTCCAGCCATAATTTTTATCCCTACCCAGTTTGTTCTAAAAATTTTCTGGTCTCAACAATCTTGTCTTTTTCCACCTTGCCCGTGGACTCCCAGTAATCCAACAACTGTGTAATGGTCAACACGGCGTGCATGGAATATCCAGCTTGTTCAAGGGATTCTTTTGCGCCAGATTGGCGGTCTACCAGCACAACAATATCTTTTACAACCAAACCAACTGCGGTTAATTTTTCGATCGCTTCAAATTTACTTCCGCCTGTGGTGGCAAGATCATCGATGACCAAAGCAATTTCACCTGCGTTGAATTCACCTTCAATCTCCGCCTTCGTTCCGTAAGTCTTGACTTCCTTGCGCGGATAGATCATCGGATAGTTTCCCTGCAATGAAACTGCGGTTGCAATGGGAATAGCAGCATAGGGTAAACCTGCGAGGCGGTCAAATTTCAAGCTTTGAAGAATTGGCAAATAAGCTGAGCCAATTTGTTCGAGCAATTTTGGAAATGAAATGATGCGGCGCAGGTCAATATAAATAGGAGAAGTGAGTCCCGATTTAAGAGTGAAACTTCCAAATTTAATACAGCCCGCAGACAGAAGTTCATCTGCAAGGGATGCTAATTTTTTATCTGTTGCAAGTGATACGTTTGTCATGATTTAAAGACTCCTGTAATTAAGTATGAATTCCCGATTTCAAGTTTTGATTCAATAATTATTCACCCCACAACTGCTGTGGGGTGAATAAAGTTTACTACTCAATGAATGATTTCCATTTGCTCATGTTTTCAGGGACATATTGATCGCCCTGCCAGCCTTCTTTATCCCAATAGTATGCATTCCATATCTTTGCGCCATATCCGCGGCATTCTGCAAAAAGAAAATCAGCAGGCAGGGTATCTGGCAGATCACAGACAGGGGATTCAAAACCTGCGCCCGGCATGGAGGGGACTACGCCTGTGCGCGTATTGGTCAAACCCGGAGTGGGAATGCAATCTTCAAACCATGTACCAAAGATGTTGGTATCGGGCAGGCGGCAAATAGATGCGTCTTCAGCCTTTGCAATGGTATAGGTATAGGCGTCATACACGACACCATTGGGAGTTAATAAACGAACCGTATCCCCGCCATCACCGAGCAATATATTCGTTTGCAGACCATAAAAGACGAGATGCTCCCCAGGTTTCAGGGTCACGTCTGGAATGGTAAATGGAGCCGAGCCTTTGTTCGCGTCGTCATCCAATTTCCAGCCAGACAAATTGAAATCCACGGGACCAAGATTCTTGATCTCAATGAATTCATC
>JAYVUA010000118.1:0-3618 GCA_043788255.1 Anaerolineales bacterium | reverse complement strand
ACTCATGGAAATCTGCCTGCTCTCAGTCACAAAGGGTTTCCAAAACCTGTCGTTGGCATGGTTAGCCACAAACTCAAAGACATCCTGAATTGATCGGTTTATCGTCACTAAATCATTCACGAGGCCTGCATTCTACCATTCGTAACCACCACTTTGTTTTTGTCATAGTTATCTTTATTCTTTCGAAAGTTGGAAAATTAACTCAACGCCAACTGGATTGCCTGCTCCATCGTCATGGAGCGACCCTCCGCCCAGAAGGTATCGATGATGGAACCTAGCCTTCCAGCAGGCTCTTTAATTTTTCAAGAGATTCATTGATTCCACTCTTTACTGAGCGAGCGATCAACGGTTCCAGCAATCGCATGAAACCGCTGGTTGCCATTGTATATAGATGGTGCACTTTTGTTCCACTATTCTCTGACTCAAACGAATAACTGTCCGTTACATGCGGCGTTGTAATGGTCATTGTGGCGAATCGTTTATTGACTTCAAAGTCTGTGATTTCCACTTGTGCTTCGATTTCTCTTCTTCCCATTCGCCGTAATTCACGCAAACGTGTGCCAGTTCGCGTGGAGCCCTCGGTTATTTTCTCGCTCTTAATCAGATTCGACTGCCACTTGGAACGGTTTTGCGGATCTGACATAAAGGCAAAAACCTGTTCTACGGGGCGGTTGATGAAAACGTTCGATTCGTGATTAATCATTTTATTCTCCTTATGCTAAATAATTTGTTTGTAGAATTAACTCAACGCCAACGATTCTTAACCGCCATTTTGTTTTTATCGTAGTAGCTCAATTCTTTGAAGTCTTAGATTCAAAGAATTGAGCTGAACTAAACAATAGCCCTCATGAATTTTATTTATTCAGGTTTATTAATGAGGGAGTTGCAACAGCCCAAGTTGTTGAAGCAGACTCGGCATGTCCGCATTGGCCCAATAATCCACAATTTTGCCATCTTTTATTCGCATCATCATGAGCACGCCATGGGTAATCACTTTACCTGTAGGTGCTACACCCATGAACATACCCTTGTGGGTGCCCTGTGCAACCAAACGAACCGCGACCATATCCCCATCAGTCATAATCTGCTCGATGGTTTGATGCATATCCGGAAAAATCGTATGGATCATTGGGTGAACTTTGCGCGTTTGACCCATGCCAGGATGTTTCTCAATAGCTGCCCAGTCACTTCGATCAAGCGCAGCAATCATATCACGTACAATATTAATATTTTCTTCAGTAGACATGTTATCCTCCGATGGTTGAATTTTATAGGATAAGATTGGAATGAGAAAAATATTTCTTATTTGTTCTCCTTTTCATATAAACATGATACAATGATTTAGACAAGTAACTTGTCTAAATAGTAAAACACTTTGACTATTTTGTCAAGGAGGAACATGAGCACAAATTACGATAAGCTTTTTATAGGAGCATTGCTGGTTTTGCCATTCTCGGAGATAAATCGCCGAGTGTTTGAAGCTTATGCTGCAGCAGGGTTCACTGATCTACGCCCTGCACATACACCGGTATTTCAGTATTTACTTCCCGATGGCGATCATATTGTAGATTTGGCTGCACGCGCCCAAACCACCAAGCAGGCTATGGGCTATCTTGTGGATTATTTGGAGAAGGCTGGTTATTTGGAAAGAATTCCTGACCCAAAGGATGGACGTGCGCAAATCGTGAGGCGAACAGAAAAAGGGCGGGAAGTAAATCGCATTGCGAGTGCGACTGTACAGAAAGTGCAAATTGAGTGGGCTCAAGCAATTGGGGAAGAAAAGATGGCGGGGCTTCTCAATACCCTGCGTGAATTAGCTAAGCACATTGGGTTTGACTATATTGAAAAAGGTCCTTTGAACACCAAATAGAATTATCGGGCTGATTTCATCTCGAGTTACTTTATTAACTCAACGCTAACTGGATCGCCTGCTCCATCGTCATAGACTTGTCTTCCGCCCACAGCGCGAGGAACTCCGCTTCGCGAAACTATCAAGTCAACAATGTTCTCGTCAATATGTCAGCCAGCCATTTCACATATTCTTCTTTTGACATGCCGCGGTCGCGGGTTAACAGAAGGAATACCTCGGGGCTGGTCAAGGTATAAACAGTCTCAGTAGCGAATGTCTCATCTTTGTACCGCAAGGCTCCATTGGCTGCAAATGTCCTCACGGCGTATGCCATATTCTGCCAGCGTTGTCCGTTTAGTTTTTTCTCCAGCTTCGCCACATCCGCCTCGGTCTTGGCGGCGACATGGATGATCTCAGCAACATATGCTGCGCCCTCCAGATTGCCAGCGATGACCTGGGCGAACATCTTGATTTGCTTGCGCTGGTCGCGCTCTTGCGCAACAGCTTTCGGACCAGACCGCTCCAGCATGGGGAGGTCTTCTTCACCGTTGTTGGATGAGGACTTGTTTAGCAACGCGACCAGGATATTGCGTTTGTTTTCGAACACAGCATAAATGGTTTTCAACGCAACGCCTGCCTCCTTGGCAATCGCGTCAATCGTCGCGCCTGCATAACCACGTTCGACAAATAGTTTGTGCGCCGCATCCATGATATGTCGACGCGTTTCCTCTGCCTGTACTTGCCTGCGCGTGGAGTCATATTTGCGTTTGGGGGGAGTGGCTTTTTTCATCAAGCTTGACATTTCCTCAAATTCATTATACTATCAGTGCAACGAATTTACTGTTGTACCTCAGCCAAGGAGAATCCCATGATCCAGTATGAAATCAGCGTTCTTATTAGCCAACCCGTTGAAAAAGTGTTTGTCTACATTGCCGACGCTAAAAATCTGCGCGCCTGGCAAGCTGACTTGATTGAAAACGAACAACTTACTGAAGGACTTATCCGGGTGGGCTCTCGTTTTCGTGAAGTGAGGCAGACGGGACCGCGCAAAACCAATATTCAAGCCGAGATCACTGCCTTCGAGCCAAACAAATTCTTTTCGACTACAACGATTGTGGGACCGCAAGCCACGGTCAGATATGACTTCAATGCCGAGCAGGGAGCGACGCGGGTGACGTATCAATTCTCTCTGCAAACCAGCGGATTGATGCGCTTAATGGAGCCACTCATGGCTGGCTCGATCAAGAAAGATGCTGAAGCGGATTTCCAGAAATTGAAGCAAATCCTTGAAAGCCAGTAATCATTCATCAAGATTCTGATAACACCAACTGGATCGCCTGCTCCACCATCGAGCTGAATTGGAGCATTTTTTTACTTATCATTCGCTCACATTTTCCATCACTTTTTTGAGTCGAGAGAAGGTATGTTTTTCTTGACTCTTGAAGAATATTCTAATGAAGGGTGAAAACCATCTCCATAACCCATACGCTTGAAACTCGACAGAGCCGCGAATGGCAGTCCCTGATGCAACCGAAGTAAACGATAAATGTGCGATGAAAGGAAATGGTTGTGCACCGCTCTTATACACATACCAGTGGTAGGGTTCGTACTCAACTATCTCAACAATGGATGCGAAATAGCGTCTCCAGATAACCGTCCCCACTTCAAATTGGGTACCTGCACCGATGGGACTCATGGAAATCTGCCTGCTCTCAGTCACAAAGGGTTTCCAAAACCTGTCGTTGGCATGGTTAGCCACAAACTCAAAG
>JAYVUA010000117.1:0-27619 GCA_043788255.1 Anaerolineales bacterium | reverse complement strand
AGGTCTTCGCGGTCTGGCTGATTCGGGGAGAGAGAGTCAATAGAAACAACGATCCTGCGCGGGGTTGTAAAGATGCGGATATCTTTGTGGGCAAGATGCAATTCGGAGAGAAGAGTCGGGATACGAGTTACGAGATACGCTTGAGCAACATCCACATCGTTGGCGGGCAACTCTTCAACACCAATTTCTAAAAGAAATGAAGAATGATCAATGGGGAATGCAGAATGAACAGATGGTTTTGATTCTGCATTCTGCATTTTGCCTTCTGCATTTTTTAGAAGCGGATATTCCAGTCCCTTACGCTGTTCCCCATAACTCACCGCCACACCCTTTGCAAGTTCTCTTATTCTTCTAAAGAATGCCTGTCTTTCGGCAACAGAAATCGCGCCGCGTGTATCTAATATATTGAAGCAGTGCGAGCATTTGAGGACGTAGTCATGCGCGGGGACGATGAGACCTTGCGCGAGACAGGCGTCGGCTTCGGCGGAGAAGAGATCGTACATGGCGCGGACGCGTTCGACGTCGGCGGTCTCGAAATAATATTTGGAGTGTTCGAACTCTTCCTGACGACGAATCTCGCCATAGGTTACGCCTGCGCCGTATTCTTCGTTCCAAATGGCTTTGGCATTATTGAGCGCAATTAAAATTCTTTCAAGACCATAAGTAATTTCAACCGAGACAGGGTCAAGCGCCACGCCGCCCATTTGTTGAAAATAAGTGAACTGCGTAATTTCCTGACCATCCAACCAAACTTCCCAACCCAAACCCCAAGCAGAGATGGCGGGCTGCTCCCAGTTATCTTCCACGAAGCGGATGTCGTGCTGGCGCGGGTCGATGCCGAGGGCTTTGAGCGACTCGAGGTAGAGTTCCTGCGGATTGCCTGGGTCGGGCTTGAGGATGACCTGATACTGGGTGTGCAGTTGGAAGCGGTTGGGGTTCTCGCCGTAACGCCCGTCATCGGGGCGCACAGACGGCTCGACGTACGCCACGTTCCACGGCTCGGGTCCGAGCACGCGCAGGAATGTGGCAGGGTTCATCGTCCCAGCGCCGACCTGGGTGTAGTAAGGCTGTGTGATCAGGCATCCGTGCGACGCCCAGAAGTCTTGAAGTTTGAGGATGATTTCTTGAAAAGAGGAGGGTTTCGTCATTTACGATTTCCGATTTACGATTTGGGATTTACGATTGCGAGGGGATTATAACTGATAGAGAGAGACGGCAAACGATTTGCGCTTCACGCGATGGGAAAGTTGGTTCTGTTTCGAGGGGTATTTGTTCGCGCCTTTGCCCCGCCCCGATGTCGAACCGCAGGGCTATTCTTACGTAGACTAGGGATTAGCGTCACGAGCACAACGAAAACCTATAAAATAATTGGTGACGCTAGGTTTGTCCCAATAGCGATTAGCAGACGTACCGCTCTCCTCGTTCGAATTCCATGCGTCACCACGCAGAACACGGATATCCCCTTCTACAGGTCCTTTAGGATTAACAACATTACCACTTAGTGTTTGGTAATAGTTCTGGTTATAAAAATCCGAAACCCATTCCCAGACATTACCGCTTAAATCATATATCCCATACACACTTTTACCATTATCATATTTTCCAACCATTGTTGTATCTCCAACGCAATCCCCAATATTTGAATAAAAACATTGATCAAAATTAGTCGTAGTACCCCATGGATAAGTGCTAGCATTTGTGCCACGCGCAGCCTTTTCCCACTCAGCCTCGGTAGGAAGACGTGCATCACGCCACTCACAAAAATTTTTAGCCATATTCCAATCTACATATAACACTGGATAATTTTCGTATTTGGGGTTTCCATAATATTCAGTTCGTGTATAAGAGAAGTTATTTTTAGGAGAATTACACTCGCCAGTATCAACGCACACTTTGTAAAATGCATTGGTCACTTCGTATACATCCAAATAAAATGAATCCAAATACACTTTGTGGGCGAGGCGCTCATCTGCTTGCCCAGTATTGCTTCCCATTATAAATTCGCCCGCAGGCACGAGCTCCATTGAAATATCCTTGGCGTCAACAATTTTGGTTGGCAAAGATGTAGGAGCGATTGTTTCAGATGACATCGAACTTGGAGTAAAAGAATTGGCGGGAACAAAAGATTGAGTAGAGGCTAAGTTTTGTTGAGGAGTAATAGATAAGCCAATTGTAGCAGTTGGGGTATTGTTGAATTCTGAGGTTATCTTGGGAATTAGATTAGATAAGCGAATCAGTAATGGAACTACAAGCCCAAATGTAACTAATAAAATTAGAATGGGCGCACGGTAAATACGAAGCAATTTCAACCGATAGCGAATCTCACCAACAAACGATTCCCATCTATGTTGCCATTCTATTTTTCGTATTTGACGTTTATATTCTTGGTCTACTTTCTTTAACGCACGTTTGAGTTCTCGTTGTTTTTTCTCCCCTTCTACCTTTTCAGCAGCTTCCCGTTTTTCTTTGTCTTCAGTAACTTTTTGTTCTACTTTCCCATCGCCTGTCTTTGATTCGGATTCGTCTGGAGTTGAAACAACTAATTTCTTTTTTTCAACGGGTTTTTCAAAATTCATATTTGGTGATGTAATTTTAGGCAACCAACTCTTCTTTAATTGTAAGGTTGCCCCAATCTTGTTTGCCCGTACACGTAAAGCCCGCATGAGCATTTCATAGCCGTCCGTTTCAAACAAATCCACCCAATGCCACTTTCTCAGGCTTTCGAGATTATCACATTCTTCCAAGCGCGCAGGGATGATAAAAATCTCGCCTTCTGGTTTTTCCATTGCCGTATCAAGGGCAAGGCGCACTTCCTTTTGTCGAAAGCCTGCTTGATTAAATTGCTTCGAAAGGCAAACCACCACCACGTCCGCTTCGCGCACAGCCTTGCGGATTTCCAATTCCCAATCCTGCCCTGGGAGGAGTTTCTCTTTGTCCAGCCAAGCATCCACGCCGTCTTGGGTCAGGCGGGCGTAAAGTCCGCGCACGGGGTCACGGTCCGCGTGGGCATGGCAGAGGAAGACTTTGAGAGGGCGTTTGGGTTCCATTATTAAGGAGTTACATCTTTCGCACAACGGAAACCAACATCATAATAAAACCTTGATGGATAATCTCTATGGCGATTAAAAGTACTAGCACTTGATTCTACACAAGCGCCACCACCTACATGCAAGCATGGGGTCCAAGAACTACCTCGCAATACTTTACTATCACCTTCAGAAGGCCCTTTAGGATTTACAGCTTTATCGCCAAGAGTGGAGTAATAATCACTCTTATACCAATCATCCACCCACTCCCAAACGTTTCCTATCATGTCATACGCACCATAAGGGCTTTTCCCCGACGGATAGTTACCCACTTCAGTGGTATCGCCTGTCCATAAACTGACATCGGTAAGGTTTGCTACATTATTTGTATTGCTAGCCCATGAGTAATAACGCTCATCTGTACCACGTGCAGCTTTTTCCCATTCGGCTTCAGTGGGCAATTTTGCACCGCGCCATTCACAGTAAGCCTTGGCTTGATTCCAATCCACGTATATCACAGGATAATTATCAAACTCAGAATTCCCATAATATTGGGGACGATTGTTGGAGCTTCTATTGTGCGGCTTGGTGCAAACACCAGCATCTACGCAAATTTTATAGAGAGAGTTGGTCACTTCATATTTATCAATATAAAAAGTATCTAGAAACACACTATGAGCAGGGTTTTGATCAACATCTAAATAATAGGTAAAGTCCTTATTACTTGTACCCATAACGAACTTACCCTCAGGCACCAATACCATCTGTACGCCTTTGGCATCTTTGATTTCAGATGGCAAGGTTGTAGGAACAGGAGTTTGTATATTTGTTGATGTTGCACTAGGTCTTACTGTTTTAGCTGGAGACACAAGGGTTTTTGTAACAACAATTTTCGTATTACTTGGTAGTATCTCACTAGCTTGTGCAGTTGGAATGCGTGCAATAAATTTGGGGATTGCTAAAGAACCTCCCCACAACAAAAAAATAATAATTCCTATAATGCCTAAAGTTCTAAGGAAAGGGAACATCTTCAAAAGAGCTTCTCTTACCGTAGCTTTTCGAACGGCTTGACGCCTTGCATTCTCGCGTTTAGCTTTTTCAGCGGCTTCACGCGCTGCCTTTTCTTTTATAGCTTTTTGCCTTGCTAGTTCTTCGGCTTCAAGTTGTGCTTTCTCGATAGCATCTTTAGCTACCTTTTCACGCTCAACTTGCAAGGCTTGCGCTTTCATCACCCTCGATTCTTCGGCTTCATTTAATGCCGACTCCGAATGCTCAATTAAGCGATAAACGTCAGGATTAAACGAATGATGATTAACCTGCAAAGCATTTCTTCGTGCCAAAGCCTTGAGGTTTTCTGGCAAATCGGTTGGTTGCGGCATATCAACACCATCAACCAAAACAGGGATAACACGAATATTACGTTTTAACGCAGTAGCAATCTCAATTCGTACAAAATCTTCAGGGCTGTCCAAACGCCGTTTTCCATCTTTATCTTTGATACTTAGCCATTGTCTACCAATTAAAGCAATCAGTAAATCACAAGACTGCACAGCATCTTCTAAAACTTTTATAAAATCAACTCCACCCTCAATCGTATCGACATCCATAAATATCGCATCCTCGCCAAAATGACCAACGAGGCGGTCGTAAATACGTCCAGCATAGCCAGCGCTATCTGCCCTGCGATAAGAGATGAAAATGCGTCCTTTTTGTGATGGAGAAGAAGTATTTTCTGGCATAAGATTTCCCGCCGAAATGGGTTGTCAGAATTATAAGGCAAATTGAGGTATTGCCCCGCATTTAATCAATTGCAATTTGTTACTCGCGCACAGCCTTGCGGATTTCCAATTCCCAATCTGGTAGGTTGAGCCTGTCGAAACCCTGCCCTGGGAGGAGTTTCTCTTTGTCGAGCCATGCGTCCACGCCGTCTTTGGTCAGGCGGGTGTAAAGTCCGCGTACGGGGTCACGGTCCGCGTGTGCGTGGCAGAGGAATACTTTGAGGGGGCGTTTGTCCATAAGGATGAAGGATGAAGGAGAAAAGATGAAATTTTAGAGCAAATGAACAACGTGATTTTTTAGCCATTCAGTAAAAGCAACTCGCTCAATTTTTCCAGAAGCAACGCCAAGAATGATTTCAACTTGTTCGTCCACGCTTGCAGAAATCTCATAGTCATTGAACATCAGAAAAGATTCCATTGCGGCGTGACCTGCGCGTTTATTACCGTCAATAAAAGGATGGTTTTGAATCAAGGAAAATCCAAGCGCAGAAGCCTTTTCAATAATTGTCGGATAAAGTTCTTCACCGTTAAAAGTCATGCGCGGTTGGGCAACTGCTGATTCCAACGCACCGAGATCATGAATTCCCACTCCGCCGCCTGATTGTCTCATCACCTGGCTGTAAATTTCCAATACTTCTCCCACCGTCAAATAGCGCATTTTACGCCAGCCGTTTGTACAAGTCTGCGTTTTTGCTCAAGACACGTTCCACAACTTTTTGAAAATCGTCCAGCGGACGGGTCAATAGTTCTTCCAAGCTGGCACGGACTAATTCTTCGGGTGCAACGCGAAAACGCTTGGCAATTTCTTCAAGTTTTTTCAATCTTTCATCGGGTAAAGTAATTGTAAATGTAGTCATAAGTTACCTGCTTTCGCTGATGAGCAAATTATACACTCTCGCGCACAGCCTTGCGGATTTCCAATTCCCAATCCTGCCCTGGGAGGAGTTTTTCTTTGTCGAGCTACGCGTAGCGGTCCACACCATCTTGAGTCAGGCGGGCGTAGAGTCCGCGAACTGGGTCACGGTCCGCGTGTGCGTGGCAGAGAAAGACTTTCAATGGACGCTTGGTTTCGGTCATATCCATCCCGTTTTAGTGTGATGAGTTGATTATAAATCCATTTGTTACCTGTTGTATAATCAAAGCATGACCCGCAGGACAGTGATAACCCGCATCCGCAAGCATCGCGCCCAACTGACTAAATTGGGCGTGAAATCGTTGTCCTTGTTTGGGTCGGTCGCTCGCGGGGAACAAAGATCAGACAGCGATGTGGATATTCTTGTGGAGTTCAATGGGAAAGCCACCTTTGATCGTTATATGGATACAAAGTTCTATTTGGAAGAACTCCTGAGCTGCAAAGTAGATCTGGTCACACCGAAGGCAATTAAGCCGCGCATGAAACCCTACATTATGCAGGATTTAGTCCATGTCGCGTAACGAGTCGCTTTACCTTGGAGATATTCAGGAGTCATGCGAGAAAGTTTTGCGATTCACCAAGGGGATGACGTATAAGGACTTTGTCAATGACGATCTGCATTTTGACGCAGTTCTGCGTAATCTGGAAATCATAGGTGAAGCCGTAAAGAATATCTCAGAAGAAACGCGGCAAAAATATCCCAATGTCAAATGGCGGAAAATCGCAGGCTTCCGCGATATTGTTGCGCATGAATATTTCGGGGTCAATGAAGAAACTGTTTGGGATATTGTCGAAAATGAAATTCCCGTCTTGATTGAAATTGTGAAAACAATACTTGCTGAAAATTAATCCATAAACGGAAAGCCAGTCCGCGAATGGCCTGGCTTTCCGTATTGAAGAAAATGTTATTACTCATTTCTAGGTGACACAGATCAACTCCCCCATGACACGCTCTTTTATATCAGGTTTCAGGCTGTCGGGAGTTCCCAAGTCAACGGGGCAGCCAAGTAATTTTTCAATGTAATCCTGCAAGGCAAACAAACCGAAATATTCAACAAGACGGTTGAACTCCACGAGCAAATCCACGTCACTGGTGGCTGTGGCTTCATTCCTTGCTACCGAGCCAAATAGTACCAAAGATTTAACGCCGAATTTGGATGCCAATTCGGTTTTTTTGTTTGAGGATTTGAAGAATAACTTCATGCTGATTATTATTCTTATGAAAATCCCACGGTCAACCAAAACATTCGCGCTATAATTCATTTCTACAGGAGATAGACATGCTCGTCATCATCAGCGACCTTCACCTTGGGGATGGAACTACCGCCAAATCCATCTCACCCAGTGCCTTTCACGTATTTGCCAAACGTCTGCAAGAGACGGCTTTTTTCGCTTCGTGGCGCAAGGATGGCAGGTATGATCCAATCAAAGACATCAACGTCATATTGATGGGAGATATCATCGACCCATTACATTCCACACACTGGCTGGATACTCTCCCGAGCGACACAAATTACGTCCGCCCATGGACAGACCCATCCAACCCAAATTACGCAGCCAAACTACTTGAAGTCACCCGCGCAATTCTTGAAAAAAATAAAGAATCCATGGAAATATTACGCAAATGCGCAACTGGTGAACTGGTCACACTGGCCCCGGCTGATAGCCGTGGAAACCCGGATTACCAAAGCAGGGAACAAATTCAGATCAAGGTCAATATTCACTACATGATCGGCAATCATGATTGGTATTATCACTTACAAGGTCCCGCGTTTGACCAGGTTCGCCGGGAGATGATCGAAAAAATGGGGCTAAGCAACCCGGCCTCCCCCTTCCCCTATGATGCGGATGAATCACCCTTCCTCAAGGATCTATTTGACCGCTATAAAGTCATAGCTCATCACGGAGATTGTTACGATAAATTTAATTACGACATGGAAAAAGGCCGCGATTACGCAACGATTGGCGACGCCTTCACCATGGATGTATGCAATCGCTTTCCGATCGAAGCTCAGAAACAATATGGCGACCATCTTCCTGAAGGAGTCGTTGACAGCCTGGGAAGGATTGCAAACATCCGCCCTGTACTGGCCGCTCCGCTTTGGATCAGCGGACAGCTCAAAAGTCACGCGGGCTCGCGCGCCATAGAAAATAAATTAAAGAAAGTATGGGATGGAATCGCCGTGGAATTTCTTGAACTTGATTTCGTACGTCAGGCCGATAAAGCCTATAAATTCGACATGGTGGATGCCATGCAATTGATCATCAAAATATCGGGGCATGCTTCCTTCTCCACGATCAACGATGTGGTTGTATGGGTGCGCAATAAAATGTGGGGCGTAAAACATTCATTCGCGAGTCACGCATTAATGGAACCGACATTTCTCAACAATACAAATCAGTTTGTGATCTATGGCCACACTCATCTTTATGAAGTAATTCCATTGGGCACTGATAATGGTGTTCCCCAGGCAGAAAGCCAGATTTATTTCAACTCAGGCACATGGCATTCATATTATGATCTTGCCATCAGAAACCCCAAAGAGCAAAAATTCGTCCCCTATCAAGCGCTTACTTACGTCTCGTTTTTCACGCACGACGAACATGATGGACGCCGCTTCGAAACATGGTCGGGCGCATACGCATAATCGGTAAATCACGATTCTGGAGTCCATCAGCTTGCCTCACTGAAAAGTTCTTCGTGAAGTACTGGTAATTTTTAAAATTAAGATTTGACTCGTTTGATAAATCCCGGCGTATTCAGTTCACGCTCCAGCAAATAAGTAAAATATCCCTGCATAAGAATTTCCGCTTCCTTCTGGACCTCAGGGCTGGGATGTGCACGAGAAGCATCTCCATAACTCGAGCGTTGGAAGTGACGCAAGTACTTAAGCGTCTCAACAGAAATTTTCGTCAGGTTGGGCAAACCCTGCCCACAGCGCGGACAGATCGCCCCGCCCCCAGAAAATGAGAAGAATTGATCTTCAGGCAGGATCTCTCGTTCGCAATTCGCACATTCAAATAACTGGGGGCGAAAGCCGGTGTAATCAAGCAATCGCATTTCATAATATCGTATCGCCACCCATGCATCTGATTCTTTTTCAAGGCGGTCAAGAGTATCCACAAGCAGCTTGAATAATGAAGGATGCCCGCTCTCTTCTTCATATGTAAAACGATCCAACAACTCAATCACATATGAAGCATAGCCTGTCTTCATCAAGTCTTCGCCAATCGCAAGAAAGGCATTGACCGTTTCAGCCTGTGTAACAATAAGCAGGTCACGGCCTTTGGCGAGTTGCAGCGTCACCTGCGTAAATGGCTGTAAGTGACCTGCTTTGCGCGAGGTTATTTTGCGCGCGCCTTTCGCCAACGCACGGACTTTTCCTTGCTCTCTTGTATAAAGTGTAAGCAAACGATCAGCTTCGCCCCAATCTTTATGGCGCAGCACAACAGCTTGAATACGGAATGAGCGGAAATCAGTCATCGTGGGTTATGCGTACGCACGCATTTACCGCAGGTGTTTTGGCGTGAAAGCTTCAGGCAGTAACTCGGCCACGGTCATTTCTTTTTTCAATTCTCCATTTCCATCTGCAATTAAAACGATTGTATCCAAACCAAATTCTGCCATCACCTGCCTGCAACCGCCGCAGGGAGAGCCGCCATTATTGGTTACCACTGCGATTGCTTCAAATTCATTTTCGCCCTCAGAAATTGCTTTAAAGATCGCCACGCGTTCGGCGCACATGGTATGCGGGTATGCGGCATTCTCCACATTCACGCCGGTAAACAAGCGGCCTGATTTTGTCCGCAGGGCTGAGCCAACAGGATATTTCGAATAAGGTACATATGCACGTTTTCGAGCTTCATTAGCAAGATCGATCAACGATTGACGTTCTTCCAGACTAAGACTCACCATAATTTTCCTTTAAGAACAACAAATAAATTATTTGCTCTTCTTCTTTCTTTCCAGCTTTTTGATCGCGCGGGCGGGCATCCCTACAACAAGTGTATCTTCAGCCACATCCTTCGTGACCACTGCACCGGCCCCGGTCCGCGCGCCTGCACCGATTTTTAGCGGAGCCACCAGCATGGTATCTGAACCGATAAAGACATCTTCACCAATCTCGGTAGCATGCTTCTTTTCTCCGTCATAATTGCAGGTGATCGTACCTGCGCCAATATTGGTATTCGCTCCGATCTGCGCATTGCCAATGTAGGAGAAATGTCCCATCTTCACACCATCAGCAAGATACGAATCTTTCACCTCGCCAAAATTTCCCATATGAACATGATTCCCCAAATGAGCGCCCTTTCGCAAACGACCGAACGGACCCATATCCACATTATCTTCCAACAATGCGCTTTCCATCACAGAAGCAAGCACTTTGCAATGATTGCCGATCTTCGAATCATGAATGATCGTATTCGGGCCGATGACATTTCCTTCACCGATCTCAGTCTTTCCATGAATAAATGTATTCGGCATAATAACTGTATCTCTGCCGATCTTCACACCTATTTCAATATAAGCAGAGGAAGGGTCGATCATGGTCACACCACTCAGCATAAATTCCTGATTGATACGTCTGCGCATGGCGGCTTCCACTTCCGAAAGATGCACACGCGTATTAATACCGATCGTCTCTTCGACATCATCCATCACAGTCGCTTGAACAGGCAGGCCATCTTTTGCCGCAAGCTCAACTGTATCGGTCAGATAATATTCACCTTTTTTGGAATTCTTTGGGATGCGATGCAGCGCATCCCATAACCAGTTGGCATCGAAGCAATATCCACCCACGTTCAATTCTTTGACCTGTAACTGCTCAGCCGTGGCGACATATTCCTCCACGATGGCTTCCACGGTTCCATCTGGCTTGCGGATGATACGGCCAAACCCGCGCGGGTCATCTGCGACAACGGTCAACATGGAGATCGGGCCTTTATTATTTTTTTGCGTTTCAACAAGCTTCTTAAGCGTCTCGCCGCGCAACAAAGGCATATCGCTATAGCATACAACCACCAGGTCGGTCTTTCCCTTTAGTACAGATTCAGCTTGCATCACTGCATGGCCTGTCCCCAACTGAGGTTCTTGTAAAACAGTTTGCGCAGAATCGCCGAGATAACCAATTACCTCCTCTGCGCCATGGCCGACCACCACAATGGGTTTTTCAGTAGTGGATTGACGAATGGCTTCCATGGCATGCCAGATCAACGGTTTGCCCGCAACAGGATGTAAAACTTTTGGAAGAGACGATTTCATACGAGTCCCTTGCCCAGCGGCAAGAAGGATGGCGGTTATTTTCATAGGTCACCTCGGGGAGTTTGTAAAAAACATTTGATGAATTATAACGAAAACAGGATTTGAGTGATGGTCCACTTAAATCCTGTTTCAGAAAAGAATCCCGCATGCGCGGGATCTGTCAGGCTGGGGTACCTGGATTCGAACCAAGATCCACAGCTCCAAAGGCTGGTGTGCTGCCGTTGCACCATACCCCAGTGCGGGCAAAATTGTATCACAAATTTTTTATTTTCCATCGCCTGGAATAAGGCCAAGTTTACGTGCATCCTCAAGAGAAATCACTTCTGAGTTAACGGGTTTGTTCCCATGTTTTTCTGCGGCTTGATTCCAGAAATCATCCGAATCGTTTACTTTAGCCTTCTTATTTGCAGCATCCTTCAAGAGCGCTTCCATCTCAGGCGAAGGAGGAGCTTCAACCGGCTTCTCCACCTGTTTAACAGGAGCAGCTATGGGTTCCGTAGGTGAAGCGGATTTCGCTTCTTCGGTTGGCAAGCGCAACTTCCCAGTCACGCCCATCGATTTTAGTGATCTCTCCACTTGTGCTCGTAATGCAAGCAAACCGCTGATAGATTCTAAAATGTGTTCTTCTGTGGCAAGGCCATTCCCTGCGACAAGCAATGCATATATTTGTGTAACTGGAATAAAAAGCAAGTCGTGATCGCCCCCGCTAAAAACATGATAAGAGTCCAAAGTATCCTGATGGTTATGACGCACAACTTTCAAACTCGCGCTGTGAATAGCCATTAATGTTGAGATCAGTGAAACTTCCATGCTGGGGTCGTGCAGCTTACCGGTTCGCGCCTGAACCAGACCGCGATCATTTAGCAGAAATACGGCTTCGGCTTTAATATCCTGACGAAAGTTGGCAAGCAAATCCGAAATCCTGGAGTGCCGCTCTTCCACTTTTTGATCATTCGCTTTTTCAGGAGGAAAGATGGTTTGCACAAGGCCAAGACCGCGCTCCACCATATCCAAAAAATCAGCCAAAGGAATGGGTTTATCAAAGACGGCCAAGGCTCCAGCATTGAGAATCTCTTCACGTGCTTTGCGGTCAGATAGGCCAGTGATAATGATCACCTTTGCTTCCGGGTGGCGGGCACGGACTTTATGCATCAGCTCTATACCGCTTATGCCAGGAAGTTTGTAATCCGTGACAAGCAGATCAATTTTATGCCGCGAAGATTCAAGCAACCCTTCTTCACCAGAGGGAGCTTCAAATATCTTCACTGCCACATTTTTAAGAGTGTCAAGCGTTGAATGTAAAAGACGTAAAATATCGCGCTGGTCGTCGACAATTAATATATTGCGATCCATATAAACCTACTTTGCCATCCAACAAGCCACCCAGTGCATCGGCGCCGCCTCACGGAATTCAGGCTCCTGCTCCGAACATATTTTTTCGGCAATTGGGCAGCGCGGATGGAACCGACAACCCTTGGGTGGATTAAGAGGGCTGGGTACATCACCCTTTAGAACTTCACGTTTTCGTTTAAGTTTTGGATCTGGGATGGGAATGGCGGTCATCAGTGCTTTTGTATAAGGATGCAAAGGTTCTCGATAGAGGTCTTCGCGCCCGGCCAGTTCCACCATCTTTCCAAGATACATCACGGCTACACGGTCAGAAATATGTTCCACAACACTCAAGTTGTGCGCAATAAAAAGATAGGTAAGCCCAAATTCCTTTTGCAGGTCTTTCAAAATGTTCAACACCTGCGATTGAATGGAAACATCCAATGCAGAAACCGGTTCATCGCAAATAATAAAGTTGGGACGCAGAGCAAGCGCACGGGCGATACCGATACGCTGCCGCTGACCCCCGGAGAACTCATGCGGATAACGACGTGCGTGATAATCTTCCAGGCCTACTTTCTTGAGTGTGTCGATCATCAGATCGTAACGTTCCTGCCGGGTACCAATTTTATGAATATGCAAACCTTCCATTACAGATTCACCGATCGGCACGCGCGGGTCCAGTGAAGCATAAGGGTCTTGAAAAATGATCTGCATATGGCGGCGAACATCTTTCAGCTCCCCGCCTCGTAATTTCAGCACATCTTTCCCATCGTAATGCACCGACCCGGAAGTTGGCTCAACCAGCCTGAGCATGGAGCGTCCAATCGTTGTCTTTCCACAACCAGACTCGCCCACCATTCCAAGCGTCTCGCCTTTTTTAACGGTAAATGAAACATCATCTACAGCCTTCACCCAATTTACAACACGTTGCATCAAACCGGCGCGCACCGGGAAATATTTGACCAAATGTTGGACTTCCACCAAATCTTCTGCTTTGTGAGGCTCTGCTATTTGACTCATGCTCATCTGCTCCGAGACGATCAATAATTTATACTAATAATTACTTTGCTTTCAAAGGCGCCTGATGGCCCTCGCCATTTTGATATAACCAACAGCGCACCAAATGACCGGAGGCTGCTTCTGCAAGTTCGGGTTTCACATCGGTACAGATATTCAATCCAAATTTCTCGCGCGCAGTACACCGCGGGGCAAAACGACAACCTGCGGGTAAATTGACCAAATTCGGCACAGAGCCCGGAATCACATCCAGGCGTTCTTTAAGCTGACCCAATACTGGGATGGAACCGATCAACCCTTGAGTATACGGATGTAATGGTTGTTCAAAGAGCGGGTTCACATCAGCTTGCTCAACAATTTCGCCTGCGTACATTACAGCGACACGTTCAGCCATTTCAGCCACCACGCCCAGATCGTGCGTGATCAAAATTACCGAAGTCCCCATTTTGGAACCCAGGTCTCGCATCAAGTCCAATATTTGCGCTTGAATGGTTACATCCAATGCGGTGGTGGGTTCATCTGCAATCAATAGCTCCGGCACACAAGCCAGAGCCATCGCGATCATCACACGCTGGGCCATGCCGCCCGAAAGTTCATGTGGATATGCTTCCGCACGGCGTTCTGGGTCAGGAATACCAACCATCTTTAACAAATCTATGGCGCGCTTCTTGCCTGCATCCTTGCCAAAATCTTTATGAATATTCAAAACTTCAGCGATCTGATCATCCACTTGAAATACAGGATTTAATGCCGTTTGCGGCTGCTGAAAGATCATTGAGATCCTATTGCCGCGCACCTTGGTCATTTCATCTTCAGAAAATTCCAGAAGGTTCTTACCGTCCAACAATATTTCCCCTTCGACTATTTTGCCAGGTGATGAGATCAATCGCATAATGGATAAAGAAGTTACACTTTTACCGCAACCTGATTCGCCGACGATTCCCAGCACTTCACCAGGATATACCTCAAAATTTACACCATCTACAGCTCTTACAACACCGTCTTCAGTGGAAAAATAGGTCTTAAGATTACGTACTTCCAATAAGGGTTTTTGATCGGTCTTTGCCACGTCCGACTCCTGAAGATTGAATGGCTGCATTATAGCAAAGTTTATGTGGAAGTCATAGCGCATAATATCGCGTTGACAAACGCTATGGCTCAATTAATCCAGGCAGAAATTAATTGCGGCATAAACTACTTACACGAATCACCTTTATCAATCGCTTCAATATTCCAAAGCGGATTCGCAGTTGCATCCAGGTCAAAGTGGCAAATATCTGTTCGCGCAGCTGCAATTCGCAGCCGGTAATATAGCGGAATGGCAGGAAGCTCATTAGAGAAGAGCACTTGCGTATTACGGTATGCATCAAGATAAGCTTCTTCTTCAGGCAGGGTAAGTTTCGCCACGCGGCAGGCCGCATCGAATTCCGGGCTGCGGTAACCAGTCACATTTGTGCCTGTCCATGAATTTGCTTCAGTTGGAACTTCACTACTTGTAAACCAGCCGCATGCAGGCTCAACTCCATTAACTCCAAGTGCGTACTCAACAAGATCAAAATTGCGGCCAAACAAAAAGCCGTTCGGACCAGGAGCATAAAGATCATTCTGCGGAAAATATGTTACGTTCAACTTAATTCCACATTGTCCCAGGGAATGTTGAAGGATCTCAACAACCTGTCTGCGCTGGGTGGCAGTTGTAGTGTAATAATTTAGTTGAAGTGGAGTACCAGCGGTAACATTTTTGACTTTGACCGCAAGAAGAGGCGTAGACGGATCACCATCTAGATCCTGCCAGCCAGCCTGCTTAAGCAGGGAAAGCCCAACTTCAGGATCATATGGGATGGATTCAATATCACTGTCAAATGCCGGGTGATCAACGGGCAAATAAGTTGTCGGGACAGTTGAGAAGCCAAACTGAACTGTATTTACAACAGACTGTCTATCAAGACAATAGGCAATGCCCTGGCGGGTATGCGCGTCTGCAAAATAATCCTGTCTGTCTTTTTTATTTTTGGCATCATAGCCATCATCATAAGAAGCGGGAGCAATACCAAGCCCAAGCCATTCAATTGTCATCCCGGGAACAAAGAAAGCCTGCAATTGTTCACCCGTCTGCAATTCTTGAAGCAGACCCGCCTGACCATCAAGATTAACAGTTGGGTCAAGAATATCGCAACGCCCAGCCACCAGTTCGCTGATGGCCGTGTTTGGGTCAGCGATAAACCGAAAGGTGAGAGTGTCAAATTTTGGGTAGCCATCTACGGCACGAAAATAATAAGGGTTCCTGGTCAACGTAATATGATCATTTGTGACCCAATCTTGAATCCTATAAGCGCCCCAGCCCATAGGCGAACGTGAGGAAATATCAACGGTTTGTAATTCATTTGCTGAAAACTCAGACCACAATTGTTTAGGAGCCGGTGCCCAAAAATTGGTAACATAGGCGGGGTCTATAAAACCTGGTTTGCCCCACCACTGCACCGTTTGGGTATCAGTGGCTTCATAAGTTTGAGTTCGATCAGTCAAATATTTAGTTCCGATCGAGCTTGGGTCTGATGCAAGCGTGAACGCGTACACAGAATCATCTGTGGTAATGGGTGTACCATCTGCCCATGTCAAATCTTTACGCATATGGAAATCGACGATCATTTGATCCATTTCCAAACTGGTTATGCCATCATAAGTGATGATGCAATCATCTGCGCGGCAACCCGCTGGACGGACGCGCACACCCTTCTCCAATTTGACAAGATTCCCATCCGCATCCACAACCTGACCTAGAGCCTGTACCGGCGTGCTGACAATTTGTGCTTCGCCGTTTTCAATGGATGGAAGTTGCGTAAGGATTACAGGTTGATAATCATATCCAATCGTGTCAAAGGGACCTTCATAGATCGCAGCCAATACGCTGCGGGCAGCAGCATTCGGTGCGCCAAAAGGATAGAGCGTATTGGGTTCATTCCCCAGGCACACAGTGAGCTCACGCGATACAGGTTTTGTTGTTGGGGTGATTACAGGTTCTTGAGAGGGGGTACCTGTCACTTGTATTTGCGATGTTGCAAATCCGCAGGCGGTAATAACAAAGAGGAAAAATAAAGCGAACCCAATAAGTTTTTTTGCAGATGGCATGGTAGTTTCCTTTTTAGAAAAGCATACACTCATTATACAAGCAGTATGGGAACTTTATTTTCTTCGAAAAATTCTCAGCAGCAAGAGCAGCAGAATAAACACCACTGCGCCAACAATGATCGCGCCATATTCCTTGAAGACAGGCGCCGCAGAAACAGGCTGAGGCGTGGAAGTTGCCGGGGGCGGGCCAACCTGTATCAGGTCAGAATTTGAAGCGGTAAGCTCGGTTTGAGCGTCCCACAATTTATTTTCACGCAAAATGAATGCAGTCACTTGCCAGGATTCCTCTTCTGTTAAATTACCGGGCTTCCAATATGGCATGGCAGAGAATATAAAAGCCCGCAGCACAAATGCATTCGGGAATTTTTGAAGAGTCTGCGGACCGATCACGGCTGGTATGGCTGTAGGCAATGTAAATCCCTTGTCATAGGGCCGTTTGCCATGACAACCAGATGCCCAACAATTTCGGTCTTCTTCAGGATAGGTTTGAATGAAATCTTCGGTAAGCCCCTGACCGCGGTCACCATGACAGGGCAGACACGAAAGCCAGTAAACTTGCGCTCCCTTATCGGCTTGAGATGGGCTGGCAGGAAGTGTAGGCTCCGCGAGACGATCAGGTGTGGGCGTGGAAACAAGCTTTGAAATTGCAACGCCGCTGTCGAAAAATAGCCCTGCAAAAAGCAGGGCTATTCCTATACTAACCAAAAGAAATTGAAAGAAAAATTTTTGTCGCACAGGGATTAAGTCTTGCCGCGCATACGTGGGTCAAGCACATCACGCAAGGCATCACCGACGAGATTCCAGCCCATAACAAAAAATACGAGTGTAAGGCCCGGCCACACGATGATATACCAGTAGGTGTTCAAGCTGGTGATCCAGTTACGTGCAAAGGAAAGCACCTGTCCCCAATCTGCGTACCCAACTTCGGTTCCGATGCCGAGAAATGAAAGCGCTGCAAAGCTAAGTACCACATCACCGATGGCAAGAGAAGCTAAAACTAATGTGGGGAAAATTGCATTCGGAAGGATGTGGCGGAAAAGGATGCGGCTATCCTTTACACCGATCACGCGCGCAGCCAGAACGTAATCGCGTTGTTTAACCGAGAGGATATCACCACGGATAATACGTGAGTATCCCATCCAGCCAAATGCAACCAACGCGACCATGGCTGGAATCAGACTTTTTCCGATCTTGGGAGTCAAAACAGAGGCCAAAATAAGCACTGCCAGAATACTGGGAAGAATCAGCAGGATGTCCACAATACGCATCATGATGTTATCCACCCAGCCGCCATAATATGCTGAGATGGAGCCATAAATAATACCAATCAGGAAAGTGGCGATTGTAACAACCAAACCAGTTTTGAAGGCTGTGCGTGTACCCCAGACAATCCCGTAGAAAATATCATATTGGCCTTCAGATGTGCCCAAGAGGTGCACCCATTTATCTTTTCCGGTGACAACCTTATACCAGAAAGGGACATCGGGAACGTTACGAGTCCATGCAGAGCCCATTGGGCGCGGGTCAGATCGGAAACCATCCCGCGGGATTTTGAAAGGGTCATTGGGAGTCACTGGCGGGATAATTAACGGGGCCGCAAGAGAGATAAAAATGAAAAAGGCAATTAATACAAAGCCTGCGATGGAGGCGGGCGTCTTAAGCAGACCTGTAAGAATACGGTAGTTTTCAGGGCCAAGAAAACGTTCAAACCGACCGATCTTGCGGGTTGCGACATTTTCACCTAATAAAGTATTGTCGCCGGTAGGAGTAGTTACAGTCATGATAAATCTCCTTATGATAAACGTACGCGCGGGTCAACGAAAGCGTAGAGAACATCCACCACCAGGTTTGCAACGATCAGGATCAACCCGTTGAAAAGGGCAAAACCAAGCATGGCAACCACATCCAGACTGGTGGCGGCGCGTGCAGCGGCTGAACCAATACCAGGATAGTTGAATACGGTTTCTGTAATTAAGACACCGCCAAGCAGACCAACGATACTGAACCCGGCCAATGTCAACACTGGCAGCATGGCATTTGGCTGGGCATGTTTGAAGATCACATCGCGTTCAGGTAATCCCATGGCACGCGCGGTTGTCACATATTCCATGCGCAAAGTCTCAAGCATGGAGCCGCGTGTTACGCGCAGGAAAGTGGCCCAACTGATATATGAAAGAGTCAAAATAGGCAGGAACATGTGCCGCAAGGCATCAAGGAAAATATCGAAACGACCATTTAAGATCGCGTCAAAAGTCAGGAGTGAAGTGTAATGAATAAAAGCTTTTGAATCAACCACTTGATTAAAGGCGTCCGTTAAGCGGCCGGGAGAGAACCAGTGTAAATTGGCATAAAAAATAAGCAGCATCAACAAACCAAACACAAAGGTCGGGAAAGATGTTCCGATAATGCTAAAGACACGAGCGGCTTGATCGATGAACCCGTTATGATGCACAGCTGCCTGCACGCCCATCCATATCCCTATCAGGATCATTGGAGCGATTGTCCATATGGTTAGGTCAAGCGTGTTTGGGAAACGACGCGCAATTAACTCAGCCACAGGCTGGGAAGCTGAGCGGGAATATCCAAAGTTGCCGAAGAGGATGCCGCCTTCCCGTTCACCGGAGGCCTTATCAACCTTGCCTACAAGCCAGGTCCAATATTGAATATAAATTGGCTGGTCAAAACCATAGCGTTTGATCAACCCTTCAACTGCATGATCATTTTTAGGAATATCCTTTACATACAATGCCGTGCGTTCTATCGGGGATAGAAACTGCAACATACCAAAAATCAGCACGGTCACTCCAAAAAGGAGGACGGGCACCAGCAACAAGCGGCGAATAATATATGTAGTCATTAAACAACCTCTTTCGAGCTAAAAGTTAGATTCTGGCTTCCGGAGCGTAAAGAACTTGATGTTATTTACACTCCGCAAATCGGAATATCGAGAAGATTCGGAGGCCTGTTTCCAGGCCTCCGAATTTATTTCAGTTTATTCGACAGGCTTATTCTTTATACATCGGGTAATAGTAATTACCGGCCAAAATCGGGTTCAATACTACGCCTTGTACCCAACGTTGTGAGAAGCCGTGGCTGGTTGCCACTTCCAACGGAATACCAACAGCCAGATCATAGTACAAGGTGTTGGCTTCCTTATAGATCTCTGCACGTTTGGCAGGATCAGTCTCTGTAACGCCACGGTCAAGGATATCCTTGAATTGAGCTTTGACATCGTCAGGCAGACCTTGGCGGCCACCATAGGTGCCGGTTGTGTAGGGCTGGTACCAGTTATGTGGGTCGTGAATATCTTCCTGCCAACCACCAGTCAAAAGAGGAATCTGATGGGCGCGTTGGGAGCGTAAATAAGCAGGCCAAGGCAGACCAAGGGTCTCAACCAGGAACTTATCATTGACTGAGGAAAGATTGCCAGCCAAAATTTCAGTAATTGTTTGGCGGGTGTTGTTGCCCTGGTTATAGGCCATTTGGACGCGGAAACCGGTAGTCCAAACATCGCCTTCAGGATCGTCACCAGCCGCAATACCATCCTTGTCGACATCAGCGAGCTTGAATTCAGCTTCGCATTGAGCGGCATCGAAAGTATAGTGTGGAGTGTCTGGGAAGTAACCTGGCATACCAGCGAGGGGCAGTTGGAAGGATTGAATCGCTTCGCCGCTGAATACATCATTGATCAAAGTGTCCCAATCAAAACAATAGCCAAGGCCTTTGCGGATATGGGGATCGCTGAAGAAGTCAGAAGGAATACCATTACCATCGAGTTTGCCGGAACCAATGTATGGGTTCGGGCTTTCTGCAGATGTGGCAATGTTCCAGTTTGGCAAAAGTACATCCATCGAAATGGCTGGGCGGCCAATGCGCAAGCGGAACGCCCCGCCGGTGCCGGTTTCGCCAGCAGCACATGCGGTGAACTTGGCAGCGCCTAAAGCGGTTTCATCATAACCGCAGACTTCCTGCTCAGGTCCATAAGAATTGGATGCAACATCAAAGACCTGGTATACACCAGCCAAGGCATCCATCTGAGAACGATTGGCAGAAGGCACAATGGCCAGATCGGCATCACCAGCCTGCATCATGGCAAAGCGGGTACCCCATTCAGGGACCTGCTTGAAGATCACACGCTCAAGTTTGGCAGGTTCACGCCAGTAATCGGGGTTCTTGAGCAAATCAACTTCTTCGCCATTGGCGAATTTGTCGAGTGTGAATGGGCCAGTGCCCATGGCAATGGAGCTGAATGGATCATCTGCAGAGGCCATAGCATAGAAGTTCTGCCAGGTATCGCAGGAACCATCCCAACCACCGTTTTCAACTACCCATTTCTGGTCCATAACGGAACCCCAGGTTTGGGCAATTGTGGAGATGAACGGGCCCCAAGCTTGCTTCAAGGTCATGGTTACAGTGCCAGCAGCATCGTCAGCCACAATCGCAGCCTTGGTCTGTTCACAAGCAGCTACGAGAGCAGCCGGATCGAAAGCCGACATGAGAGCACGGTCATCATAGACACTGCCTGCAGGATCGACCACAGCGGCAATATCATCCACACCTACACCATAGAAAGGCTCGGTCATTAACCATTGCGGGGAGGAAGTACCGCCCTGCAAAAGGCCGCGCTGGAAGGAATAAGCAACATCAGACGGGGTCATGACATCGCCATTGTGGAATTTCACACCGGAGCGAATCTTAAAGGTGTATACGGTGCCATCAGCAGAAACGGTGGGCATTTCAGAGGCAAGCATAGGAACAAATTTGTCAGTTGCGTCGCCATCATAGAAGACCAGAGTCTCATAGACATTCTGGACAATTTCGCCAGAAGCGGTGTCATAGGCCAATGCTGGGTCGAGGGTATCGATACCAACTTCAGATTCAGCCACCACGAGAGTAGTTGTATCTGCAGCATGAAAACCAGCAGCAGCGGCGGCAGGTTCTGTAGCCGCAGGAGCCTGAGTCGCATCGCCGCCGGTAGCAGGAGCCTGAGTGGTAGTACCACCACAGGCTGCAAGAGCCATGCTAGCGATGACAAGAAGGCTTAGTAAAGCAAACATTTTACGCATTTTTCTTCTCCTCACAAAATTTAAAAGTATTGATTTACGAACTTACAATAGTAGGTAGTAGATCATTATTTACTTCATCTTTACTTGCAGACAACCACCTCCTTTTATGAAAATAGAAACTTACTACTTAACCATATGACAGGCCACAAAATGGCCTGGTGTAACCTCACGAAAATCTGGGCGGGACTCAGCGCAAACCTTATCGGCAATCGGGCAACGCGTGCGGAAGCGGCATCCTGAAGGCGGATTAACTGGAGATGGCACATCGCCTTCCAAAATCGTACGAGTTCGGCGGGCATCTGCGATAGGGTCAGGAATGGGAACCGCGGAAAGTAAAGCCTGTGTATACGGATGTAAAGGATTGAGATAGAGGTCATCACGATCCGCCAGTTCCATAATTACACCAAGGTACATCACCGCTACGCGCTTGCTGATATGACGAACCATGGATAGATCATGGGCAATAAACAAATAGGTGAGGTTGAATTGCTCCTGTAATTCTTCAAGCAAGTTTACAACCTGAGCCTGAATGGATACATCCAGAGCAGAAATGGGCTCATCACAAACAATAAAGGAGGGCTGCAATGCCAGGGCACGCGCAACGCCAATACGTTGACGTTGTCCACCTGAAAACTCATGCGGGTAACGGGTGGCAAAAGCAGGGTTAAGACCTACAATTTCAAGCAGGTGTTCAACTCGTTCCTGAATTTCCTTTCCAGTGGCGACGTTGTGAACCATGAGCGGTTCACCTACCGTATCCGCAACGGTCATACGCGGGTTTAAGCTGGCATATGGATCCTGAAAGATCATTTGCATCTTGCGGCGCATCACACGTAATTCTTCGCCTTTTAAATTAACAAGGTCAACTCCATTAAAATGGACCTGACCTGCTGTTGGTTTATATAACTGTAAAATAGTTCGCCCTGTTGTGGATTTACCGCAACCGGATTCACCTACAAGGCCTAAGGTCTCGCCACGGTGAACATTAAACGAAACTCCATCCACAGCATGGACAGCACCCACCTGGCGTTGAAACACACCACGGTAGATGGGAAAATGCATCTTAAGGTCTTCTACCTGTAAAAGGATATCTTCATTAGCATTTGTGGTCATTAGCGGCTTCTCCCCGTCTTAATATCAACCCAGCAAGCAACACGATGTTCATTGGAAACAGGTTCAAGAAGCGGATTCTCTTTCCAGCAACGCTCCATCGCCCACTTACAACGCGGAGCAAACGGACAGGCATGCGGCTTCTGGTAAAGCACAGGTGGTTGACCATCAATGGAGAATAATCGTGAGTGTTCTGTCTCATCCACACGCGGCAGGCTGCCGATCAAACCTACGGTATAGGGATGGGATGGATTCGCAAAGAGTTCATTAACCGGCGCTTCTTCAATAATCAAGCCGCCATACATAACGATTACACGCTGGGCTATACCTGCTACCACACCCAGATCATGCGTAATCCAAATGATGGTCATGCCAAGTTCGCTGCGTAGGCGTTTTACCAAATCCATGATCTGCGCTTGAATGGTTACATCCAGGGCAGTGGTTGGTTCATCTGCGATCAAAACCTGGGGGCTGCATGAAAGTGCCATGGCGATCATCACGCGCTGGCGCATACCACCCGAATATTGATGAGGATAATCATTCAAACGATCTTTGGCATTTGGAATTCCCACCATGCTAAGCAATTCAGCCGCGCGTTCCTGCGCCTGCTTCTTGGTCATCCCAATGTGCAATATCAATGGCTCTTCTATTTGACGGCCAATGGTTAACACAGGATTTAAAGACGTCATCGGATCTTGAAAGATCATACCGATCTGTGCGCCGCGCACATGACGAATTTCTTCTTTTGACATTTTGAGAAGATCCTGGCCGAAAAAAAACGCTTCCCCCGCAGTAACTTTTCCTGGAGGTGAAGGGATGAGACCCAACACGGAGAGCATCGTAACGCTCTTCCCACAACCACTCTCACCTACAACACCTAGTGTTTCACCCTCTTTCAATCCAAATGAGACTCCATTTACTGCATGGATAATCCCATCTGGGGTCTTAAACTCAGTTTCAAGTCCCTTAATATCTAATAAAAGATCAGGCATCCGCGATGGTCCTTTTCTACATTGAGATAATTACTACTTACAAACTAAAACTATCTATTGTCAAGCGAATTGAATTATACCTAATTCCTTAGGAGCGTCAACAGCAGGAACCAGGAGAAAGATGTGTAGTCATAATTATATACAAAAAATACAATAAAAGGGTGCTTAAATACCCCTCTATAGAACTGTTTTTTTGAGCAATAATTTAGAAAACAATGGATAAAAACCACGCTTCGTACTTCCCCGCAGCCTGCCCAGCCTCAAATCACAGATTCTTCCCGTATGTTTTACCGACCAAAACACACCCGCATCGTTGCAGCAATCCTCAATTTGACGCTGAGCTTTGAATGTCATTGCGAGGCGGCCATCGTTGACAAGCCCCTCCGCATAACATAGAATCCAAGTAATGCTATTATTAAAGTCAGGAGAAAATCATGTTCAAAGAATTCAAAGAATTTGTTATACGCGGAAATGTATTGGACCTCGCCATTGCTGTGATCATCGGCGGTGCATTTGGCAAGATCGTTAGCTCGCTCGTCAATGATATCGTCATGCCAGTGATCGGACTGTTACTGGGCGGTGTAAATTTTAGTGAGCAGGCCATCACGGTTGGTGCAGCCATCATCAAGTGGGGCACATTCGTTCAAACCATCCTTGACTTCATTGTTATTGCATTTGTCATTTTCCTGATCGTGAAATTTTCAAATAGCATGAAGAAACCCCTGGCGCCTGCGGCCCCCACCGCCAAAGAATGCCCACATTGCTTCAGCACCATTGCCATCAAAGCCACACGCTGCCCGAACTGCACCTCTGAACTGAAGTAAGTGAACAGCGATATTCGATAGTCAAGAATCGGGATTCGTGATCGAAAGGATTGCGAGTCCCGATTCCTGACTAATCAAAATCGAATACCGAATTATCGAATATCAAAATGGATTTTCTCGATAAACTCAACCCGCAACAACGTCAAGCTGTCACAGCCGCCGATGGACCCGTTTTGGTCGTAGCAGGCCCGGGGTCAGGAAAGACGCGTGTATTGACTCAACGCATCGCATATCTGATCGCGTCCGTAGGAGTCCGACCATGGCAAATTCTTGCAGTCACATTCACCAATAAAGCCGCGAAGGAAATGGATTTGCGTGTGAAGGCCATGTTGAACGACCAGGCCACTGACGGCATCATGCTTGGCACCTTCCACTCGATTTGCGCGCGCATTCTGCGGCGTGAAGTGGAACATCTTCCGCTCGAATCGAATTTTGTGATCTTTGATTCTGACGACCAGGAACGCATTGTCAAAAGCATTATCAAAGAACTTAATTTAAATGACAAGTTATATCGCGCCGCGAGCATTCACGCCGCCATCTCCCGCGCAAAAAACGAACTGCTTGGCCCCGATGAATATCCGATCAATACCTATCGTGATGAAGTGATAAAACGTGTTTATGTTGAATATCAAAAACGATTGATCGCCAGCAACGCCGTGGACTTTGATGACCTGCTCGTATACACCGCGCGCCTGTTGGAAGAGAACCCCGCCGTGCGTGATAAATACGCGCAAAGATTCAGACACGTGTTGGTGGATGAATTTCAAGATACCAACCTCGCGCAATATGCGCTGGTTAAGCAACTTGCCTCCCATCACAAGAATATTTTCTGCGTGGGCGATCCCGATCAATCTGTGTACGCGTGGCGCGGCGCGGACTATCGCAACCTACAAAAATTTGAAGAGGATTTCCCCGAAGCCGAAGTGGTCTTACTCGAACAAAATTATCGCTCACATCAAAATATTCTCGACGCCGCCATGAGTGTGATTGATAAAGCACGCACGCCCAACCGCCGCAAGAAAAAACTTTTCAGCGATCGCGGCGCGGGCGAAAAGATTCTTTATCACGAAGCGTATAACGATTATGACGAAGCCGCCTTCGTGGTCAACACCATCGCCGAACTGGTCGTCAGCAAAAAGTTTGAGCCTGGCGAGTGTGCCATCATGTATCGCACCAACTCCATGTCGCGTTTGCTTGAAGAAGCATTTTTACAGGCGCGGCTTCCTTATAAACTGGTCGGCGCACAAAGGTTTTATGGACGCCGTGAAGTCAAGGATGTAATCGCATTTATTCGCCTCGTCCACAACCCCGCAGATGAAGCCGCACTCGGACGCATTATTAATGTCCCTCCGCGCGGCATTGGTGAAAAAACATTAACCACGCTGCACATGGTTGCGAATCAAAACGATACAAGCCCGGGCGCAGTATTACTTGATCTGGCGCGCGGCGCAGACTCACCCTATTACAAATCTTTCAGCGGCCGCTCCGCTTTGCCTCTTGCAGATTTCGGCGGCATGTTCGCCAACTGGCGCGCCATGGCTCCCACCGCCACCATCGTGGAACTCTTTGAAAAAATCGCCAGAGATATTAATTACAAAGCCTTCATTCTGAATGATGAAACCGAAGAAGCCGCTGAACGCTGGGAAAATGTGGAAGAACTAAAACGCCTCGCGCTCGAATACTCTGACCGCACGCTGGATGACTTTCTCGAAAATATCGCACTCGTCGCCGACCAAGACACCATCACAGACGCCAACGCGCCCACCCTGCTGACTCTGCACGCCGCCAAGGGACTTGAATTCGGCGCGGTCTTCATCGTCGGGCTGGATGATGGCATCATTCCGCACAGCCGCTCATTTGATGATCCCGAACAAATGGAGGAAGAGCGCCGCCTCTTTTATGTGGGCATCACGCGCGCCAAAGACAAACTTTATTTACTGCGCGCCCTGCAGCGCGGCGGACGCGGCATGTCTGAAACCACCGACGCCTCGCGTTTTATCGAAGACCTGCCCGTTGAATTGATCGTTGGAAAAACACGCACGGGACGTCCTACAAGTTCATTCTCTTCTCAAAGTTTTTATCGCACCCCCAGCCCCTCTGAATCAAAGTATACGGTTCCCGCTCCGCCGCGATCTGCTCCCGTTACGATCAGCATTCGCTTCAACTCCGGCGACCGTGTTAAACATCAATCCTTCGGCGAAGGCATCGTACAGGAAAGCAGAATTCAAGACGGCGACGAGATCGTTGTCATCGAATTCAAATCGGTCGGACTGAAACGGCTGGCGGCAAGCCTCGCAAAGCTGGAAATCATTTAATGACCGCAGACCGCGGACGGTAGACCATGGTCTACCGTCCGCGGTCTATCATCCATTCAAAAAAGGAGTTCTCATGCAATACGTCAATCTCGGCAAAAGTGGATTAAAAGTCTCGCGGCTGTGTTTGGGAATGATGACCTACGGCTCAAAGAAATGGCGTGAATGGGTTTTGGATGAAAACGAAGCCAGGCCATTTATCAACCGCGCGCTGGATGCGGGCATCAATTTCTTTGACACAGCAGATATATATTCCACGGGGGAAAGTGAACGTATTACAGGCAATTTACTAAAAGACAGCAAACGCGAAAATATTGTAGTCGCCACCAAAGTCCACGGGCAGATGAGCGATGATATCAATGACCGCGGACTCTCACGCAAGCACATCATGGATTCAATTGACAAGTCGCTCAAACGCCTGCAAATGGAGTATGTGGATTTGTATCAAATCCATCGATGGGATCCAAACGTTCCCATCGAAGAAACCATGGAAGCGTTAAATGATATTGTCCGCGCTGGCAAGGCACGTTATATTGGCGCATCTTCGATGTTTGCGTGGCAATTTGCAAAAGCGCAACACGTTTCAGAAATCAACGGCTGGACGAAATTTGTGTCCATGCAAAATCACTACAATCTGGTGTATCGTGAAGAAGAACGCGAGATGATTCCGCTCTGCAAAGATCAGGGCATTGGATTAATCCCCTGGAGCCCGATGGCACGCGGATTCTTCGCGGGCAACCGCAAACGCGGCGGGGGCGGCGAGACATCGCGTGCGCAGGCTGATCCCTTTGCAAATGAACTGTATTTCCGCGAAGAAGATTTTGTCATCGCTGATCATGCCGCAGAAGTGGCGAAGA
>JAYVUA010000116.1:0-19976 GCA_043788255.1 Anaerolineales bacterium | reverse complement strand
GTCACTTTTCAAAAATAAAAGTAGAAACGTCCCCGCCGCGTCGCCAGGGGACATTTCTACTTTGGAAATCAGGTGACATTTCTACTTTGGGCTAACAGAATTAAATATTTCAACACCATGAGTTTCTCATAAATTTTTGCTATAATGAAAAGAAAAAAATAATGCAAAAAAGGAACCTAACAATGGAATATTGGACTGAAGGCAACCGCGCGTTCGCATTTTGGGATGAGGATGAATATTTTTATCCTGCAACGGTCATTACGATAGAAGATGAAGACATTTTTGTCCGCTTTGATACTGCTGAAGAGGAATGGACCAATGCCGATTATCTTGAAGAGTACCTGGTGGAAGTAGATGATCAGGTTGAGTGCAAGTCGGCACAGGATGGTCTTTATTATGATGTCACCGTCCTCAACGTAGATGGGGATCGAGTGGAAGTGGAATTCGAAGATGAAACCACTGAATGGACCACCTTAAACCGCATTCGTTTTTTTGTGGATGAAGATTAAGTAAACAATCAATAAGGAAACGATATCTTGACTACTCTTGCACCCACCCTTTCCATTCGTTTTTTTCCCCGCGCCTCCTCATGGCTGCGTGACATCTTCCTTGTCATTCTTGGGTCACTCTTTGTTGCGGCACTCGCACAGATAGTGATTCCTCTGCCATTCACACCTGTTCCGATCACAGGCCAAACTTTTGGCGTATTGCTTGTCGGTGCAGCATTAGGATCAAAACGCGGTGCGGCTTCTCTAGTATTGTATCTCGCTGAAGGCGCAGTCGGCCTGCCGTTTTTTGCGGGCGGTGCGCACGGACTCACCGTGTTAACTGGAGCAACCGCTGGCTATCTGCTGGGATTTGTCGGCGCGGCGTATGTTATAGGTCGGCTGGCAGAAATCGGTTACGAAAGAAGCGTGCGCACTTCCTTCATCCCGTTCCTGATTGGCACAGTCATCATCTACGTTTGCGGAGTCACCTGGCTGGCTGTCGTAGTAGGCAGTTTTAGCAAGGCGGTCACATTGGGTTTGGTTCCTTTCATAATTGGTGATATTATCAAGTTGGTTGTGGCTGCATTGGCTCTACCTGCGGCATGGAATTTGAGTAAGTAATCGTTTAGCCTGACAACAAGATTCTATAGGCTTCGGATACCGAAAATGGTATCCGAAGCCTTCTTATTTGAAGAGCACCTGAACCCTGCGAAGCGACTATAATTGAAACAAAAGACAAATAAAGTAATTAATGAGAGAAATATGTTTATAGACCACGTAAATATTCACGTAAAATCAGGCAAAGGCGGCGATGGCATGGTACATTTTCGCCGTGAAAAATTTGTACCGCTTGGCGGACCCGATGGCGGCGATGGCGGCAAAGGCGGCGATGTCATCTTTGAAGTAAGAGAAACGCTCAATACACTATCGGCTTTTCACCAGAATGAAAAGTTTTTAGCCGATGATGGTAAAAAAGGCGGCGGCTCAGAAAAGACTGGGCGCGGTGCGAAAGATTTAATTATTTATATTCCGCCAGGCACTGTAATTTTTGACGCCGAGACAGGCGCGCTTTTAGGCGACCTCACCACAGCGGGGCAGCAGCTCATGGTTTGCAAAGGCGGCCGCGGCGGGCTTGGAAACCAGCATTATGCAACCTCACGAAATCAAGCTCCCCGCACAGCTGAACGCGGCGAACCACATGAGGAAAAAAAACTACGCCTCGAACTTAAGCTGATTGCTGATATTGGCATCATCGGCTTGCCCAACGCTGGGAAATCAACTCTACTAGCGGCGCTGACAAATGCCAAGCCGAAGATTGGTGACTATCCATTTACCACACTCGAACCCAACCTCGGCGTGGCTAATATTGACTTGGACACCACAGTGGTGCTGGCCGATATTCCTGGGCTGATCGAAGGCGCGGCTGAAGGTGCAGGCTTGGGTCACGATTTCCTGCGGCATATTCAACGCACGCGTGTGCTTATTCACATGGTGGATGGCCTCTCTGAAGATCCGCTCGCAGACTATAGTCAAATCAACAGCGAACTCGCTCTCTTTGACCCCAAGCTTGCCACCAAACCTCAGATTGTAGCTCTCAATAAAATTGACCAGCCCGATGTGCAGGAGCGGCTGAAGGAAATCAAAGCAAGCTTCAAAAAGAAAAAGATAGAATTGTTCACGCTCTCTGCCATGGCTCGCACAAATACTCGTGATCTTTTAATCGCCGCGCACCAAAAACTTGCTGAAATTCCAGTGGAAGAACTGGACGAGTCTCTGCCCATTTACAAACCCGATGTTGACCCGAATCTATTCACAATCAAACGCGAAGATAATGGCAGTTGGCGGGTCATCGGTGTAGCCATTGAACGCTCAGCGAAAATGACCTACTTCGAGCACGATGGCTCTCTGCGCAGATTTCAAAAGATGTTGGAAAAGCTTGGCGTGGATAAAGCTCTGCGCGAAGCAGGTGTTGAAGAAGGTGATACTGTTTTAGTCGGCGACTTTGAGTTTGAGTGGCAGGAATAAAAAGTAATTGATAATCAAACCTAAAAGAACGACCCTGAAATTTTCGGGTCGTTCTTTTATAAAATCACATAATTTCTTTACATTTTTTACACACCTCCAAGTGTAAAATAATCCAGCGTAGAAAATTTTCACCAAGGAAAAGCAATGACAATGAAAAAAGTGGTGACCTTTGCACTGATCGGACTGGGCATTGTGATTATCGTATTTTTTGGAATGCGTGTTTTTCACGCATTTAGAAAATTTGACGGCCATCGTCCGCCGCCTCGAGGCAATACGGAAACAGACGTTGAATTGATCCGCGATTGGATGACAGTTCCATTTATCTCTCATATGTACCACGTTCCTGATAAAGCGATCTTTGATGCGCTGGATATATCTCCATTTTCAAATAAAGACAAAAGCTTGAAGGTTATCAATAAGGATTATTTTCCTGACCAGGATGGATACGTGCTGGACTTGGTAAAGAAAACAATTCTCACGGAACAGGCAGAACATCTGCCGAAGCCTGATTTTGACTCAACAAAAACCTCCCCACCCGCAGCAACTGTCACACCGTAGCAGGTTACATGTCTGAATTTCTTCTCACACAAGTCATTAATTTTGGCACACCGCTGATCGGATTGATCTTATTTCTGGGGGCACTGGGCTTGCCTATTGGGGCATCGGTGGTTGTCATTGCGGCAGGTGCGTTTAGTCAGCAGGGTATTTTGAACTGGCCCAGCGCAGCTTTGCTCGGCCTGGTGGGGGCAGTCCTTGGAGATATGCTCAGCTTCACGATGGGACATTATGCAAAAGACTGGTCGGAAATGCGTTTCGGAAATTCTCAATTATGGATCAATGCCAGCGAGTCATTTCAAAATCGTGCGGGTCTGGCAATTTTCCTCACCCGCTGGCTCATCACCGCAGTTGCAATTCCCACTAATTTGATCGCTGGCAGCAGCGGGTATAAATTCTCGCATTTTATCGTTTACGATATTTCAGGTGAGATTATTTGGATCGGTTTATATGGAGGGTTGGGATACCTATTCGGCAGTCAATGGGAATTGGTCTATGAATTCATCAGCAACTTTGGCGGGCTGATCCTGGGACTGGTGGTTTTAGGTTTTGGCATCAGGCAGGCATGGAACTGGCAAAAACAAAGTAATGTCGAATCAATCAAAAATGCTGAAGCCTGAAACTTCAGCATTTTTGATTGATAGACCTCTTGCATAATTATTCGTAGGGCGGGTTTTCAACCCGCCAAAATCTATTTCTTTTCAGAAAGAAAATACTCACCAAATGCGATCACAATTAACGTAGCAAGCAAAGCCAGCAGCCATGTTATCCCCGCAAAAGTAGCAAGCTGATCCTCGCGCACCTCCACTTCCCGCAAGTTGCGGCCTGCCAGCACGTAACCATCTTCATAAGAGACAATCACAGCTGCAATCCGCACACCATCCCTGGGCTGCCAGGTAATACGGTTTTCGCCCAATTCCTTAGTGGAGTCCAAAACACCATTTGGAAAATCTGGCGTTTTAGCATCCAACGTCACTGACGATGCGATTACTTTTCCATCACGATCATAGATAATAAGAAATGGAGCAAGGCTTTTCGCTACAGAGACTTTTTCTAAAGGAATAATCAGATTGATGTCTTTTCCATCTACAATTGCATCGGCAGAATCTTGCGCCCTCTGAATCTGCGGATCGTTTGCGTTTTGACGATACGACTGCTGAACGGTTGCGTAGGTCAACGCGCAGAATGCTGTAATCGTCACAGCAAATGGAAGCCAAACTTTGAAGATGCTTTTAAATTTGCTCATTTTTCACTCTCCTTTTATCAGGCAAGTATATAAAGGAAAACGTCCAATAGCTTGCAAACTCTATCAAAAAGCGCTCGGAATTCCGAGCGCTTTTACTTTCAAGGCTAGTGATGATGTCCGTCTTCGTGGACGTGACCATGTTCAAGCTCTTCTGTTGTGGGTTCACGTAAAGCGATAACGGTCACATTGAAATGCAATTCAGCACCTGCAAGCGGGTGGTTGAAATCAAGCCGCACAGTTTCTTTGGTCACATTTTCAACGCGCGCATATTGATTTTGACCGTCTTCGTCGGTCACGCTTAATTCGAGGCCTTCTTCAATTTCCATATCCTCGGGAAATTCACTGCGCGGAACTTCCATGAAGCCTTCTTCATCAAATTCACCATATCCATCTTCGGGGGCCACAACAACATCCTTACTTTCGCCTACTTTCATACCGATCATTTCGCGCTCCAGCCCAGGGACAATGTTCTCATACCCAGCCAGGAATTGTAAAGGGCCCGCGTCTTCAGAGGAATCAAGCACTTCCCCATCCACCGTTAATTTGTAATCCATGGAAACGACCACATCGTTTTGCACTGTATCTTTGCTCATTTTTTTGTCCTTTTGAAAAATTTGTGCGTCCATTTTACCAGTGATTATAAGAGTCAAAGGTTGAAGGTCGAAAATCATAAGCACGCGGCCTTTGACTTTTGACCTTCGACTATAATTCAACCATGAAATATGACTTATGCCTCCCATGGTACTGGGAATATGATGATGCATTTGTTGGGATGGTGGAACGAGCCTGCATTGAAGAAGGCATTTCACTCTGGCAGATCAAACCTGATAATTTACTTGAATCCATTACGGCGCTTTATAAGGGAGTATTAACCTTCAAAACCTTACTCCATCGCGGGCAGGGAGAAGCCATTTTTGATCCCATTCCACGTTGGGCAAAGGAGTTTGGCGCAAAGCGGATCAATCCTGCTGAGGTTTCGGCTTGGTGTGAAGATAAAGCCACGATGCACCTTGAATTAATCAGCGCGGGTTTACACACCCCGTATACAATTTTGCTTGCGCCCTTTCTTGAACAGCCTGTCATCCCGCAAATTGACTTAACCCCGCTTGGCGAAAATTTTGTCATCAAACCGTCCAACGGTGGCGGCGGTGAAGGCGTGATTCTTGGCGCATCCACCATGGATGAAATTTTGCAATCCCGCATGGAATTTCCTGAACAAAAATATTTAATTCAAGCACACATCATGCCATGCATCATTGAGAATTCACCTGCGTGGTTCCGTGTTTTTTATGCCAACGGCGAAACCTATCCATGCTGGTGGGACACCGACACACACATCTACGCGCCTGTCACAGCGGAAGAAGAGTCTCAGTATCGCTTGAACAAGCTTCGGGATGTAACGAAGCGCATCGCGTCCATCTGCAAGCTGGATTGGTTTTCAACTGAAATTGCTTTAGCTGACGAATTCATCGTCGTAGATTATGTCAATGATGAAATTGATACACGTTTGCAATCACAGGCAATGGACGGAGTGCCTGATGAAATTATGAACAGTATCGCAATTCAACTTGTAAAAATTGCAAAGGAAAATTTATGACCAAGCCGCGCGCACGTGACCTGGGGATTCCATTTGATGGCCAGCCTGGAACACACAATGCAATCACAGACGTTTCAGGCGTGACCGTTGGATACTCAACCATTATCGAAGGTGACTCAGCGCGAACAGGAGTAACGATCATTCATCCACGCGGAAGCAAGGAACACATTCCTGTTTATGCAGGTGTGCATTCGTTTAACGGCAACGGTGAGATGACAGGCGCAGCCTGGATCGAAGAAGGCGGCCTGCTTGAAGGGCCGATAGGAATCACAAACACACACAGCGTGGGCATCGTGCGCGACACGATCATTGCATGGCAGGCAAAAAATGATGCGCTTTATCAAAAATGGTCATGTCCGGTGGTGGGTGAAACGGCAGATGGCTGGCTCAATGATATGAATAGTTTTCATGTGAAAGAACATCACGTGATGAATGCTCTTGATTCAGCAAAGGGTGGCATGATTGATGAGGGCAACATCGGCGGCGGGACAGGCATGCTGTGTTATGAATTCAAAGGCGGCACAGGAACTGCATCACGTAAACTTCCTGAAAAACTTGGCGGCTGGACAATCGGCGTTTTGGCACAAGTTAATTTTGGCAGAAGATACCAATTAACGATTGCCGGCGCTCTCGTAGGACAACATTTACTGGATGGAGCGCCATTCACAAATGGCGAGAATCCTTTCAAACAGGATGATGGTTCGTTAATCGTCATCATCGCAACCGATGCGCCGCTGCTCCCTCATCAACTCAAGCGGCTGGCAAAACGCGCAACAATTGGCATGGCACGCACAGGCAGTATGGGAGGCAATGGTTCTGGCGATATTTTTCTGGCATTCTCCACTGCAAATTCAGAAGCAATTCATGGCGATGAAATAGGGCTGTCTCATATTCAGATATTATCCAACGATCATATTGACCCGATCCTGTTCTCGGCCGCCTATGCGACAGAAGAAGCGATCATCAACGCAATGATTGCAGCCGAGGATATGAGTGGGCAAAATCAGGTCAACATCAAGGCTTTACCGCATGACGAAGTAAGGAAAATTCTCAAGCAATATAATCGAATAAAGTAAACAACTTGTCGCCGCTTCATTTGTAGATAAATTCAACTGTTGATATTTGGCAGCAACAGTTCTCTCTGGTGTTTTTTGTGAGATATTCCACCGGGCGCTTTACAGGCAAAAGTAATATCGTTTTACAACTCACTTCAGCATGTCACAATGAGTAGAGTGAAGGATCTCTGAAGTTATCGTAGCGACCCTTCACTCCACTCAGGAAATCACGAAAAGAACAAAGGAGAAATTCATGACTTCAATTCTAGCAGTACAAAATCTCGCTAAAAACTATGGTGATTTTCAAGCCGTAAAAGGCGTGTCATTCAACATCGAAGAAGGCGAAATCTTCAGTCTGCTCGGTCCCAACGGGGCAGGCAAGACAACGACCATCTCGATGCTCTCCACTTTGTATACACCTTCATCTGGTGATGCAACCATTGGCGGACATTCCATAACCAAAGACCCAATGGGCGTTCGTAATATCATCGGCGTTGTGCCGCAAGACCTCGCCCTTTACGAAGACCTGACCGCACGCGAAAACCTGATCTTTTGGGGACAGATGTACAACCTGAGCGGTAAGTCACTCAACACACGCGTTGATGAAGTCCTTCAGCAAATCGGTTTAACTGATAAGGCAAAGAATCGTGTCAAAACTTTTTCAGGCGGAATGAAACGCCGAGTCAATATTGGCGTGGGGCTGCTTCACAAACCGCGCCTGCTTTTCATGGACGAACCCACTGTTGGCATTGACCCGCAGTCACGCCGCGCGATTTTGGATACGGTCAAGGATTTGAACAAACAAGGCATGACCGTGCTATACACCACACATTACATGGAAGAAGCTGAAGAACTTTCCAACCGCGTTGGCATCATTGACCATGGCGAGTTGATCGCCATCGGTTCGCAAAAAGAACTGACCCAGCAAGTCGGTCAATCTGAAACGCTTATTCTTCACTTGGAGGAAGGTGCAGAAGCTGGAGCACTTGCAAGATCTTTCAATGGAATCAAAGGCGTAGACAAAGCCGATGCCAGTGAACATGATGTCACGATCATCTGCCCCGCAGCCGCAGATGTACTCGCTGCCGTGGTCAGTAAAGCTAATGAGCAAAACATCAAGATTCGCTCCATTGATATCCGCGAACCGAATCTCGAAGCGGTGTTTTTACATTTGACAGGTAGAGCGTTAAGAGATTAATTACCCATGTCGTTGCGAGGGCGATGTTCTTTCGCCCGAAGCAATCTCCAACACAACGAGGAGATTGCTTCGCAAAGTGCGTCGCAATGACATAAAGGACTATTATGCTAAAAACTTTTCTAATCGGTATCAAAGACCTGCGCCTCGCATTTCGCGACCGCGCTGCATTATTGCTTATGCTGTTGGCTCCCTTCCTGCTCACGTTGGGCATGGGATTTGTCACTGGTCGTTTTTCAGGCGGCAGCAGCGGATTTAGCAACATCCCCGTCATTCTTGTTAATCAAGATAATGGCCAGCTTGGCAATGCATTAGTGGATTTATTCAATACTCCTGAATTATCGGATTTGATGGAACCCACCGCATCACCCGACCTTGAAGCTGCCCGTCAGTTAATTGACAATGACAAAGCTGCGGGAGTTGTCTTCATCCCAAAGGGCTTCACCGAAAGCATCATCCCAAAAGACGGGCAGACTCTTTCAGATGAAGTCATCTCAATTGAGATTTACGCTAATCCAACCCGCCCAACCAGCGCGGGTATCATCCAAACCATCGTTGAAGAATTTCTCAGCCGCGTTGAATCAGGTTCCATTGGCGGCCAAGTTACAATGCTTCAACTCATCACCAGCGGACGTGTGCTGCCACAAGACATTGCCGATGTAAGCAACGCAATGAGCGAAAGACTTTCAACCTCCACGACTGCACCTGTTACAACGATCAAGTTAAAGCAAAATAAAGTTGGCGGCGAAGCCATTGAGTTTGACATTTTGGCTTATCTTGCCCCAGGCATGGCGTTAATGTTCCTGATGTACACCGTCAGCTATGGCGGGCGGACCATTATTGCCGAGCGCATTCAGGGCACACTGCCGCGTTTGTTGGTTTCCCCAACCAGTGCCGCACAAATTTTAGGTGGCAAGATCTTCGGTATTTATTTAACAGGCGTTGCACAATTAAGCATTTTGATATTTGCAACAACTTTCCTATTTCAATTGAAATGGGGCAATACGCTTGGCCTGATCGTATTGGTTCTTGCAGCGGTCTTCGGCGCAACGGGCTGGGGCATGTTGATCACAGCACTGGCACGCACAGCAGGGCAAGTTGCAAGTGTTGGCTCAGCCATGATGTTGATCTTCGGCATCCTCGGCGGTTCATTTGTCAGTTTGGAAAATCTGCCTTCATACGTCCAAAGTTTGGGCAAGGTCACTCCCAACGCCTGGGGGCTGGACGGTTTCCTCACCCTTGCAACTGGCGGCGGTCTGGCCGATATCGCAACACCAGTCACAGCCTTATTGATTATGGGAACAGTTTTATTTACTGCGTCCGTTTTATTATTCAATCGGCAAGGCGTCGTGCAAAGGTAATCTCATGAAAAAAATATTCGCAATTACATGGAAAGATGCCCTGATCCGTTTTTCTGGATTCTCAGAACTGGTCTTCTTTATCATCCTGCCGCTCGTGTTTACGTTTATTCTCGGCGGATCGCCCAACCCCGGTGACGCTGACAGCCGCATTCAACTCGTAGTTGTGGATCAGGCCCACACCTCGCTCTCAGCGGACCTGATCGCTGAGTTAGAAAAATCGACAGCGATTCGCCCTAAAGTAGTAGCGCTTGACGAAGCGGAGAGTCAATTCAGTGATCGTAGCGCTGCCGTATTATTGATCATTCCATCTGGCTTTGATAAGGACAGCTTATCAACTGGCACCGCTGAATTGGAATTACGCCAACAACCCAATAACATGGATGCTGTCATAGCACAGCGAGCCGTTCAAGCTGTCATTGGTAAATTAGGCAGCGCCATCAATGCCGCAAAAATGGCCGTAGATGAGGCTGAACAAGTCAGCACATTTGAATCAGAATCAGATAAGCAGCTTTATTTCGATGAAGCGTTAACCTCGGCGCAGAAATTATTAGATGAGGCCCCCGGCCGAGTCAATGTCACTCGCGCGGCAACCAGTGACCAAGTCGATTATGACCCGGCGGCAAATTCATCCGCTGGACAATTGATCACGTGGGTTTTTATCCCGCTGTTGGGATTATCAGGTTTGTTCGCATTCGAACGCCAACAAGGGACTCTGCGCCGACTGTTGACCACGCCGACGTCCAAAGCCACATTTTTATTGGGCGCCATCAGCGGACAGGTGTTGGCGGCAATCGTGCAAATGACTTTATTGGTGACGTTTGGTGTATTCGTGTTCCACTTGAATTGGGGACGCGAGCCATTGGCATTGGCGGTATTGATGATTTCATTTGCATTGGCATCTTCAGCATTGGGCACAACGCTTGGGACGTTCGTCAAAACCGAAGGGCAGGCGAACGGCTTGAGTATTATGCTGGGTATGGTGATGGCTTTGATGGGCGGATGCTGGTATCCGTTGGAATTATTTCCAGAGACGGTGCAGAACATCGTGAAAGTATTGCTAACGACCTGGGCCATGCAAGGCATGTTGGATCTCGTCCTGCGCGGCGGCGGGCTGGTGGATATTCTTCCCGAGGTGGGAGTGTTGCTTGGGTTTGCAACCATTTTCTTTAGCATTGGCGTTTGGAGGTTTAGGTACGAATAAAACCTAACCAAGAAAACAAAAATTCCCATCTGCTATGGATGGGAATTTTTGTTTCATCGCAGTGTCATCTTGAAAAAGTAAAATTTCTCGTAAGAAAGTAGAGGAGAATCTAATGGCAAAATCCCGAAAAATTGGAAAGCAAATAAATTCAAGCATGTGGTCAAACCGCCGTATTCAATTGACAGTAATTGGTGTAATCGCAGCATTCCTTGTTTTTGGGTTGGTAATTCCGCTGAGTGCAATGCAACTGGAGAACCACGATTCATTCTGCGCTTCCTGCCATACAGAAGGAGAGGTGACATTCTTCAATCGGTCTCTCGTCGCAGTGACTGCATCAACGGATCTGGCAAGTTTTCACGCGGCCAAACATGCTGCACGCTGTATTGATTGTCACACCGAGCCTGGTCTCATTGGCAGGTATGGTGGTTTAATGGCAGGCTCTACAGATTTGATCTCTTATTTCAGCGGGCACTATCCGCAGCCAGCCGCTTTGGAAGAACCCTATCCTGATGCGAATTGCTTGAAATGTCACTCCGATCTGGCTGGTAAAAAGGATTTTAAGAACCACTTCCATGTTCTATTGTCACAATGGCAGGCGGCTGACCCTAAAAATGCAGGGAGCTGCGTAGACTGTCACGCAAGTCACGACACCACCAATGATGCTAATCTAATATTTTTGAACAAAGCAAAAACCGAACAGACATGTCAAAATTGCCATACAGCTGCAGGGAGAGGTTAAGTAACCAGGAATAAGTATTGGATATATCTTCAACTTAAACAAAGAGGTCAATCTGTACCAGATTGACCTCTTTGTTTTATTCTGCTTCTGCAGCTTCGACAGTTTTCCTCATACGAATGGTCACAAAGAAAGCTGTCATAAGCGAGAATAGATATAAGACCCCGAAAATTGTCAGGAAGCCTTTCGTCATAATGTATGCAAGTGGAGTGAAGATCACAAATAGCGCGAATTCGATAATCATCCACATGCGCTGTTTGCTGGCGAAGTCTTTGTCGGTGTTGTATTTGCGCGCCCAACTGCCCAGCACCCAAAGGTAAATGCCGAAGCAAAGAAACTCAGCAGGGTCCATAAATTTCATGAACCATGAGGGCGGTGTTGTGTTTGCCCAAAGATCGATCCAAAGTGGAAATGGCCAAAATAGCGCGACGCCATTGAACCATAGAAATACATCCAACAGGACGTGGAGAAGAATGCCCAACCCCAGGCCAATTCCAAGGTTACTCCAACGCACATCTTTTTTAACCAGTCTGAACACGTAAAAAATTGCGACAACCGCCATAATAAAGAATACACTGTGAGTTGCAGTGCGATGAATACCCGCTGTGGGCAGCTTGGCAAGAGTCGCCACTGCCACCCCAAAGTTATCCATATCAGGAACGAAGCTTCCTAAAATTGCTCCGAACAAAACCCATTGACGCTTATTCGTAAATTTACGAGCAAGCATTCCAACCATTGCGTGAATTCCAGCTTGAGGCATATAAATCTCCTTTTCAAAGCTAACCTTTGAAATAATGTTCTCTACTGTACAAATGTCGTTGCGAGGGCGTTAGCCCGAAGCAACCTCCTGGTTTAGGGAATATTTAACATAATACGAGATTGCCATGCCGCCAAAGAGCAAGAGCGGCGGCTCGCAACGACATCTATTTATGAGATGTGCGGTAGAGAAAAATATTGAAAATTATATATACTATCTTTTCTTTTCGAGATAATCGCTATAGCCGCCTTGATATTCAACCAGTTGACCATTTTCGATGACAATTAATCTTTCAACAGTTCGGTCTAGGAAATAACGGTCATGCGAGATGACCAAAACTGTGCCTTCAAATTCTTCAAGCGCCTGCTCCAATACTTCTGCAGAAGCAATATCGAGGTTATTCGTTGGTTCATCCAAGAGCAGAAAGTTTGCGCCAGATAAAACCACCAATGCCAATTGTAGCCGGCTTCTTTCGCCACCCGATAGTTCACCAATCTTTTGTGAGACCTGTTTATAAGTAAACAGATAATGCAGGAGAAAAGCTATTGCTCTGGATTCGCTCATCTCACCCGCATAACGGACAGTGTCGACAACGGTTTGATTGAAATCGAGCGTTTCATGTTCCTGCGCATAATGCCCAATCGAGATGCTTGGGCCGATTTTGATTTCGCCAGCATCAGGCATCTCCTTGCCAAGAATCATTCGCAACAAAACAGACTTACCTGCGCCGTTAGGGCCGATCAACCCTACACGCTCACCATGCCAAATGGTTTCGTTGAAATTTGAAAGCACCTGCTTTGAGCCAAACGACTTTGAAACCTCGGCAAGTTCCAAAACCTTATTGGAGCCGCGCCAGCCACTCAAACGCAAGTCAATTCGTTTGCGATCCAAAATAGGCCTGTCGATTTTATCCACGCGCGCAATACGTGCTTCCATGGCATGAATGCGGCTGGCAAACTTGTCGTTGAATTGAACCCAAACTCGATAGCGCTTGATTGCCATTTCCATGCGGGCAATTCCGCGTTTCTGAATTTGATACAACTCTTCCTGCCGCGCCAGTCTTTCCTCTTTATCGATCACAAATTCAGTATAGTTTCCGTTGAACAAAGTCAACCTGCCATCTTCAAGTTCGGCAATGTGTGTAACAGCAGCATCCAATAAATAACGGTCATGCGAGATGAGCACGACTGTCCCTTCGTATTCACGAATGAGTTTTTCAAGGAACATTTTTCCAGGCAGGTCAAGATGATTATCAGGTTCATCCAATAATAAAATATCAGGGCGGACAAGCAGCAACCGCGCCAACCCAACCAGTTTTTTCTGCCCGCCGCTCAACACAGACAGGGATTTGATCAGTTCACTTTGAGCGAGTCCCAGCCCGAGCAGTAGTTCACGTACGCGCGCAGGATAGGAGTCACCACCGAGGGAGTGATATTCTTCAACAAGTTTATGCTGCACTTCAAGCACCTGTTGAAGTTTGCGTTCATTGCTATAAACTTCAGAGTCACTCAAACTATTTTCAACGCGTTCCAATTCCGCATGGACTTCTGCTACACGCGGGTTGCCCGCGAGCGCGGCTTCAAACGCCGTCAGCGTAAGATCAAGCTCGGGTTGTTGAGACAGGTATCCCGTTGTAATGAGTCGGGCGCGGGTGATGGATCCGCCCATTTCGGGGGAATACTCCCCTTCGATCATTTTGAAGAGCGAAGATTTTCCCGCGCCATTCGCACCGATCAGACCGATCTTTTGTCCACGCTGGATTTCCCAGCTTAGATTTTCGAAGATACGTTTTGCGCCGAGAATAAGAGTAATATTTGCGAGTTGAAGTTGTACCATGTTGACCTTTAAATAAAAATGCCGCAGGATGGCCTGCGGCAGAAGAAAGTTGACGAAATAATTTCATGCTTTCAGCATACAGGCGCAATTCAAGGAAGCCCTGTGAAGTCAAAGCCACGCACACCGATAATAAGCGGAGATTTGCCTGAAGCGAAATCGTAAATCATGATTGCGATTATAACTGAAAACTGTGGCAAAATATAGCCATGCCCGATCTAAATACCCTCAGCCAATCTTCCCTGCAGGATTATCACGATTGTCCACGCCGCTTTGAATTGCGTTATTTGCAGCGGCTGGCTTATCCTGCCATCGAAACAGAACCTGCGCTTGAAAATGAAAAGCATCAACAGGAAGGCGAATATTTTCATCGCCTTGTGCAGCAACATCTTATTGGCATCCCTGCAGAGCAAATCGGAAAATTAGCGAATACTGAAAATTTACAAAGATGGTGGGAGAATTATATTAATGCCAAAGACCTGACAGGCTTTTTAAACCTGTCAGGTCTCCATACAGAGACTACACTCTCCGCACCGCTTGGAAAATTTCGACTCGTTGCAAAATATGATTTGATCGCAATTGAAAATAATAAAGTTACGATTTACGATTGGAAGACCTATCGCAAACGACCGAAGAATGAATGGCTCGTTGTCCGCTGGCAAACGCGCATCTATCGCGCCTTGATGGTTCAAGCGGGAGTACACTTCAACAACGGCAAACCTTTTGAACCTGAACAAATCGAAATGATCTACTGGTTCGCAGACTTCCCCACCGAACCCGCGCGATTTACTTATAAAGCGGATCAATACAAACGAGATTGGGACGCGCTCATCAAAATTGCGAATGAAATAAAAACCGCTTCTTCCTTTCCTCTTACTGATGAAGTCTCGAAATGCAATTACTGCCCTTATAGATCTTATTGCAATCGTGGCGTCCGTGCTGGAGACGCTGCCGATGCGGAATTGGAAAACGATGCTGAAGAATTATTTGACATAAATTTCGAGCAAATTGGCGAGATCGCATTTTGATTAACTTCAATTCAGAATCAAAAAAGACAGTCATCAAAATATGACTGTCTTTTTTGATTTACTCACTTATTAATATTACGGCTGCCAGACCAACGCACCTGACTTGCCATAATTCTGCGCAAGAATTCCCAGATCAAGAACATTGATAACACCATCGTTGTTTAGATCTGCTGCAGTTGGAGTTGTATTGTTATAGTTCATACCAATGGTAAGCGAATCAAGCTGATTGATGACACCATTGTTATCAATGTCTCCGGCGATCAAACTAATGACCGACTTTGCACCGACAAGGCCATTGACAAGTGTAATGGAACCCTGGGCACTCAGGAAACCGTCTGCTGTAGCAACAACTGTATACGTTCCTCCCGGGGCGGTGATACTAAAAGTGCCATCCGAGTTTGCTGTCCCCGTTGCAGCAATGGAGTTATCAGGGTTATACAATCGAATTGTGACCAGCTTACTAGCGAAAACCTGCCCGATGAGCAATGCTGATGTCGGCATGAGAGTGGGTGTGGTGATCACTCCACTGATTATCATGTTTGATGGAATGGAAAGTATGTTTTGAAGAACATTCTGTCCATCAGAAACACGAGCTTTACATTCAATCACGGTTTGCCCAGCCTGTAGTCCTTTCGCATTGAATGTAAATGCAATACCACTACCCAAGGCTTTGTTTCCATTACTGCCCGCAACACCCAGAATGAAACTCCCATTCTGCGGGCCAAATATTCCTGAAACTGCGTCTGTTCCAAAGAGATTCAAAAGGCTGATGTTACTCACTTCGATCAGGGCGGGATCATACGTACAGGTAAACTCGGTGCTGGTGTAACCTTGGACAGGTATATTATTCAAACTTACCATTACCTGACTCGTATCGCCTGTATTAATATTTGTAGGGTTGGAGGAAGTTAGCACATAAGGCCCATTTATCACTGGAGTCCCAGTTGAAACCGGCGTGTTCGTAACGACAACCGTACCAAACGGTGTCGGAGAACCAGTTGGTGAGCTAGTTGTAAAAACTGGTGTAACATTTGGAGCAGGTGTATTAGTTAGCACTGGGATGCTGGTAACGGTTGGCGTTTCGCTTCCCGCAGGCGTGGCAGTCACTCCAAAAGTATTTGTAGGTATAGGCGTATCACTCGGTATCGCCGTGATCGTTGATATCGGGGTATTGGTTAATACAATTGTTCCAGTTGGAGTAGCTGCATCCGTTGATATGGGTGTTACGCTTGAGACAGGAGAAACTGTTGATATGGGCGTGTTTGTGGGGACAAGCGTCTCGGTTGGCGTAGATGTACTGATTGGTGCAGTACTGGTCGAGACAGGCGTACTGGTTGGTATGGATGTATTTGTTGGCACAAAAGTACTTGTCGACACGGGTGTGCTAGTTGATGCGGGTGTACCCGTTGTCAGCGTGGGAGTACTCGTTGTTCCAGATACGCCATCCTTTTGGGCAATTAGGTTATAAAAACCACTGCCTGCAACTGGTTGTATCTGAATGAAATAATTACCAGCTGGCTGGGTGCTGTTTAGCGTTCCGTTACCACGAGCAATTTCAACTCCGCTTGAATTCAACATTACGATCAGGGGAATAACACCTGTGGCTGCAGGACTTGCTGTTATGACAAAGGTAGTTTGCTCGGTTAATTGGAGCGGCCATTTTTCATAATGATAAGCATCAATACTGCCTTTATAAAGGGTATTCCAAACAATGGGTTCACGTAAAACAATTTGCAGGCTGGGGACATTTAAAATCGGTTGAAGTAAGCCTAAAGTTATTCCATTTTTGGTAAACGTTGTTTTATTAGTAATGATGTTGTAGTTAATCGTCCAGCCTGAATATTTAGTGTCTTTCATACTGGGACGCATTACAAAATGCAAATGCGGACCTGGATGTTCATTACCAGTACATACTGGGTAAACTTTATTATCTGCGATTACACCCAAGCGTTGGTTGCGGCTAACTTGTTGAGATACCGCCACCTGAATATTTGCGAGGTGCCAATATTCGGTAGACCAACCGTTGCCATGATCAATGATGACATAACAACTCGTTACTGTTTTTACGGTCCCGGCTGCTGCGGCAACCACCCAAAAGTTCGAAGTATCTTCTCCAACCACCATATTCGCATGTGGAGCAAAATCCACAGCTCCGCCAAGTTTGTAATTGTGCGGACTATTGCTGGTTCTTCGAGTGCCATTATCAAATCCGCCATATGCCACCCAGGAAAGTCCCTGCTCCCAGGGGAGTTGAAACATGTCTGCTGGTGGAGGTACTGCTAAAAACAGAGCCTTGACCGTTACAGCGTCAGGCACAAAAGACACCAGCATGATCAAGAACACAGCCAGGCGAAATAGCGAATTAAATTTTTTAGGTTTCATGGTTTTACTCTCATTAGACTAACAAAGAATCCTTCAAGAGGAATCGAACTAAAATCAATTATTTACTCCGCGACAATCTATACACGACAACAATTGTAATAATGACAATAACCACAAGAAGTGCGATCAGCGCAACTACCCACCCATTGAGAGGTTTTTCCTCAGGAAGAATTGTTGGAGCAAGAGGCAGTACAGAACCGTCCAACACAGATGTTGGTTGAGACTCTCCAACAGCACTGTCAATAGTTAAATCAACAGCCTTATTGTCAATGGCTACGCCTGTGAGAGGGGCAGCAAAACCAGATTCATTTCGAATTACAAGGGCCGCGGTCACGATGGATAGGCTGGTCTGGCATCCCTTGAGAGTTAAAAATCGAATATCGGCAAGTACCCCATTGGCTGCCTGGGGTGTAGTGCTTGCAAAAGAGGCATCCACCAGACCTGTACCTTGAGGTACAGCAAGGCCGTTCATACCAGAAATAGGGCTAGTGGCGTTTACAGGTACAAGGCAGGCAGGATCGTATCTGATTTGTGCAGTAAAACCCTGGATGAGTGAAGCAGAACTCCCATTAAGTGTGACCGTTACGGTTTCTCCCGTTTTATAGGAAGTCGTCGTATCGGACTGTATCCAAATTGTTTCAGCGGCTTGTGCATTTACTCCAGCGACAGCTAAAAAAGCAATAAAAAGAAAAATAATAAATGCTGAAAAATATTTCATCCATACTCCAAAATAAGGGTGCATTCTTCAATGCACCCTTATTGTGATCACATATTATTGCCAGGCAAGTGCGCCAAATTGGCGGTAATTACCTGCAAGAATTTCCATATCCAAAACATTGATGACGCCATCATTGTTAAGATCTGCTGCTACGGGAGCGGCTGAATTGTAGTTAATACCAATGGTCAGAGCATCAAGTTGATCAATGACATCATTCCCATCAATATCACCAGCGGGAAGGCTAATTACCTGAAAAGTAGTGGTATTTCCGCTCGTAATAATGGCAGATCCCTGAGCCTTAAGGTAACCTGAAGCTGAAGCAATTGCTGTATACGTTCCAGAAGCAACAGTCAAACTAAACGTTCCATCTACATTTGCGTTGACAGTTCCAGCAACTGAATTGTCAGGGTTGTAGAGTGTGACCGTAACAGTTTTGTTCGCAAGAACCTGGCCCGTAAAAGTGCCCTGGGCAGAAATGATGTTCAAATTGGCAGGTGTGGACGGGATGGTTATGAGAGCGAGGTTTCCTACAGAAGCACGAGCTTGACAATCAACTGCTGATTGGCCAATTTGCAATCCTTTGGCTGTAAAGGTAAACGCTGCGCCGCTTGCAATGGCTTTATTTCCATTACTACCTGCAATTGCAACGATGAAACTTCCATTTTGAGGACCATTTACCACTATAACAGCATCAGCACCGAAAAGTCCTGACTCGGCAATATTGCTTACTTCCACAAACAAAGGATTGTATGTGCAGGTAAATTCAACACTCGCAAACCCCGAGGCTGGAATATTGTTCAAGTTGACTGTGACTGTAGATACGTTACCAACCACAATAATATTCGACGGGGTAAAACCAATGGTTACAAAGGCGGAGGCAGGCGTAGCCGCAGTTGTTGGAGTGGATATACCTGTTGGTGTCGCAGAGGGTACGACGATACCTGTTGCTGTAGGCGTGTTTGTAAAACCAGGCGTGTTGGTAGTGGCAGGTGTATTTGTCGCAACTGGAGTGCTGGTAGCAACAGGCGTATTAGTAGCAAAAGGCGTATTGGTTGCCACAGGAGTAGGTGCTACAGCAACCTGCCGAATCGTAAGGCTGTAAGTGCCGCTTCCAGAAACGGGCTGAACTTGAACTGAATAACTTCCAATAGGTTGCGTACTGGTAAGAACATTTACTGTCGTGGATATCTCATTGCCGTTCCCATCAAAAAGGGTGAGTTGTGGAATTAAGTCACCGCTTGTTGTGGTGGCAGTAATACTAAAAGTATAAGCATCAGAGAATTGAAAAGGCCAGTTTTCGTATCGGGTGGAGCTTACGTTCCCAATATAAATCGCATCCCAATAAGTAAGTCCACGTGTGACGATCTGCACAGCTGGTGGAGTGGCGCTTTGGGCGCTGACCCGTAACCCGGTGTTGAAAACGCTGAAACAAAGGGTTGAAAACAGGATGAGGCGGAGCAGGGTTTTAGATTTCATTGATACATTCTCCTATTCGAAATTAAACTTTACAAATGATTGCTGTTTCAAATTGGCAATTAAATTTTTCAAAAAGCCAAGATGAAGCAAGAGCTATTTCCATGTTATTTTATAACCATATACACATTTCTTCCGTTACAGCACAGTTACGGCGGTATTGCAATATGATTGCTAGAGGAATTAATGTAAAAAACGAGACAACTGTAAATGACAGTTGTCTCGTTTTAATTTCTTCACCAATGGCAACAAATATTACCGGTCCAGATAAATTCCTAAATGATTTGCTACCGCCCTTTCCCGCCCGGGGATATAGCTATCGATGG
>JAYVUA010000115.1:0-105162 GCA_043788255.1 Anaerolineales bacterium | reverse complement strand
GTATGCTCCCCCATCAACGGCGGCGGGAGGCTTACTTATCCCGCGACAATTTTTCTTCAACAATACTCAAAAAATCTTCGGCAGCTTTTAATACTTCCTCCGCTTTTTCCCTGTCTATTGCAGCGGGGTTCTGATAATCCCCTTCCTGACGCATCTCAAAAGCCCCATGCAACATGCGGCTCATTTCCTTTGGAAAAATATTTTTCTTGACGAATTCAGAATCAAAGAATGAAATGACACCAATATGCTTTGAGGAAGATTTACCCACCGTCACCAACAATGCCAAAGTCGCATAAAACATGGCATAGTATGCGCGATTTACAATACTCGCTGGCATGCGCTCGTTGTCATAAAGCACACGAGCGTCAAGCAAAGTTTCCTTTGCCTGCTCAAGCCGATAAGATATTAATGCGGCTTTATCAAAACCATTCTCGGTCATACTGGAACACCCTCTTTCCGAATTGTCCGATAAAAAGGAAGAATTTTATAATACTCAAAATCGCGTTCAGTAGTAGGGACAGCCGAAATCACCTTGCCTGCCTCGAATCCGACCTCCCAAGTGGCATTGGAAATCTTTTTACGTATCGGGTTATTCAAAGAAGGCACGATCACAAGCAGATCAATATCAGATTCCCTTGTCGCGTCGCCGCGCGCCTGAGAGCCAAACATAATCACCTTGACAGGTTGACCCAATTCTTCAGTCAGGCGTTTGCGGACTTCCTTGGCAAGTTTGAGCGCGCGCACTCTCGGACGGAATTTCTTCATACACTAATTATAATCCCGCTTGCTTACCCAGAATCCCAACTCCTTCAACACTTCCTCGGTATGCTCGCCCATCAACGGCGGCGGGAGGCGGTATTCCACGCGCGTGTCACTCATCTTCAACGGCGATCCAACCAAAGGCAACTCGCCAATCGTGGGATGATTCATTTTCACCAGCATCTCGCGCTCCCCCACATTTGGCATGGAAAAAACCTGTTCAAAGTTTTGAATCGGTCCGCATGGGATTTCGGCTTCGTCCAGTTTTTTCAACCACTCAGAAATAGAATCAGTTATAAAAACAGATGCAAGGAATGGGATTAGCACATCACGATTTTCCACACGAACAGAATTTGTAAAAAAACGTAAATCACTTATCCATTCCAATTTACCAATGACCCTGCACAGCCCTGTAAACTGCTTATCGTTCCCAACCGCGATCGCAAACCAACCATCACTAGCTTGAAAACTTTGATACGGAACAATATTCGGGTGCGCGTTGCCATGCCGCTTCGGCAAGTTGCCTGAGATCAAATAATTACTGGCCACATTCACCAGCCAGCCCAATTGCGAATCAAATAAGGAGATATCGAGGTGCTGTCCCCGCCCGGTCAATGTGCGTGCCTGCAACGCGGCGAGAATTGCGATGATCGCATTCTGCCCGGCGAACAAGTCCACGACCGCCACGCCTGTTTTCATCGGCTCACCTTCGGGTTCGCCCGTGATGCTCATCAACCCGCCCAAAGCTTGAATCATAAAATCGTAACCAGGCTTATCCTTCATGGAACCTGTCTGCCCAAAGCCAGTGATCGAGCAATAGATCAGCTTCGGATTTAATTCATGCAAGGCAGCAAAGTCCAAACCAAATTTTTCCAATGTGCCCGGGCGAAAGTTTTCAACCAATACATCACTTTGCAAAGCAAGCTCGCGCAGAATCTTTTTGCCTTCGTCCGTTTTCAAATTGATCACAATGTCACGCTTATTACGATTGACACATAAATAATACGCGCTCTCCCCGCCCACAAATGGCGGCCCCCAACCACGCGTCTCGTCGCCTTCGGGCGGCTCCACTTTAATCACATCCGCACCCAGGTCACCGAGAACCATCGTACAATAAGGTCCAGCCAACACGCGGCTTAAATCCAACACACGAATTCCTTGTAAGGATTGCATAATTTCTCCTAATCACTATGTCGTTGCGAGAAGCGGAGCGACGAAGCAACCCCCTAATAACGTGGAGATTGCTTCGTCACAAAGAGCAAGAGCGCTCCTCGCAACGACATGAAAGCAAAATGAAACGCGACTTATATTTTAGCAAACCAATCATCAATGCGGCGGGAACACTTGGATTCGCGCCTGACCCGCGCGCTGGGATTCCTTTAGATTCATTTGGTGCCTTCGTAACGAATCCGATCTCTCTGCGCCCGCGCTTGCCTACATCCCAACCGGCCTTGATCGAATTCCCCGGCGGATTCCTGCTACACACAGGCTTGCCGAATCCCGGTCTCTCGGCTGTGATCAAAAAACATGCCGCACGCTGGAATCACGCAGACTTACCCATTATCGTCCATCTTATGGCAGATCGCCCGGAAGAAACCATGCGCATGGTAAGAATGCTCGAAAGCATCGAAAACGTGATGGCCGTGGAACTTGGCTTCGCTCCGCTTTTAGCCAACGATATTATTCTACTAACTTTGGAAATGTGTGTTGGTGAGTTACCTTTAATATTTTCACTCCCCACTGAACAGGTATTATCTTTAGGGCCAAGGTTAATTCAGGAAGGTGCAGCAGCGATCAGCATTTCAAGTCCGCGTGGGATATTGCCAGACGAACAGGATGAACTCATCGCAGGCAGGCTGTATGGGCAATCTTTATTTCCCCGCTCGTTGGATATTGTCCACTCGGCGGCGATGCTCGAACTTCCCATCATCGGCGCAGGCGGTGTGTGGACGGACAAAAACGCCGCCGATATGCTGTCCGCGGGGGCAATGGCTGTTGAAATAGACGCCAGTTTATGGGTCCTGAAAGAAGCGAGTGCGTGAAATGCATCGCACCTTATTCAGTGTCATGCTGAGTGGAACGAAGCATCTCGGGTTTCAGTAATAGAGACCCTTCGCTCCGCTCAGGGAATCACCCCTTCATCACAAATAAAAAAAGAGTCCTACTTTTCAGCAGGACTCTTTTTGGTTGGTTAAGAGTTACAGAACTACGACGTCAGCAGCTTGTAAACCTTTGGGGCCTTTTTCGATGGTAAATTCCACCTTTTGGCCTTCCTGAAGGTTCTTGAAGCCGTCGCCCTTGATGGCAGAGAAGTGGACGAAGACATCCGGGCCGCCTTCACGTTCGATGAAGCCGAAACCCTTAGTACCATTGAACCATTTAACCGTACCGATTACACGATCAGACATTTTTTGCCTCCTACAGCAAATAAAAAAATAAGGTGACGCAGTATGTCTTTCATCGGGCGGTTAAACAAAACAACTCGAAGGTCGTAGTTTTTTTACTTCCACAACGAAAAGCCACTTGCATCCTACAAACGCAACTTTATCATGAAATTCTCATCTTGACAATTATTTTACTGGCTCCAAAATCATCACGGGAATCTGGCGGTGCGCGGCGTGAACTTTGTAAGCGTTATAGCCTTCATAATATGAAACAGCCGACTGCCAATACTTTTCGCGTTCTTCACCTGCGGTTTCGCGGGCAATATATTTACCTGAATAATTGTTAAATTGAATGGCACATTCAGGGTTAGACTTGAGGTTATAGTACCAGCCGGGGTTATGTTGGCGTCCAAAACTGGAGGCGATCAGTGCGATCTTCTCACCGTCAAACAAACCGATCAACGGAAGCGTATAAACTTTCGCGGTTTTTGCGCCAATAGAGGTCAGTTGCACTACAGGCCAGCCGATCAGTTCAGTGGCTGTATGATTTCCGCCAGTCAACTTTAAGATCGTGTTATCAATGCGGTGCATTCGTGTGGAAAAGAACATGGTGATCGGGCGCAGCATGGCGATTCGATGTACAAGTCTGTGAAATGAGTTAGGAGTGGGAAGTTTTTTCATATAACAATCAAGCGCATCGAATTATCTTTCCAGCCAAATCGTAACGGGTCCATCATTATGAATTTCCACTTTCATATGCGCCCCAAACTGACCGGTTTGAGTTGACACGCCGTGACTACGCAACAATTCAACGAAACGATCCACAAGTGGAGACGCAACATCAGGCAGCGCCGCATCAATAAAAGATGGACGGCGGCCTTTGCGGGTATCGGCATATAAAGTGAATTGTGAAACAACAATCGCTTCGCCCTTCACATCAAGTACGGAAAGATTGGTCTTACCTTTTTCATCTTCAAAGATGCGCAGGTTCGCAACCTTCTCAGCAAGAAAGGCAGCCTGCTCCTCCCCATCGCCATGACCAATGCCCAATAAAATCAACAGACCATTCCCGATTTTGGAAATAGTCTGCTCGTTGACTGTGACACTTGCCTGGGAAACTCGTTGAATTAATAAACGCATGGGGGGAGGTAAAAAGTGAGGAGTAAAAAGTGAGAAGTGCGTGCCCCACACTTCTCACTTTTTACCTTTTACTCATTATGGCAACTGCATCGCCTCGCGCACTTCAACCATGGTCTGCTCGGCGATTGCGCGTGCGCGGGTTGCGCCATCATTCAATATATCTTGAATATGATTAGGGTTGGATGCAAGCTCTGCGCGTTTGGCGCGGAAAGGTTCGAGGTGTTTGTTCAAATTGTTGGCAAACCGCAATTTACAATCCACGCAGCCAATGCCCGCCTTACGGCATTCGGTGTTAATCATGTCCACTTCTTCCTGTGGAGAGAAGAGCTTGTGCATCGTGAACACATTACACACGTCAGGATTGCCCGGGTCGGTGCGTCTCTGGCGAGCAGGGTCGGTGACCATTTCCTTGACGCGTTTTACAGTCACTTCAGGCGTGGTGGCGAGTTCAATATGGTTATTCAAACTCTTGCCCATCTTGTCTTTGCCGTCGATGCCCAGAACCTTCAAAACTTCGGTGTGTTTCACCTGAGGCTCAACCAAAACCTTGGTCTTGTAACGATAGTTGAAAGAGCGCACGATCTCACGCGCAAATTCAATGTGCGGAGCCTGGTCAATGCCAACGGGCACAACATCCGTTTTATAAAGCACAATGTCCGCGGTCATCAAAACAGGGTAGCCCACCAAACCATAATTTATATTTTCTGGCTGCTGGCGAATTTTTTCCTTGAAGGTCGGCAGATCGGTCAACTTGCCGAGCTGTGTGACCATTGAAAGATAAGTATGCAGTTCCATCACCTGCGGAACATGCGATTGCACAAATAGAATTGAATCTTCGGGGCGGATTCCCGCCGCTAACCAATCCAATGCCATTTCAAGTGTGTTTTGTTTTAACTCTTGCGTGGTCTCAACCGTGGTCAATGCGTGAACATCCACGATACAGTACACACATTCATAATCTTCCTGCATCGCAACATAATTCTTCATTGCGCCCAAATAATTCCCAAGATGTTGACGTCCCGTTGGGCGCGCGCCCGAAAATACTCTGCCTTTTTTCGCCATTATTTATCCTTCAACCATTTTATGAATCAGATTAACGATTTCGCCCGCTTCTGCATGACGCTTCGTCTGTAATTTTGAATAAATCAACTGCCCGTTCACACTGACCTCGAACCTGCCCTCGTCCGAGGGAAACAACGCCACCGATTCGATCAAATGCTCATAATTCTTCAGCAATTCGTCCATCAGGCTCACGGCCCGATTGGTGTAATGTCAGACTGCGCAGTAGATGATCTCGATTTTCAACATAATATTCTCCGCTTTTTCGCCAATCAATTAGAAATTGCTTCGTCGCTATGACGCAGTATCTTATGTTAGAAAATTATAACATGGCGCATCCAAGGCTTGTCACGCCCTATTATGCACGCTATAATCTTCGAACAAGTTGTTTTTGAAAGATTTGCAAGGAGAAAAATAAATGCCAGTTTATACTTATCGTTGTGAGGCTTGCGGCGTGCAATTTGAACGCCATCAATCCTTTACAGATGCGCCCTTAAAAACCTGCCCTGAATGCCGCAAGAAGGCTCTCAAGAAAGTGATTACCCCAACCAAGATCATATTTAAAGGTTCAGGCTTCTACGCTACTGATCACAAGTCCCCTTCTGGAGAGACATCCCCAACCAAGAAAGTGGATAAAAAAGAGAGCTCTCCAAAGGAAAGCTCATCCACCGAGAGTAAGCCTGCTCCAAAAGATAGTTCAGATTAAGCTTCACAGAAAAGCGACGCATCCGCGTCGCATTTTTGTTTTTCAAACATTAATAAGGAGATCACTATCATGGAAGATATTCTCAAGGCCCTTGTAAGCTCTCGTCAACAAGATAATTCGTCACAAAGTGCCGACCCATTAGCCGGGTTGATTGGCGGGCTGCTCGGCGGACAGACGCAACCTCAAAGTAATAATAGCCAGCAGTCTGGCGGATTAGGAAACATGATGGGCTTGCTTGAAACTGTCATGGGCAGCGGAAAAAGCGGATCCACGGCAAATGACCCGATTATGGCTATGCTGAATCCTTTTATAGCACCACTTGCCAAAAAGGCAAATATTCCACCTGAAATTGCTGTTATCGTGGTTTCTTTTGTGGCCCATAAACTACTTGCTCATCACCCCACTTCAGGCCGCGATTCAAATTCATTTAATCTTGATGAAATGCTTGGGCAGATTGGCTCAGGCAAGATTGATTCAGGCCTTTTGCATAGCAGCGGCATGGTCAAGGAGATCACTGCAAAGACCGGTCTTGACGAGGCCACGGCCGAAAAGAGCTTGCAAGCAGCCTTTTCTCTGGTTGGCAAAGGTGCAGCAGGGGCTCTAAATAAAGGAAGTGCCACCCCGAAACCAACAGCAGGAAAAACATTGAAGGATGCAGGTTTCAAAGCATCATCGAAGATCGAAAGAAAGTAAACATCAAAAAGAAGAGCGAAGCCAACACTTCGCTCTTCTTTTTGATTCAGGCAGATACTTTCGTTTTTCGTACCAGCTTCAAGGTCCAGAAGGAGGCGAATAACAAAGGGATGAATGCGAATATGGCGCTGATCACTGCCATCGTGTTATATCCCAGTGCGGCGAAAATGAATCCACTGCCCAAACTTCCAATCGCAGAAGCGAGTCCAACGAGCAGATCATTGAAGCCTTGTGTGCGGGCGCGTTCGGCTGGGGAAAGTTGATCGGCGAGCAACGTGGAGCCGCCGACGAAACAAAAGTTCCAGCCGAGGCCCAATAAAAATAATGCCACGCCAAGCGGCAACACATCGGGAGAAATAGTTGCTGCGATACATGCAACTACAAGCGTGGCGGAACCAACCATGATGACCTGCCCGCGTCCCCATCGATCTGCGAGGCGGCCTGAAATAATTGAGAAGGCATACATGCCGACAGTGTGCGCAGAGATCACAATTGAAATATCGCCCAGCATGTGATGATGATCGCGCATGTGCAGAGATGTGATGACCATCACCAGTACCATCACCATTTGACCCAAGACCATGCTGACCAAGGCAACCATCGCTGCGGGTTGACTAAAAATCTGGCGCATATTTCGCACCACCCGCGAGCGAACAATTGTATCTGGATATTTTTCGGCAACTTGTTTTCCAATTTCACGCGGGTCGGGACGTAAACCAATAAAAACTACAACGGCGGCGATTGCAAACAAAGCCAGGCTAACGAGATATGCACCAGCAAGTTCATCAATGCCCCACGCACCGATGAGTTTGCCAGCTGGCCCTGCAACGAATGGACCAACCACCGAGCCGACAGTTCCGCCAATGACTACATTTGAAATGGCACGTCCGCGATGCTCAGGGCGATTCACTTCAGCAGCGGCAAAACGGCCAAGCTGTACCGCCGCATTGGCGATGCCCATCAAGATCATTCCGCCGAGAAAAATCGCGAATGAATGGATCGCTATGGAATAAAACGCCACGCCTGAACCCACTACACCGATGCTTAAGCCAGTTGTCAATCCGCCGCGCCGGCCAATCGCATCGTAGACATAGCCCCACATAAACGCAGCGAATGCACCCGCCAAAAGATACACCGCTGTGGGAATACCTGCCCAATCTGCATGTTGACTGAGTTCCTTGCCGACAATCGAGTTGAGTGTAGCAGCAGCAATAAATCCTGCAGAAGCAAGGGATTGTTGGGTGAAAAGGATGGCAGTTATTTTACGAGCAATGGATTCAAGGTTGGTCATATCATTGAGTATAAAACAAAAAGCGACCCTGAGATAAACTCAAGGTCGCTTACTTATTCATCAGCCTTACTTTTTCTTACTTGCTTTTTTCTCAGTACCCTTCTCTTCACGTCCCATCACATCCATCACTGCAACGGCTGCGATCTGCACAATGGCATTGACATCATCACCAGTCTGTAACACGTGAACGGGTGCGCCCATGCCAAGAAGAATCGGCCCAATGGCTTTGGCATTCCCTAATCGTGAAAGCAGCTTGTATGCAATATTCGCAGATTCAAGTGACGGGAAGACGAGTACATTCGCATCTTTGACCGCGCTGAACGGATAGCGTTCTTCGCCGATCTCTGGCACTACAGCAGTATCTGCCTGCATTTCACCATCGACACGCAAATCAGGTCGGCGAGCTTTGGTCAACTCAACTGCTTTGCGGACTTTGTCTGACAGCGGATGAGGCGTGGAGCCAAAGTTTGAGAACGAAAGGAAAGCCACATGCGGATCGATCTCCAACTTGACAGCATAATCTGCGGCCAGGCAGGCGATTTCCGCGAGGTCTTCTGCGGTCGGGTCAATATTGACCGTTGCATCTGTGAAGAGGAAAACTTTTTCTTCAAAGATCATGATGTACACACCCGCTGCACGCGCCGCGCCGACAGCTGTGTGATGAATTTGCAAAGCAGGCCGAATCACTTCTGGATAATCATAAGTGAGACCAGAAACAAAAGCATCTGCATCGCCCATCTTCACCATCAAGGAACCGAGGATGTTGGGATCGCGTACTTTCTTAATCGCGTCACCTGCCATCATTCCTTTGCGCTGACGGATTTCATAGAAGCTTTTTGCATAGGCATCCAATTTGTCAAAGGTTTCAGGGTCTACAATTTCGGGCTTGTATTCAATGCCCAGTGTTTGCAATTGTTCTTCGATGACACTCTTGCGGCCAATTAAAACAGGAGTGGCAATGCCTTCTTCCTGGATTTGATATGCCGCACGAATGATCTTCTGTTCTTCGCCCTCCGCAAAAGCCACACGTTTTGTTCCACCAGACGAACGCGCCTTGTTCTGGAAGAAATAACGAATCCGTTCGCCCTTGCCCTGACGATATGCAAGCTGTTCACGATATTCATCCAAGTCAATAGTTTTGCGTGCCACGCCTGTCTTCATGGCCATCTCAGCCACGGCAGGTGCTTCCCACAACAACACACGCGGATCCAATGGTTTGGGGATAATATACTCACGCCCAAACTTAATACTCTCGCCGCCATAGGCACGGATCACTGAATCGGGCACATCTTCTTTTGCCAATGCCGCCAGTGCTTTCGAAGCCGCAAATTTCATCTCTTCATTAATCCCTTTCGCACGAACATCCAAAGCGCCGCGGAAAATGAATGGGAAGCCTAAAACATTATTTACTTGATTCACATAATCTGAACGTCCCGTGGCGATGATGACATCCTTACGCGCTTCTCTCGCAAGCTCGGGCTTGATCTCCGGGTCAGGATTCGCCATCGCAAAAATGATCGGATCATTCGCCATCAACTTGACCATTTCCGGCGTCATCACATTCGCAACCGAAAGGCCGTAGAACACATCCGCACCGCGTAAGGCATCGGTCAAAGTGCGTGCATCGGTATCAATCAGGAATCGTTCCTTATATTTATTCATACCTTCGGTGCGGCCTTTGTAGACAACACCTTTGCTGTCGCACAGCATAATATTCTCACGCTTCACACCCCACTTGATCGCCAGTTCGGCGCAAGAGATCGCCGAAGCGCCTGCGCCCGAAATTACGATACGAATCTCTTCGTGCTTTTTCCCAATGATCTCCAGTGAGTTTGCCAACGCGGCCGATGAAATGATCGCCGTGCCATGCTGGTCATCATGGAATACAGGAATATCCAACATGCCCTTCAAGGTTTCTTCAATGTAAAAACATTCAGGGGCTTTAATGTCTTCGAGATTGATCCCGCCAAAAGTCGGCGCGATCGCCGCCACAACCTTGATAATCTCGTCAGGGTCATGCGAGTTCAATTCAATATCAAAGACATCAATGTCAGCAAATTTCTTAAAAAGCACCCCTTTGCCTTCCATGACAGGCTTGCTGGCCAATGCGCCTCGGTCACCTAATCCCAAAATAGCCGTTCCATTTGAGACTACAGCAACCAAATTTCCCTTGGATGTATATTCATAAGCATCTTCAGGGTTTTTCTCGATCGCTAAAACAGGTTCAGCTACGCCAGGCGAGTATGCCAGGCTTAGGTCACGCTGTGTATCCATGGGCTTGGTTGGCACAACTTCAATTTTGCCAGGCTTACCCTTCAAACGATGATATTCAAGTGCGTCTTCACGTGTAATCTTAGCCATAGTGCCTCCTGTTAAATATTAAACTAGCTAAATTATTCCATATCTCGGCAAATTTACATAGTTCCATTTGTCACGATTTATATGAATGCTATTACACCTCTGCCATGAAAAAGTTATGTTAATAATTCGTGAAATTCATGTATAATTACAGAGTACCGCGCACATATCTCATATGTGTAGCTGAACCAAATTTCCACTTTTTGTTTAGTATTTACAGAAAAAAGAGGAAATTACGCAGCAAGCGGTAAGGAAACCTGAAAAGGTTTGCACTTGAAACCTCCGCCGTTCGCGGCCTTGCTCGAAACTTGACTGGAAATTTGGCGCACGATCCCTCCCCCAATTTTGGGAGTTACTTTGTGAAGTCTTTTTATAACAATCTCGGATGCAAAAACTGGCTTCACGCCTTACAATTTATGCCAAACGTGACCTTAATCATCACGTACGCTGACTTAGCCCCCACTCGCTTCATTATTTGACCATGGGGCCTGCTCAGCCAACCCAGACATTTTCCACAGCCAGGGCCGACCTGAAAAGAGCGGAAGCCTTGGCTGTGAATTTTTAATGAAGAAAATAACCGCCATTTCAGTTCAGAAGAAGAATCCTAATCGGGTGAACATATACCTTGATGGAGAATTCGCCTTCGGAGTGGCACGCATCACAGCCGCATGGCTAAAAACGGGTGATGAGTTGAGCGATGAAAAGATCGCCACCCTTCTCTCACAGGACTCGCGTGAATGGGCTTATCAACAAGCCCTGCTGTTTTTGAGCTATCGCGCCCGTTCTGAAAAAGAAATTCAGCAAAACCTGCAAAAGCACGAAATGCCCGAAGAAGTCATCGAAGAAACCATCGAGAGACTTCGCAAAGCAGGTCTTGCGAACGACACTGAATTTGCACAAGCCTGGGTTGAAAATCGCAGCACCTTCCGCCCACGCAGCCGTCGGGCCCTGGCAATGGAACTTCGCCAAAAAGGACTCGACGACGAAGCAGTTCACTCCGCAATTTCAGGAGTGGATGAAGATGCTCTAGCCTATGATGCAGCCCAAAAAAGGCTGGGCAGGCTCAAAGGTCTGGAGTGGAACGATTTTAGAAAAAAACTATCTGAATTCCTCGCACGTCGAGGGTTCCCTTACTCCGTAATCGCACCTGTCGTCACCCGTACATGGAGCGAATCACATGCAGAAGGGGAGCAAAAAAAAATTGAAGATGAGGATATATCATGAACCCGCTCAATCTATTGATAGATTTACTGGCGCTTATTGTAGGCGTCGCGGCTGGGTATTTTTTCCATCGGTATCAAGCTGATCGCGCCGCAAAGGCCAGGCAGGAAAAAGCCGACGACATTTTGAAGGCAGCGAACTCACAAGCCCGATTAATTGAAAGTGGTTCGAGAGAGAATGCAGCCAAGATCACAAAAGCCTCTGAAGCTGAAACAAAAGAGCGCCGCGTTGAATTAAACAAGGAAACAGAACGCCTCGACAAACGCCGCTCTGAGCTTGACAGCCGCTTTGACAAAATGGAACAGCGCGAACAAACGCTGAACAAACGTCAATCGCAAGTAGACAAGCGCGCCAACGATATCGACAAGCTGTACGAAGATGAAATGAAGAAGCTTGAATTTATCGCCCAAATGACCCAGGACGATGCCCGCAAAGATCTCTTCACAGCAGTTGAAAAAGAAGCCCGCGGCGATATGGCACGCATCATCCGTCAGATTGAAGCCGAAGCGCGCGAAGAAGGTGAAAAGCGTGCCCGCAAATTAATTGCGGATGCCATTCAACGTGTAGCTTCTGAACACGTAGCAGAAGTTACCCGTGCCGTCGTCACTCTTCCAAGTGAAGAAATGAAGGGACGCATCGTTGGCCGCAACGGACGCAACATCAAAGCCTTTGAGCAGGCCGCTGGCGTGGATGTGATCGTGGATGACACACCCGATTCAGTCACCGTCTCCTGCTTTGACTCTGTCCGCCGTGAAATTGGCCGACGCTCACTGGCAAAATTGGTTTTGGATGGACGCATTCATCCCGCGCACATCGAAAAAATTATTGAAGATGAAACCAAAGCGGTTGAAAAGATCATCAATGAAGCGGGTGAGCAAGCTGCTTATGAAGCCAATGTAACTGGCTTGCATACCGAAGTATTACGCATGATGGGCCGTTTGAAATTCCGTACATCGTATGGTCAAAATCAGCTCGCGCACGCGGTGGAAGTTTCCAAACTGGCGGGCATTCTGGCTGCAGAACTTGGCGCAAATATAGAACTTTCCAAACAAGGCGGCTTTCTGCACGATATCGGCAAAGCCATGGATCACAATCAGGATGGCACACACGCTGGATTGGGCGCAGAATACTGCAAACGTTATGGCGTCAACCCAATCGTTGTGAATGCAATCGCATCTCATCACCATGAAGTGGATCAGGATACGGTTGAAGCAGTCATCGCCGAAGCCGCTGATGCGATCTCAGGTGCGCGCCCCGGTGCCCGCCGCGAAGACCTCGAGGCTTACATCAAGCGCATTCGCTCCTTGGAAGAAATGTCCATGTCCTTTGAAGGTGTACAGCAAGCCTTCGCCATTCAAGCAGGACGTGAAGTGCGCATTCTCGTCAAGCCAGATCAAATTGACGACTTATCGTCCGCAAGACTGGCTCGCGACATTGCCAAGAAGATCGAAGAGACCATGCAATATCCAGGCCAAATCCGCGTGACCGTGATCCGCGAAACCCGCTCCACAGAATACGCTAAATAAATTTCCTTACAAGGTGGTTACGGATGAAATCCCCCATCTCGCGGAGTGCTACAATTTCGGGAATGAAAGTAAATTCCCGTTCGCCTCTGATGAGATGGGGGATTGTTTTAGGGTTGACGGCCATATACCTGCTTGTCTTTCCAACACTGGTGAGCATGTTCGGCCCATCAGCTACCACCTTGATCGCAATTCCCGTGGCAGCCGCCACATGGTACTTTGGCCTTTCGGGCGGACTGATCTTCGGGCTGTTATTGGTTTCAATAAACATTTTATTTCTAATAACTTTTGAACAGTTTGATCTGAGTAAATTAATATACTTTGGGTTGTTCCCAAAGTTGTTAATTCTGACACTGTTCATAGCGACGACTCACTTTTTAAGAAAATGGCGCAACAGGCATATTCAAATTGAAGATGACCTGCTTGAGCGTGAGCGTTTCTCATCTCTGCTAAATGATATCAGCCACTCGATCATCACATCAGACGATTTAAATTTGATGATGGAAACACTTGGCATTGATCTCGCTCACCTCTTCCGAGCAGACTACGTTCATATTCTGAATTGGGACTCGGGGAAAAATCAATTCACTCCATTGGATAATTCTGAGGACTCACCCAAGCCAGATCTAAACCTGGCATTCTCCGTTTTACAAACCTCCAAAATTATCACCTCAAATCCTGTCAATGAAAATTCGGCTATTGGAATTCCTCTGATTGTCGGTGAAAACAAACTGGGCGCAGTATTAATCGGCTATCAATCCACACATGAATCCACATTAGAAGAAATAAAACGAGCAGAACAGGCAGGGAAGCAGATTGCCATTGCCCTGCTTAACGCTCAAAAAGATACAGAGTTAAAAAAGCGCTTACACGAATCAAAAACTCTGGCAGATATTTCCCGCGCCTTAAGTGAAACCGAAAAGATCGGTTTGAGCAATGTTCTTCAATTGATCGTCACATCCGCGCAGGAATTGCTTGTAAAAGCAGAGCAGGTCGTGATCCACTTGCTGGATGAGAACGAGCAAATGCTTATTCCAGGCGCGATCAGCGGAAACAATGTTTCTGCAGAGGGCAAAAGAAAAATGCGGCTCGGGGAAGGCGTAGCCGGGCTGGCTATCTCCAGCGGCGAAACAATCAACATCGAAGATGTGGAAACAGATCCACGTTTCGTAAAACTTAATAATGCTCCATCCTTCCGTTCATTAATGGTCACTCCCGTTCAGAGCGGACAGAAAAAACTCGGTACCCTCAGCATCCAAAGCAACCTGTCACATGCATTTACAAAGGAAGATGGCGAGTTGCTGGGTGCACTAGGCACCCAGGCAGCCATTGCCATTGAGAATGCCCATCTGCTCGAAAATATTCAACAGACATTGAAGGAAGTGAATTCACTCTATCGAGTGAATCAGGGGCTTGTAGCATCTCTCGAAACCGACAAACTTTTACAGGATACTGTTGAACTCCTGCAAAAGAATTTTGGTTACTATCATGTTCAAATCTATCTCGTTGATTCAGAAAATGGAGACATCTTTCTAAGTGAGGGCAGCGGCGAAATAGGCAAAAAACTAAAAGAAACTGGTCACCACCTGCGAGCCGGAGATAGTGTTGTAGGATATGTCGCAGAGACAGGCGAGCCCTATTTTACAAATGATGTCGATCTCGTCCATTTTTTTGTGCGAAACCCACTCCTGCCAGAGACAAAATCAGAATTGGCTGTTCCTGTTAAAATCAGCGGACTTATTCTTGGCGTGCTGGATATACAACAGATCCCGCCAATTTATTTAACTCAACGAGATATTCAACTTGTCAGCTCTGTGGCAGACCAACTTGCCGTGGCGCTTCAAAAAGCAAATCTATATGAAGAATTGCAAATATCGCTCCAACAGGAAAAAGCCATCCGCAATCAAATGATTCAAAATGAACGGCTTGCGGTCATGGGGCGATTGCTGGCGTCAGTATCGCATGAGCTTAATAATCCTCTTCAAGCCATACAAAATGCCCTCTTCCTCTTACGCGAAGAAAAAGGCATCTCCCCGCAAGGCAGGCAGGATTTGGACATCGTTCTAGCAGAATCAGAACGCATGGCAAATATGATCTCACAGTTACGTGCCACGTATCGTCCCATACAAACCGAAGACTTCCGCCTGACACAGTTAAATAATATTGTTGAAGATGTTCACACACTGATCGCAACCCATTTGCGGCACAACGAGGTCACGTTTGAATTTCATCAAAACCCCGAATTGCCCCCCATCCTGGCGCTTTCAGATCAGATCCGCCAGGTGGTATTAAATTTATTCATGAACGCGGTGGAAGCCATGAGCAACGGTGGAAAGTTAATCATCTCCACTAATCTTTCAGAAGATACGAGCGAGGTGCTGCTCACAATTTCTGATACTGGCACAGGTATATCACCAACTATTCTGCCAAATATTTTTGATGCCTTCGTTACAGACAAGCAAACAGGCACAGGGCTTGGGCTTACAATTACCTACGATATCGTGATAAAACACCGTGGACGTATTACTGCACAAAACAATGAAGATCACGGTTCCACCTTCAAAGTTTGGCTTCCTATAAAAAGCAAAGAGATCGCATGAAAATTAGCGGACACATCCTTATTATTGATGATGAAGCAGTGCTTCGTCAAACACTTGCCCGCATTCTTCAACAAGCTGGTTTTGAAGTAACCACTGCTGAACATGGAGAACAGGGACTGGATTTTTTAAAGACCACCGATTTTGATATGCTCTTTATGGATCTACGCATGCCCGGCCTGACAGGCCTGGAAGTTCTCAAACTCATTCATACTGGCTATCCATCTTTGCCTGTTGTTTTATTCACCGCCCAACCCGACCTGAACTCAGCCGTAGAAGCCTTACGAAATGGCGCAACCGACTATCTGCTAAAACCACTCAAGCCACAAGCGATCATTGAACGCGCTCAAACGATTATCGCAAACCAGAAAAAAGAAAACCGCAAACGCGATATCGCTTTACAGATCGAAGCCCTACAGGCTGAGCTTAAAGAGATCGAAACAAACAGTAGCGGCAAAACAGGCCCCCTGCTGCAAATTAATACAAGTACAGACCGCTTTCTCAAACGAGGTCTGCTTGTATTGGATCTGCATAAACGTCGTTTGCTGATTAACGAGCAAACCGTTAGTATCCCACCCACCTCTTTTGATTACCTGATTGTGCTGGCGCGGCATGCTCCGAATGTTGTCAATTACCAAACTCTGGTTGCAGAAGCGCAGGGCTATCAGGCCAATGGCCGCGAGGCACAGGAACTTACCAAATGGCATATTCATCAACTGCGGCAGGCCATCGAAAAAGAAACTCACAACCCATCTTATTTGATCAACGTGCGCGGGACGGGCTACCGTCTCGTGGCAGATTAAACTCTCAGAGCTGACTCTGCTCATTGGATTAAGAACCCGCTTCCAGCTTGACCGTGAAGCGGGTTCTGTCCATTTTGAGTTTCCCAACTTTTGCCAACTTTTCAAGCCAGACCCCATCGTTCGTATTGATGATTCAATGCAAAATATAGGAGATGAATACTGAAATAACTCCTCGCTCCGACCAAGTTCGAATCCTTGTTGTTGATGACCATCCCAACACAGCAAATACACTCGCGCGCGCCCTGGCACAACTTGGCCCCGGCGTGGATGTCACTTCTGCAACTAGCGGACGGGATGCGTTGGAAAAGGTGCAAAATAAAGGGGTCGATATTTTATTCACAGATATGATCATGCCGGAAATGACGGGTCTGGAGTTGATCGAAAAAATGCAGCACCACCCCGGCGGACGGCCTTCTTTTACATATCTGGTAACTGCATACGATGTGCCCGGATTAAAAATCACGGCACAACGTTTGAAAGTGAACGAGGTCATTGTTAAACCTGTGCGGCCTGAACGAATTTGTCAGATCGCAACACAGGCCATGCAGGAAATGAATCAAGCAATTCAGCCTGAAAAAAAAGCTGTAGAAACCAGGAAAAAATTTAAGATCCTCGTGGCAGATGACACACCGGATAATGTAACTCTTCTGCTTCGTTACCTGCAATTTGAAGGCTACGACCAAATTAGCGCACGAGATGGTATCGAAGCGTTGGACAAAGTCCGCGCCGAATTACCTGACCTTGTTTTGTTGGATGTCAACATGCCGCATAAGGATGGCTTTACAGTGCTGAAGGAAATCCGCACTGATCCTGCTGTGGCGCATATCCCTGTGATCATTCTTACTGCCGCCCGTCTCGACCCATCAGATATACAGTCTGGTTTCAATATGGGCGCGGATGATTACGTCACCAAACCTTTTGACCGCCATGAATTAATGGCGCGCATTCGTTCCAAGCTGCGAGTTAAAGAAGCGGAGGATATTATCCGCCGCCGTAACCGTGAATTAAATCTTTTGCCCGAGATCGGCAAGGAACTCAGCGCACGAACAGATATTAAAGATCTTGCCAATGTATTGCTAAAACGTACCGTGGAAACACTCGGCGCCAACCAGGGCAATATGATCATTTTGGCTTCCGCAAACGGAGCGCAGCAAAATTATCAGGTTTCTTTATCACCTGAATCTTCCAATGCTGAAATGATCATTCCCGAACGTTTGTTGAAGCATATTAACGAATCACACCAGGGTTTGGTGGTGGGCGATGCTCAAAACGACCCGCTCTGGCTGGCAGACCAAAGCACCGCTGTCCGCTCTGGAGTGATTGCACCTTTATATGGACGTCACGATCTGCTCGGCTTGCTAATCCTCACCCATGAGCAGGAACAATATTTCAACATGGATCATTTATTGCTTTTGCAAGCCATCGCCAGCCAGGCTGCAATTGCAATTGAAAATGCCAATCTATATTCCAGCATGGCACAGGAACAAAAGCGACTTGCCGCAATATTGAAGTACGCAGCTGAAGCAATTTTGCTATTCGATGGACAGGGAAGATTGAGCTTGCTTAACCCCGCCGGAGAAAAACTATTTACTGATTTCAAAGCAAACATTAATCAACCCCTGCCTGCTGGGTTTGGCTATGATGCCTTTATTAAATTATTGGATGAAGCGCGTTTATCCCGCACAGCAAGGTCTGGTGAAATTTTCTGGGCTGATCAACGTACCTTTATGGCCCTTATTACTCCCATCGAAGATGGCGGACAGGTTGCCATTTTGCATGATGTGACCCGTTTCAAAGAATTGGATCAGGTAAAGAACGAGTTCATCGCCACTGCGTCTCACGATCTCAAAAATCCTCTCACCAGCATTGCTGGGTTTAGTACACTTTTAGGGGTAGCGGGTCCGCTCAATGAAAGGCAACAGGATTTCGTAAACCGCATTCAAAGTGCCGCTCAAAACATGAATGAGTTGGTACAAAATATGATGGCGCTCGCTCAAATTGACCTGGAAGCCACCCAAAAACACGAACCTATTGAAATGGGAAAACTACTTGAAGAACTGGCAGATGAATTTAGTGCACAAGCAAAAGTAAAAGATCAAACGCTTACCTTCACTCCCCTATCCACAATATCTTATATCAACGGCGACCCGCTGCAATTGCGTCAATTATTCCGCAACCTGATCGGCAACGCGGTCAAATATACGCCCAATGGCGGAGTTGTTGGCATCCTGGCAAAAGTGGATAACGATCAAATAAAAATTGACATCCAGGATAATGGCTATGGTATCCCAGCGGCAGACCTGCCATTTATTTTTAATCGCTTCTATCGGGTCCGCAATGAAGCGGTAAAGGATATTGAAGGCAATGGGCTTGGACTGGCCATTGTTAAATCCACCGTTGAACAACACGGCGGACAGATCACGGTTGAAAGTGAGCCGGGCAAAGGCACTTGCTTTACCTTGACGCTGCCACTTATTGAACAGGAATTTTTTTCGATAATCAATCCTACATAGTCAAATGAGAATCAGTAAAGAAAAGGAGCTAAATTATGAATAACAGAAATAATCCACAAAAAAAATCATTTAAAAATTGGGCAGTGCTTACATGGGTAGTGATAGCCACATTTGTCTTGAGTGCTTGTGGTACCAATACCACATCGGTACAACACCCACCCTTGAAAGTTGCCTGGGTGCTTTGGCCCAGTGAGTATCCATTGGTGATTGCTCAAGATAAAGGCTTCTTTGATAAACATGGCATATCCGTTGAACTGACTTTTTACGATGTTATTTCAAATGAACTGGCAGATATCCAAGCTGGAAAAATGGATGGTGGCTTTAATGTGCCAGGCGATCTGCTCCAAATGTGGAGTAAGAGTCCGGATGCTTTCAAAGGAGTGTTGGTGGTGGATAGCTCAAATGGCGCCGACGTGATCGTTGCCACACCAGATATTCAGACACCAGCCGACTTGCGCGGCAAACGGGTAGGAGTATTACCGGGAACATTTGGCGAGTTGTTCGTAGACCGAATGCTGAATGCCAATGGATTGAAAACAAGCGACGTCACCCTTGTCAATATAGACCCTTCGAACGTACCGGACAGCCTCACAGTACAAATTGACGCCGGTCATAGCTGGGAGCCATATACCTCCAAGGCTTTGACTGCCGGTAATCACATTATTTTTTCAAGCTCTGAAACGCCCGGTTTAATATCAGATGTGTTGGTCTTTAAAACAGCCCTTATCAATGAACGTCCTGAGGATATTCGCTCCTTCATTGCCGCTTATTATGAAGCTTTGGATTTTTGGAAGACGAATCCCCAGGAGGCCGTTGCAATCATCGCGAAACATACCGGTCTTAAACCAGAGGAAATATCCACGGAGGGAATTAAGATCCTTACCCTTAAGGATAATGAGACGGCGTTTAGCCAGGCGAATGACACCACCTCGATCTATTTCACCACACAACTCTTCCGTGATTTTATGATCAACGCAGGCCTTCTGTCCAAGTCCCCTGATGTACAAAAGTTATTTCAGCCATTATACAAATAATACCCTGACTGCCTGATTGAAGTTAAACGATGAAGAACATGAACGCTCCCAGATTACACCGCCTGCTAAATCTTGATTTCCCAGTAACGATTCGAGCAGTGAACAAGGCTCTTGACCTCAATCAGGTACTTGATCCCTAATTTTCGAAGTAAATAAGAGGCTGCAATGAATGAAAATCAACCAAAATTAATCACGGATGAAAGGCAGAAGCAAATCGGCCTGTGGGCGGTGGGGATATTCGCCGCCCTAATCCTCGGCTTCATCAATATTATTTGCAAGCCGCTTCAAATCAGCCCTGCACGAAAATACAACCTCTATGTAAATGTCATAAGGATAAAGTAGAAAAATGATAAATACCTCAACCTCCCCGAAATTGTTTGATGCCCTCCTTGCATCTCGCAAAGCGAATGCAATTCGAACTTCCATTGTGCTTTTAGCTGCATTTTTGGGAACGTTTGGACTTTATCTATACCTTGCAATACAAACAAAAGTCTGGCAATTCAACCTACTTGCAAGTGTAACAGCCTTTGTAGCCATAACCAATCTGATAGCACTTCGCCTCAGCCAGCGCGGGAAAATTAATCTCGCCGCTGCTTTTATGATAAGTGGAATGGTGCTGCTATTCCCCATTGCGACATCTCTTATTTCTGGCATTGGGTTTGTATTGGGAATTGGGGGATTAATTGGCATCTATATGGTAGCGACACTCACCCTGGTTCAACCCCAATTTAATAAGGCAATGATAGTGGCAGTCGCTTTGGGAATTGGCACACTACTTCTTGACTTATATATCCCTTCAAATCGCCTTGAAGTGAAAGTACTGCAAATCTATATCCCTGTGGTTGCCTTTGTAGGAATTGGCATTTTCGCATATTATATTTCACAAGAATTCTCAAATTACTCTTTACGCGCCAAGTTGACCAGTACCTTTGTTGCGCTCACACTTGTGATCGTCGTGGCGCTGGGTTTGCAAAGCATTACCATCACACGCAACAACCTAACCAACCAAACCTATAGTGATATTTCTGGAATTGCCAAATCTACTGCCCAAAATCTTGACCTGGTGTTAAATAATGAATTGGATGCGATTCGAACCGAATCACAGATCATTGACCTGGTGGATTATCTCAACCTGCCAGGAAGCCAGCGCGCTGGCAGTTCACAAGAAGCCCGGGTATTTAATGTGTTACAAGCTCTTATTCGCAAAGACCCGGTTTACATCTCCTCATATGCTTTGCTGGACAATAAAGGTGTGGATTTAATAGATACCTTCCAGGGTGATATCGGCATCAATAAATCTGATCGTGATTACTTTATTGCTCCCTTTGAATCCGGCGTTCCGTATATTTCCCCAGTCCGTATATCGCAAACCAATTTCGAGCCATCCATTTATTTTAGCGCGCCAGTCCGCAACTTGGCCGGTAACATCATCGGAGTTTTGCGCGTACGCTACAATGCCTCTTTTATACAAAATCTTATTAGCAACTCCATAGACGATGAAGAAGAATACACTGTGATCGTTGATAATGATACTTTTGTCAGTATCGCCAACACTGGGAATCCGGACTTAATCTTTAAGACTTATCAAGATTTGAATGCCGATCAGGTGACTGCTCTACAAGCTGCGCTGCGCCTGCCGCCCGGCACCCCGGAAGAAGTAGTTGCATTCCAGCCTAAAATAATAATTGGAATCAGAAACCTGGAAAGCCAGCCGATTTTTAGCGCCCCATCTGTATATGAAAATGCATCAGCTTACTCAGGCGGTTACAAAGTTGAAAGCGTAAACTGGACTGTACTTGTTCAAAAAACAGAGCGTTCGGCGCTCGCTCCAACCCGCACTCAAACTCGCGCGATCACATTACTTGCCCTCGTGGTTGCCGCGCTTGCTGCAGGCACAGGCTTGTTGCTATCACAATTTCTCACGCTGCCATTATCCCAACTCTCAAATGTCGCCACTGAAATCGCAGGCGGAAATTTGAGCGCACGCGCACAGATCTACAACAAGGATGAGATCGGAACTCTGGCCAGCGCTTTCAATCTGATGACTAGCCAGCTTCAAAATACGCTCAACGGTCTGGAACAACGTGTGGCAGATCGTACCAAAGCGCTGGCCACATCCTCTGAGGTCAGCCGCCGCATTTCAACAATTCTTGATCAAAAACAACTGGTCAATGAAGTGGTGGAGCAGGTAAAAAACTCATTCAATTACTATCATGCCCATATTTATCTTTACGATGAAACCGGTGAAGAATTAATCATGGCTGGCGGTACCGGCGAGGTTGGTAAAACATTATTGGCGAACGGTCATAAGGTATCCAAAGGCAAAGGGCTGGTAGGCCGCGCAGCAGAAACCAATATTCCAGTACTTGTATCAGATACAACCAAAGACCCAAACTGGCTTCCGAATCCCTTATTGCCAGACACAAAATCTGAAGTCGCTGTTCCAATCTCCCTTGGTAATGAGGTACTCGGCGTTTTGGATGTTCAACAAAACGTCATAGATAGATTGAGTCAGGACGATGCAGACCTGCTTCTCTCGATTGCCAATCAGGTGGCAAGTGCTCTGCGAAACACACGCTCCTATGCCGAAGTACAGCAACGAGCAGAGCGCGAAGTGTTGATCAGTTCCATTAGTCAAAAAATTCAAGAGACCACAACAGTGGAAAGCGCGCTGCAAGTGGCGCTCCGCGAAATTGGACGTGCTACCGGCACACAAACCAGCATACGGTTAAAGTCAGCCTCTACATATATCGAACCCAAAACAACAGTTCGCTCTTATACCAAAGAGGAAAAATAAATGATGAAAAAATTGACAAGATCACTTTCACAAATAATCGATATTAATTTTTTTTTCAAAACCGCGATTTTAGGAGATTCAAAATGAACAAAAAATTCTCTCAGCTCTTTTCCGCCCTTTTACTTGCCACTCTTATTCTGAATGCTTGTTCCAGCTCAGGCAGCGCCCCCGCAGTCAACCAGACTCCCCTCAAAGTAGCGTGGACCTTATGGCCCGGCTGGTATCCCATCATCATTGCCCAGGAGCAGGGCTTTTTTGCCAAACATAACGTATCCGTTGAAGCAGTTTACTATGCCAACTACGCATCAGTCTTTCCAGATATAGCCAGCCAAAAAATAGACGGTGCAGTCAGCGGCTTGTACGATCTGCTTGTTCCAGCCAGCCAGACACCTTTGAAAGTTGTGATGGTTACCGATAACTCAGATGGCGCCGAAGGTTTGATCGCCACTGCAGATATTCAAACACCTGCAGACCTTAAGGGCAAGCGCATTGGTGTAAGCCCAAGTTCCATTGGCGAGTTTTTCACAGTAAACCTGCTGCGCCAAAATGGGTTGACCAGTGCCGATGTCACTTTAACAAACGTGGACGCCGAAAGTGTACCTGCTCAAATCCCCAGCAAACTCGAAGCTGGATATACATGGGAGCCGCATCTTTCTCAGGCAATGGGCAATAATAATCATGTCCTTGCTTCCACCGCCGACGTTCCCGGCCTGGTTCCAGATGTGGTCGTTTTTCAAGCCAAGGTAGTGGAACAACGCCCCGAAGATGTTCGTAATTTTGTGGCGGCCTGGTTTGAAGCCGTATCCTGGTGGCAGGCCAATCCAGCCGAAGGCAATGCGATCATTGCCAAAGCCACTGATCAGAAAGCCGAAGACATTTCAATTGTCGGTGTAAAAGTATTCAATCAAAGCGAAAACATTACTGCTTTTGCACAGGGAACTGACACCACGTCTCTTTTCTTTAGCGGCCAAAAACAGCTTGACTACCTGATCTCCATCAACGCCTTCAACAAAGCGCCCGACCTAAACACACTGTTGGATCCATCATTTTTGAAATAAGATATTGAGAGATGCCATGAATGAAGTCAAACAAAAGACCATTGATGTAGAAGAAAGACAAAAGCAAATTAGGCTGTGGGCAGCGGGGGTATTCACTGCCCTGGCTGCAGCCCTCACGGGAGTTCAGATCTATTCGATCGCCGTTGTTCAACATGGCCGGTTTAATGGTGCAGATCCTGTGCTACTGTCAATTCAGATTTTAGCTTCTGTTCTCGGTCTGTTGAGCTACTTTTTGATCCGGCGCGGACGCTACCAGGTGGGAGTCGCATTGCTGTTTACTACAATGATGCTCCCGCCCGTGACTGTCATACTTTTCCTCAGCAACTACCTAGTACCTCCCATTATATTTATTGTAATTTTCACCCCGATCATGTTCACCTGGGTTATACCAAAGACGGCAAGGCGACGCGCGGCCATCCAAACCGTCCTTGTGATTTTAGCCATAATCGTCTTCTCAATTTTGAACCCCGCTTTGCACGGCACTACCCCTTTGTCAGTTGGTACCATTTTGCCCTTTATTATCCTTGCAGCTGCGGTTTTAATGGGATACTTTGTTCGACAAGCTCTGGCTGGTAATCTTAGAACAAAATTATTAGTCGGTGGGCTTGCTCTAATTTTAATTTCTGTTAGCACATTAGGACTAATCGATTACTACAACAGCCGTTCCAACTTGACAGCCAATGCAGGCAGCGGCCTCAAATCCCTTGCAAATTCCCAGGCAGATGCAATTGGCAATATATTAATCCAGGAAACCCATGTTTTGCAATCGTTCGACTTGAGCAAGCTCGTTCAAGATCGCGTTGACGAGGTTAATGCTTCTTACGGACCTGACAAAGTTTTCAATCAACAACAAATTGATGCGCTTGATAAGCAATGGCGCGCCGCCGATAAAGCCGATAATAATAACGACCCCCTTGTGAGAGCAGCCCTTAATAGTGATGTGGCATCGGAATTGCGAGAATTTCGGGATACATTTCCTGAAAACGTTGAAGTATTTGTGACAGATAAATACGGAGCCAACATCGCCTCCACCAACCGTACATCCGATTATTACCAGGCAGATGAAGATTGGTGGCAGGCAGCTTACAACAACGGAAAAGGCGCAGTTTATTACGGCCAGCCTGAGTATGATGAGAGCAGCAAAACATTTGGTTTGATTTTGGCAGTGCCGATCGTTGCACATGGGTCAAATGAGGTCACGGGTGTAGTGCGTACCACGATTAAGATCGACGCGATCCTGGCTATTTTGAACACCAAAACTTTAGGCGGCACCGGGCACGCAGATTTGTATTTGCCAGGTGATCAAGTATTAGAGCCCGAATCCGTACAAGGCCTGATCGCGGCCAACCCCGAAGTTTTGACTCGTCTTGAGACTTTGATTGGTGAGACAGCCTATGTCTCCATTAATGATGAAGGGCATGTGGGTATCTTCAGCGCTGCCCCAGTGACAACAACAGATTCCAATTCGCAGGCCGGGATTCAAAACCTGGGCTGGGTGTTTATTGTACATCAAGACGAAGCAGATAGTTTGGCTCCTGTGCGTACGCAGGCCCGCACATCCATATTGGTCGTAATTGGTATTTTGATAGTAGGTGCTTTTGCCACTATCTTTTTAGCTCAAACAGTGTCTGCCCCAATTGTGCGCCTCACCGCAATTGCAGGAGAGGTTGCAGCAGGTAATATTGGTTTACAAGCAAAAGTGGAAACCGGGGATGAAATTGGCGCGCTGGCAACGGCATTCAACAGTATGACGGCTCAGTTGGGTGAGTTGATCGGTTCACTGGAACAGCGTGTCGCAGACCGTACTAAAGCGCTTGAAACCTCCACAGAAGTCAGCCGCCGCCTTTCTACAATTCTCGATCAAAAAGAACTGGTCAGCGAAGTGGTGGAACAGGTGAGGAAAGCTTTCAACTATTACCACGCCCATATTTATCTTTATGATGAAACCGGTGAAAATTTAATCATGGCTGGTGGAACAGGTGAGGCAGGTAAAACTCTACTTGCACGTGGCCACAAAATATCCAAAGGAAAAGGCTTGGTAGGGCGCGCAGCTGAGACCAACACAACTGTGTTGGTCTCAGACACGTCCAAAGACCCGAACTGGCTCCCCAACTCGTTACTTCCTGAAACCAAATCTGAAGTGGCTGTGCCAATCGCAATTGGCAATCAGGTGCTTGGCGTGCTGGATGTGCAACACTATATTGTAGATGGATTAAGACAAGATGACGCAGACCTGCTCCAATCCCTTGCGAATCAAGTTGCCATTGCGCTGCAAAATGCCCGCGCGTACACCACCGCCCAAATGCAGGCAGTGCGTGAAACGATGAATAATTACATCGGTCAGAGCATTCAAAGCGCCACCACGGTCGAAGGCGCGTTACAGATTGCCGCACGTGAGCTTGGACGCGCATTAGGCTCAACAGAAATACGCGTTGTACTTGATGCACCGGTCAAGAAGAAATAAATATCGCCTGGCATTTTAATAAGGAATTATATGATGGCTAAAAAACAAAAAATATCCAAAGATGAGCAGGAAAAAGCTGATATGGAAAAGATGCAGAAACGCGTGGAAGATCTATTGCCGCCCAAATCTGACATCCCTGCATCAATTAGCATTCAGCAGGCTGAGGAATTAAAGTCGCGCATCATTGAGTTGGAAGAAAAATTGGCTCAAAAACAAATTGATCAAAGAGTAAATCTTTATCAAACTTCCACTTTAGATTCACAATTAGTGAAACAAGGTGAAGCTTATCCCGCATCCGACAAAGACTCTGGACAATCCGAAGGTAATAATACAATCCTCAAGAAAATTCAAAGATTTTTTTCCGCGCCGACATTCCCTGACAATAAAGACAAAACCCGTCGCGCACGCCTTCTTCATGTCATCCAAATCGCCCAGATCTATGTATTACTTCTTGTTCTTGCCGCAACTGTAACTTCAATGATAGCCACCGGCCAAAATGGCGGATTTGCGCTATCCATCATTTTAGGCGGTTTATTAATTGTACTGGTTTGGAGATTCCTAATGCATCGTGGGCAGATTAGCATTGCCAGCACAGGAATGATCCTTTCATATCTTGCCAGTATCACTGCAATTCTTATTTCAGGCGGAACAATTCGGGATACTGGCGCACTCTTTTTTCCACTTACGATCGTAATGGCAACCTTGTTGATCAGTCGTCGGGCTGGAGTTGTATTTTTTGTTATTACAACTGCCATTTGTATTTTTCTGATCCAGGGTGAAATTAGCGGGATATTGCCCAAGCCCACAAATACAATTTCCATTACTGCAAGTGCAACTGTCATTGCCAGCCTTGGATTAACACTATTGCTTCTCTACCTAGCCACACAAGGTACGGACGATGCTTTAGAAATCGCTACTAAAAAAGAACGGGAAGTCCGTTTATTGGCTACCACATTGGAACAGCGCGTGGCAGACCGCACCCATGACCTCGAACTAGCTTCTGAAGTTGGCGCCACCATTGCTGAAAAAGTGGAAAACATCTCAATCATGTTGACCGATGCGACTGAAATGATCCGTTCCAGATTTAATTTGTACTATACGCAGGTGTACCTACTGGATCCGTCGGGACAAACGATCACTTTGCGCGCAGGCACAGGCTCAGTAGGGAAACAACTCCTCCAACGTGGACATCACCTGCTGGTTAGCTCAAGCTCATTGAATGGACGCGCAGTCTCTGAAAAGAAACCTGTCATTGTGGCAGATACAGAAACAAGCGGGACATTCCTGCCCAACCCATTACTTCCCAAAACCCGTTCCGAAATGGCCATCCCATTGCTCGTTGGAGATAGAGTCCTTGGCGTGCTAGACATGCAATCTGAAGTTGCCAATTCTTTGAATGAAGATAATCTGGCTGCTTTCCAAGTATTAGCTGGGCAGCTTTCGGTTGCCATTCAAAATGCCAATCTCTTCGCACAATCAGAAGAAGCTCGCAAGCAAGTGGAAGCAAATGTTCGTCAAGCCGCAACAACTGGCTGGCAGGATTTCCTAAATGGAACAGAACGCGGTGAAAAGATAGGCTACGTTTTCGATCAAACTGATGTCAAGCCAATGGAACGCAAAAGTAAAGCGAAATCTCATAACGCTTTGAATATTCCCATCACAGTTACAGGTGCAACCGTTGGGTCGATTCAAGTTGTGCAGGATGAAAGAGTCTGGACATCCAACGAAACACAACTCGTTCAATCCACTGCTAATCAACTTGCGCAGCATATTGAGAATTTGCGCCTGCTTGGTCAGGCGGAGAAATACCGTCAGGAAGCGGAACAGACCACTCGTCGCTTGACCCGCGAAGGCTGGGAAGGTTATCTCCAGACTCGCAGCGCGCTTGCTTCAGGTTATTCATTTAATCCAAATGAAGTAAAAGGTGAGTACGATGAAGCAGGGACAGACTTATCACAAACTCTCAGCCTGCCCATCAAGGTTCGCGAAGAAGCGATTGGCGAATTCATGATCAATGCAGATCATGTCGATCATCAAGCCGTGGATGAAATTTTCTCTGCGGTGGTCGCACAACTGGGCGACCATATTGAAAACCTGCGATTGTCAGAACAAAATGAAAAACGCGCTTATGAGCTTGCCACTGTGGCAACCGTAAGTACAACAACATCCACAGTGTTGGACCCCGATAAACTTTTGCAGGCCGTGGTGGATCTCACAAAAGAACGTTTCGATGTGTATCACACACATATATATCTTGCCGATGACTCCTGGAACACACTGCTCCTCGCAGCAGGGGCTGGTGAAGTCGGGCGCCAAATGGTGGATACCGGACATGCCATTCAAATGGATGCAGAAAGATCGCTGGTGGCACGCGCTTCTCGTGAACGTAAATCCATCATCGCAAATGATGTGCGCGCTGAAGCAGGCTTTCTCCCCAACCCAATGCTTCCACAGACCCGCTCTGAAATGGCCGTGCCCATGATCACGGGGGATAAAGTCATCGGAGTGTTTGACGTGCAAGCCAATGAAGTTGGCCACTTCACAGATGAAGATGTCAACATTTATACGACACTCGCATCACAGGTGGCGGTTGCTTTGCAAAACGCGCGCTTATATGTGGAACAGGCAGCCACTGTGACCCAGTTGCGTGAACTCGACAGACTCAAGTCATCCTTCCTCGCCAACATGTCACATGAACTGCGTACACCGCTCAATTCCATTCTCGGCTTTGCAGATGTAATGCTCGAAGGGTTGGATGGCCCGCTTACAGATAATATGAACAACGATCTCGGCCTCATTCAGAAAAATGGACAACACCTTCTACACTTGATCAACGATGTGTTGGACATGGCCAAGATCGACTCTGGCAAGATGAATCTCAATATCGAAAAATTCAATGTCCATGAACTGCTTAGCGATGTAACCGCCATTACTTCATCACTCGCAAAGGAAAAATCCCTTGCGCTTGTGATCGAACCCGATACAGACTACGAAGTCGAGATCAACGCAGACAAGATCCGCTTGCGCCAGGTGATGATCAATTTGGTGAACAACGCCATGAAGTTTACAGAAAAAGGCTCCATTTCACTCCGCGTAATACGTGAGAATAGCAATATATTGATCAGTGTCAAAGATACGGGCATCGGTATTCCATTGGATCACCTTGAAGCAGTCTTCCAGGAATTCACGCAAGTGGATACCACCACCACCCGTAAAGCGGGTGGCACCGGTCTGGGCTTACCCATTAGCCGCCGCCTGATTAACATGCACAGCGGCCGCCTTTGGGCTGAGAGCACAGGCGTCAACGGAGAAGGCTCCACCTTCTATGTCTACCTGCCCATCGAAGCCAACATCAATGAAAACGCAACCTTAACGGCAAAATAAAATGGCAAAACCAAAATTCCTGCAATGCGCACTCTGTGGAAATCAACAACCCTACGAACCTTTTGTGCCCGCTATTTGTAAACAGTGCGAATCACAATGGCTCGAAGCACACTACGATTACGCATCCTTCAAACGCGATATTCTGCGCGGCTTACCAAACAAACCCAATAATCTCTGGCGCTATCAGGATGTCTTACCGCTGAACGATCCTGCCGCTTTGGATCTTTATCCTGCTGGCGGAACACCGCTCTGGCTATCGCAGCGCTTTGCTCCCAAACTTGGGCATGATCATGTTTACTTCAAGGATGAACGCTACGGCCCGACATCCTCTTTCAAAGACAGGCAGGCCGCTGTAGCAGTGGCCGCGATGAATGAAAATAATATTCGTGAAGCGGTGATTGCATCTACTGGCAATGCGGCTGTAGCTTATGCCGCTGCCTGTGCCCGGGCTGGGATCAAGCTTTGGGTTTTTATGACCAGCCTCGTTCCGCAGGAAAAGCTGCGCGAAGCGGCTCTCTTCGGCGCGGAAGTTATTCGAGTCAGCGGTAATTACGATCAAACCAAACAGATCGCCAGTCAATTTGCACAACGAAAAAACCTGCACCTCGACCGCGGAGCAAGTTCCATACCGGCACGCGAATCCATGAAGACGATTGCTTATGAAATTGTGGAACAACTCGGCTGGCGTGCACCTGATTGGTACATTCAAGCCGTAAGCGGCGGGCTGGGTCCGCTGGGTGTGTATCAAGGCTTCAAAGAACTATTCGCAATGGGTCTGATTGACCGCATCCCCAAACTTGCCATCATCCAGGCTGAAGGTTGTGCGCCCATGGTAAAAGCGTTCAAAGCCGGTAAGGATACTGCTGAACCTATCGTCCCTGATACACGCATCATTATTTTGTCTACCGGTGACCCTGGCAAGTCCTATACCTACCTTTGGAATCTCACCCAGCAATATGGCGGCACCATGGAATCTGTCTCAGATGCCGAAGCCTTCGCTGCCATGCGTTCTCTCGCCAAAAGTGAAGGCATGGCCGTTGAACCAGCGACTTCCGTTGCCTTCGCGGGTTTGGAAAAGTTGCTAAAAGAAGGTAAGATTGGCGCGGAAGAAACCGTGGTGGTCAATTGCACAGGTCATACCTTCCCAGTTGAAAAGCATGTCCTCGGCGATCAATGGGCTGTGGATGTCCACTTAAGTAAAGATCAATCTCCTGCTCCACGCGAAGGACTGCAAGCCGCCCTTGAAAATCTGGATGAGAAAACAACAACCGTTCTTCTCGTGGATGACAATCCAGACGATGCCCTGCTCATTCGCCGCCTGCTTGAAGGGAAAAAATCCTATCGTGTACATCACGCCAAAGACGGCTGGGAAGGTCTGGCGATGGCAAGACAGTATCTTCCAGATCTCATCATCAGCGATTTGACCATGCCCGGCATTGACGGTTTTGGCTTTGTGGAAGAATTAAAACTGGACCCACGTACAAAAGATATTCCTGTGGTTGTGGTCAGCGCAAAAGACATCACCACTGAAGAACGCCAACGACTTAACGGACATATTGAAGCTTTATACCAAAAAGGCTCACTACCCACACGAAAGTTCGTAGACAAAATGATCAATGTCATCGAAGATAAAAATGGAGCCTAAGGAGATTACTTATGGGAAATAATATTTTATACATTGAAGATAATCCAGATAATATGATGCTCGTGAAAAGAGCCTTGGAAGCACGTGGGTATAAATTACTCGAAGCATTGAACGGCCTTACCGGCGTAAACATGGCTGAAACCGAAGATATAGATTTGATCCTTCTTGATATCAACCTGCCAGACATTGATGGATACGAGGTGGCACGCAGATTAAGAGGCAGCGAAAAGAAAATCGCTCTCGCATATCTGCCGATCATCGCTGTGACTGCCAATGCGCTTAAGGGCGATGCCGAAAAAGCTGTGGCCGCAGGATGTGATGTTTATATGTCCAAGCCGATCAATATTCGCGAACTTTGGGCGCGTGTGGAAGCCTTTGTGCCATCTCCAAAATAATACTTTTCCGTTTTTCTTATTGTCATTTCTTCAAAAAGTTTCCGCCATTAACACTCATGTTGAGGCGGATTTTTTATTTTCTTTAATTGGTGGTACTATACAGCGCAAATTCCACAAAAGGATTCATCTAATGCGCCGTATAAACTTCATTATCCTGCTCGCAGCAATCTTAATTTCTGCCTGTTCACAAAAGCCTGCTCCCCTAACCACGCCGACGGTAATCCCAACTCCCTACCCACACGCTTTATACGTTGACCCAAGTATTTCGCTCGGCGAGATCAGTCCGCTGGTGTATGGTTCCAATTATGGGCCGTGGATCGCACTCTCTTTAGACGGGCTTGAACCCGCCTACAATTCGGGAGTTACTATTTTGCGTTTCCCAGCTGGTTCATGGGGAGATCACAATGATGTCACCACGCTTCAGATCGATCAATTTATGAGTCTCATTGACAAGATGGGCGCAACCGCAATGATCAATGTGCGTCTGCTTGGAAGTACGCCTGACCAAGCCGCGGAAATGGTTCGGTATGTCAACAAGGAAATGAAGTATGGCGTTATTTATTGGGGAATTGGGAACGAGCCAACGCTTTATGATGACGAATTAAAAAATAAAGGCAAAAACTATAGCAATACGCAATTCAATCAGGAATGGCGCACCTTTGCAGAAGCAATGAAAAAAGTGGACTCAAAAATAAAGCTGATTGGTCCTGAAACACATCAATTTAGTTTTGATTATTCTGGAGCCAGCACCAACTTTAGCGAAGAGAACTCACTCTGGATGCAAAGTTTCCTAAAAGAAAATGGGGATCTTGTGGATATTGTTTCCTTCCACCGTTATCCATTTCCACATTCAAGCGTATCAGGGCCTGCTTCGATTGATGAGCTGCGTATTAACGCCCAGGAGTGGGACAAAATAATTGTTCGTCTGCGTGACATGATTCATCAAGAAACAGGCCGCGATATTCCAATTGCAATTACTGAGTTCAATTCAGATTACAGCAAATCGGTTGGCGGAGAGTCCACGCCGGATTCTCATTACAATGCCATTTGGCTTGGAGATGTCATTGGAAGCATGATCAAAAACGGCGTATTCATGGCCAACCACTGGATGCTCACATCAAAAGGCGGATATGGCGGCTGGGGGCTGATTGGCCGAAACGATGTATATCCCAGTTATTACACATATCAGATGTATAAAATGTTCGGGAATGAATTGATCTATTCATCTTCAGATGATCCCAATCTATCCATTTACACAGCACGACGCAGTGATGGAGTATTAACTGTGATGGTCATCAACTTATCGCTTGAAGAGCAGGCAAAGGTTCTTCGTATTGCAGATCAATCGTCGGTTAAGGGCGAAGCGTGGTTGTTTGATCCAACGCATAATGCTGAAAATATCGGAAATGTCGAATTGACGGGTGAAGTCAAGTTTCCTCCTCAATCCATTAATTTATTCATCATCAAATAGAGGTGTAGAAAATGAAACGTAATTTGGTCTTGTTATGGCTCGCGTGGTTTGCTTTGTTGTATGGTTTTCAATGGCTGGTAACAACACGCTTGCAAGTAAAGCAACCTGATGAAGCTGTATCATGGAGTTCGAGTGAAACAATGCCTCACAGTAATGACGGCAAGATCTATTTGCTTGAACCTTTCATGAATCGACAAGTGGCATGGGACTCTGAATATTATCTTGGCATTGCAGTCGGCGGTTATGATGACCCACAGGCAGGCAGCGCACGAAACCCGGCGACAGGCTTATTGGTAATCAAGAATTATTCATTCTTCCCGTTATATCCATACATTACCCGTGCTTTGGCTTTCCCATTGAGAATATTTGGTATGTCAGCCATTGCAACGGCCACTTTGGCAGGCGCAATCGTTTCCTTAATTGGCACGCTCGCAGGCATGTTTGCATTATGGGATTTGAATCGCGGTTTATTCGACGAGGAAAGTTCGTGGCGGTCTGTTTTTTACATGCTTATCTTTCCATCTGCATTCTTTTACGCACAGATCTTTACCGAGGGTCTATTTATCGGACTGGCTTTCTCAGCACTGGCTTTGATGAAACGCAAACAATGGGTTTGGGCATCGCTGCTTGGGATGCTTGCCGCATGGACGCGCGCGCACGGAGCAGCACTGGCTCTGCCATTACTGCTTGCCTGGGTAATGAGCATTGACTGGAAATCGGAAATACGCTCTCAGCTAAACTGGAAATGGATATTACAAGGTCTGTTTGCTTTATTGCCGCTGGCGGCATACTACATTTGGCGCACTTCCCCGCTTGGTGATGGATGGGCTCAATTGCAGGAATTTTATTTCGGGCGCGGATTAATGACCATTGAAAAATCCATAGGCAGTTGGAAGGATGCGCTTTTCTATGCCCGCTACATGAGCGCGGAAGGTTTGATCTATTTCAGCATTGAAGTATTTACAACCATCGTAGCCTTGATCGGAAGCATCTGGTTAATCCGCCGTGACCCGATTGTAGCGTTGTTCAGCCTAGCCGTTGTATTACTCTCAATCTTCAGCGGTTCTGCACAAAGCATGGCACGTTATATGTTAATCGCCCCTGCCACATTCATTTTCCTTGGAAATTGCGGGAAAAATAAAGTTTTTGATAAGGCATGGACGATGGCCAGCCTTTTATTAATGGGCATGTCTGTATTGCTATTTAGCTTTGATATGTGGGTGGGATAGGTTTGTTTCAATAAAGCAATCAACTGGCTGATAATTAATTGCGTTTGAAGTAAATTTGCTTCTGGGTGTATTTGTTGTTCATACGAATATACCCAGAATTTTTATTTAACTGGCCTTGTGAAATATATCCTCTTGTAATAAATATTTTAAGAAAACTGTGTCTTGACCTGACCCTACAACTATGCAATAATGTAACTGGTTACAGTAACCGGTTACATGTGGTTACACGCAAAACATGACGATCAAATCCGATTCCGTTACCATTAGAGAAGTAGCTCAGAAAGCCGGGGTTTCTGTAGCTACTGTAAGCCGTTATATTAACCGGAATGCCCCTATTTCAAAAGATGTGGCAGAACGTTTGAAGCTGGTAATGACGGAATTACGCTATGTGCCACACGCTGCAGCGCGGCAACTGGCTTCTCAAAAGACGCGGGTGGTAGGGTTGTTATTAAATACCCTGCATAATGACTTCTTTGTACCACTTTTAAACGGCATTGAAGCTGTTGTTCGAAAACATGAGTATAATCTCGTAATTGCTACTTATCTTTTAGGTAGTCGTGATATGCCCCCCCCCATTGGCCCGCATAATACAGACGGGATGCTGATTTTCTCTGATGGCCTTTCAGATGATGAACTGGTTTCCCTGAATGCCAGAAATTTTCCAATGGTTTTGGTTCATCGCACACCGCCCGCCTCATTAAAAATCCCCAGTGTTACAGTTGAAAATAAGAAAATTTCGTTCGAACTTATTAACCATCTTATTAAAGTTCATGGAAGAAAACGCATCTTGCTTCTACGTGGTCCCCTTCATCAAGAGGATTCATATTGGCGTGAAACCGGCTACAAGTCAGCGCTGGAGGCGAACGGTATTCCTTTTGATGAGCAGCTGATACTTAATGGAGATTTTGAACGCAATACTGCCTATAAAGTATTGAGTGAATTTATTGCCAGTGAAAAACGGGTTCCGTTTGACGCAGTATTCACAGGGGATGATGATGCGGCAATCGGTGTTCTGAGGGCTTTACACGAAAAGGGTTACCGGGTGCCGGAAGATATCTCAGTTGTTGGTTTTGATGATTTGGGATTTTCCGCTTTTCTTACCCCCCCCCTTACCACAGTCTCCGCTCCCACCGAAACCGTTGGGCGGATCGCGGCACAACAATTATTTTCTCTCTTCGATAAACAGTTCCCCGCTGACGCTGTTACATTATTGCCAACGGAACTGATCATTCGACGCTCATGTGGTTGTAACACATGAGACATAACCCTGGAAGGAGGTGAAAGCATTCATAAATAAACAATCTGTTTTCCACCAAATCGTAAAATCAAAATCTATTAGAGGAGAAAATAACACCATGAATAAGAAGTTACTTGCTTTACTTGGCCTGCTGATCATTGCTTCAATGATCCTTACCGCATGCGGTGGCGGCGCTCCCGCTGAAAAAGTGAAAATTCGCTGGTTCGTGGGTTTGGGTACTGGTACCGATCCCGCGCAAGTCACTGTTCAGGAAGAGGTTGTAAAAGATTTTAATGCCTCACAATCCAAAATTGAATTAGTGCTTGAAATTGTTCCGTACGACAGCGCTCGTGACACCCTCTCAACTCAAATCGCTTCCGGTGCAGGCCCAGACATCGTTGGCCCAGTCGGTTGGGGAGGTTCCAATGACTTTTACGGCCAATGGCTTGATCTTACCGCTGCCATCAAAGATAACAAATTCGATACATCCATCTTTGACCCGGCTTTGGTTAAGTTCTACCAGGTTGAAGGCGAACAAGTCGGCTTGCCCTTCGCCGTATTCCCCGGTGCAATGTACTTTGTACCTTCCAAGTTTGACGAAGCTGGCCTCGCTTATCCTCCCCAAAAATATGGAGATAAGTATGTGCTGGACGGCAAGGAAGTTGATTGGAACTGGGATACCGTTAGCGAAATTGCCAAGCGTTTGACAATTGACGTTAATGGTAAGAATTCCACCGAAGATGGTTTCGATCGCGCTCAAATCGCCCAGGTTGGTTACAGCGCACAATGGCAGTCTGTGCTCTCCGTAGCCACATTCTATGATGGCGCCGCCAAGATCTATACTGGCGATAAGAAGGGTGAATTCAAATCCGCTATTCCTGCTGGTTGGAAAGATGCCTGGAAGTGGTACTATGATGGCATGTGGGGTGCTCAACCCTTCATCCCAACAGGTCCTTTGAACGCCGCTCCTGAATTTGGTAACGGCAACGCCTTCAACACCGGCAAAGGCGCCATGGGCTTGACCCAGACCTGGTACACATGCTGTCTCGGCGATTTCGCCAAGGCTGGCAATGAATTCCAACTCGGCATTCAGCCGATGGGTGCAGACGGTGTAGTAAACGGCCGTGTTGATGCTGACACCTTCCGCATTTGGAAAGGCACCAAGAATCCCAACGAAGCCTTCCAGGTTTTGGCTTACTTGATCACCACCGGCGGCGACAAACTTCTGCCCGCTTATGGTGCCATGCCCGCCATTCCTTCCAAGACTCAGGCCTTCTTCGACAAGAAATCCGTTGACTATCCGTTCGTAACCAAAGATAGCTGGAATGTCTTCAACCAAGGTTTGGCTTACCCAGATACTCCAAGTTCCGAGCAATATCAGCCAAATTCCATTGAAGCAACAGCCCGTTTCGCAACCTTCTTTGATCTTATGAACAACACCGAAGGTCTCGACTTTGACGCTGAATACACAAAGCTTGTGGATGATCTCAACACCATCTATAACAAGTAAACCTGCATGATATACCTTTGGCGGGCCGGTGAAAACCGGTCCGCCAAAACCCATTTTTGATTGGTGAAGGGAATACGCCCATGTTTGAAGAGCTGTCAAATTTTCGAAAATATCTTCCATCCAGAAAATCATTCCGAAATATGAGCCCGAATGCACGGCGGGAATTTAAACAAGGGATGGCATTTTTATCTCCCTGGATCATCGGTTTTTTCGCTTTTACTTTTTTACCGATTATCGCATCCCTGATCTTTAGCTTCATGAATTTATCGATCACCGACGGGATATTTAGCCCTCCAAAGTTTGTCGGCTTAGATAACTATCTATATCTATTGAAGGATCGTCAGGCAGGTGTAGACCCAAGGACCTGGATCACCTGGTTATCAGGTGGAACGCCCACTTCGATGGGCGTCACGATCACTTTCGGGTTGATCTCATTGCCAATCGGTATTCTGGTGCCATTAGGTCTGGCAACTTTGATGAATAACCCAAACTTAAAAGGTGGAATGATCTTCCGCAGTTTATTCTACATGCCTTTTATCGTCCCCTTCGTTGCCGCTGTGTTTTTATGGGGCGGCATGCTAAACTCTGAAACTGGCTGGATCAATCGCTTACTCATTGCGGTTGGAATGCCCAGGGAAGCTACTCCCGATTGGGCCAACAGCACATTTTGGGTATATCCCACTTATACGATCATGGGAATCTGGGGGATTGGCAATGCCATGCTGATCATGCTGGCCGGCTTGCAAGGGGTTCCCACTGAATTGTATGATGCCGCCAAAGTGGATGGTGCGAATGGTTGGGAAACTTTCTGGAAGATCACCTTCCCAATGATCTCACCAGTAATCTTTTTCAACCTCACGCTGAGCATAGTGGGCTTATTTCAATATTTTCTCGTACCATTAGTAGTCAATAATGGTACAGGCCGCCCCGGCGGCGCAACCATGTTCTACAGCCTTTATTTATTCAAAAATTTCTTCACCTACCAGGATATGTCCTATGGAGCAACTCTGGCGTGGTTCCTTTTCCTTATTATATTGCTGGTTACATTTCTGCTTTTTGGCACAGCCAAGTACTGGGTATATTATGCCGGTGACAACCGCTCCTAAGGAGACATACCAATGAGTAATATTTTATCCCCTCTGGCACAAAAGAGAGTGAGCGCAGTTACTGTGACCATCTTTACTCTGGCGCTTCTCATCATTTTTCTCTCGCCATTTGCTTTTATGGTGTTTACCTCATTGAAAACACAGGACCAGATTTCGATCGTGGGCGCTCCCATTTACCCGGCAGCGCCTCCCAAGTTCGAATATAAGGGTCAGCAATTGGAGATTTTCAGCGTGCCTCTTCCGGATGGCACAACCAAAGATCTGGCAGCGGTGAAAAAGGGTCAAAAGGTCACCACTTTTATTGATCCTGAAAATCCTGATGCGGGTGAGATCACCTGGGTGGGTTCGTATCGTACGCTTGGCCGGCCATGGGGATTCTCGCCAACGTATTCAAATTACCAGGAAGCCTGGAATGCGATTGATTTTCCACGGCTTCTATGGAACACACTTTATTACGCGATCATGACCGAGATCGGGGTATTAATTTCATGTACACTGGTTGCATATGGTTTCGCACGGTTCCGCTTTCCTGGTCGTGATTTTCTCTTCGTTGTTCTGATCGCAACGATTTTCCTGCCTGCTTTTGTAACCGTCATCCCAACTTATTCCTTTTTCGTTAAGATCGGTTGGGTGGGTACATGGCTGCCACTGATCGTGCCTTCATTCTTTGCGAATGCGTACGATGTATTTCTTCTTCGCCAATATTTCATGACTTTACCGCGCGAACTGGATGAAGCTGCGATGATGGACGGTGCCAGCCCATTGCGCGTTTTATGGTCTGTCATCATCCCGCAATCCTATCCTGTTTTGATGGCGGTCACCGTATTCCACATCGTCTACGCATGGAATGATTATTTCGGCCCGCTGATCTATCTTTCCACTGCCAAAGAAAAATGGCCAATTTCAGTAGCGCTCTCCACCTTTAACGGCATTTATGGTCAGCGTCCGCAACTGATCCAGGCAGGTGCACTAATGGCAATGATCCTGCCTCTTCTACTATTTGTGGTTGCCCAACGTTTCTTCGTTCAAGGTATTGTCGTAACAGGTGTTGATAAATAATAAATCTTCCACATAAAAATTAAACTTAAGGGACACAATGGATACGAAGGGAAGAAGCATACAGAAAAAATCTTCCTCCTTTGTGTACTCGGTGTCCTTTTTATTTATATATTTACCTCGTAATAAATAAGGATAAGCCCATGTTAAAAGTTGCTGTAATCGGCGGCGGATCGACCTATACCCCTGAACTCATAAACGGATTCCTTGTCCGTCTCGAAAAATTCCCTATTAACGAGCTCTGGCTCATGGATATTGACAAGGAACGCCTCGACATCGTCGGCGGATTTGCCCAGCGCATGGTGGAAGCGAAAGGCTCCCCCTTCAAAGTGATCCTCACCACAGACCAGCGCGTCGCAGTAAAAGATGCGGACTATGTCACCACCCAACTCCGCGTGGGTCACATGGAAGCACGTAAACGTGACGAGTATCTCGGTCTGCGCCACGGCTTGATCGGTCAGGAAACCACGGGCGTAGGCGGCATGGGCAAAGCCATGCGCACCATTCCAGTCATTCTTAAGATCGCAAAAGATATGCAGGAACTTGCCAAACCCGGCGCAATGTTGGTTAACTTTACCAACCCTGCGGGTCTCGTCACCCAGGCTTTGAGTCTGTATGCAAAAGAGACTCCTTCAGTCGGCGTTTGCAACGTCCCGCTCAACGCGAAGATGACCATCCTCGAAGGCCTTGAGCAAGCTACAGGTAAAAAGATCGAAGCGGATCGTGCAGAGTTGAACACACTTGGTTTGAATCATCTTTCCTGGCATCGCGGCTTTACGGTTGACGGTGAAGACATCTGGCCGCAAGTGATTCAAGGATATATTGAAAAACTAAAAGCAGAAGAGCATCCTGATTGGGAACCGCGCACGATTGAAGTACTGCGTATGATGCCCAATTATTATTTACAGTATTTTTATCATACCGACAAGAAATTAAAAGAGCAGGCCAAGTGGCCGCCATCGCGCGCTGAAGAAGTGATCGAAGTGGAAAAGGAACTTCTGCGCGATTACGCAGACCCGAACCTCAAGGAACCACCAGCAGGTTTGATGAAACGCGGCGGGGCATATTATTCAACCGTTGCCACGCAATTGCTCAATGCACATTACAACGACCTCGGCGAAACACATGTGGTCAACATCAAAAATAATGGCGCAATAAAGGAATGGCCCGCAGAATGGGTGTTGGAAATGCCGTCCAAAGTAATGAAGAGCGGAATCACACCAATCGCAGCTGAACCTCTACCCGCTGCATGCTTTGGACTCATCGCTGCGGTCAAAGCCTATGAACTGCTCACAGTTGAAGCCGCTGTCCATGGTGACCGGGATGCAGCCTATCAGGCCTTACTGGTTCACCCCATCGGCCCGAAAGCAGACAAAGTGCAGGAAGTTCTCGATGATATGCTCGAAACCCATCGTGAACATTTACCGCAATTCTTCAAATAACGCAGAAGAAACGCCTCAAAAGGCGTTTCTTTATCAAACCTCATAATTTCAAAATTAGTATACATAAGAGCTGAATGAAATATTATCTCGGAATAGATATCGGCGCGACCAAAACGGCGGCATTGATCGCTGATGAAAATGGAAACCAAATCAGCGCAGGCCAGGGCGGCCCGGGCAATCATGAAACTGTTGACTTTGACGGAATGGAGAAAGCGATCCGCGAAGCCATGCATGGCGCGCTTGCAAAAGCAAATATTAAAAAAGATCAAATCAGCGGCGCAGGTTTTGGAATTGCAGGGTATGACTGGTCTGCTGAAGAACCGCGCATGCAAAAGAGCATTAATAACCTTGAACTAAGCGCCCCTTATAAAACGGTCAACGATGTGGTGCTTGGTTTATTGGCGGGCACTAGTGAAGGTTGGGGCGTTGCTGTTGTTTCGGGCACTGGCTGCAATTGCCGCGGCTGGGACAAGGAACACAAACGTGAAGGAAGAGTGACTGGCTACGGCGTCTTAATGGGCGAAGGCGCAGGTGGAAGCGAACTCATCAACCACACCATGCAGATCATCGGCTACTCATGGACAAAACGCCTGCCACCCACTGCACTCGCAGACGCATTCATCAAACAGGTTGGCGCAACCAACCTTGAAGATTTAATCGAAGGCTATACAAAAGGACTTTACAATATTGCAGCAGATTTGGCTCCCCTCGTTTTTCAAACCGCCGCACAAGGAGATGACGTTGCGCAAAACATCGTCAAATGGGCAGGCAGGGAACTTGGGGAAATGGCGAACGCAGTAATTCGTCAGCTTAACTTTGAAAACCTTGAAATTGAAATCGCGCTGATCGGTTCAATGTTCAAAAGCGGCGAACCACTCATTGCCCCCATGCGCGAAACCGTACACGCCATTGCGCCCAAGGCAAAATTAATCCCTGTAGAAATAAAACCCGTGGTTGGTGCCGTATTATTGGGAATGGAAGCAAGCGGATTAATGCTGACTCTCGACCAACGAAACCAAATTAAAAAATCACTTGCCCAATGAAACTCAACGCATCTTCTCTGACCGTTTGCCTGCTCGCCGCTTTATTAGCATCTTGCTCCCTTATGCAGAAACCTGCCCCCTCTCCCCGCGAGGATAAATCCTTTCGAATCACAGCCTACGCCACCGACGCCATCATCGTCGAGTTGATTCCCTACGACAAACTCACACACATCAACTACTCCTTCCTGATCCCCAATGCAGACGGAACCTTTGTCCCCCTCAACAATGCCTGGAAGTTGGAGACTATTGTTGAAAGCTCACACAGCCAAAACGTGCGCGTGAGCGTGGCAGTAGGAGGCTGGGGCTGGGACAATGAATTTGAGCAGATAGCATCCCAGCCAGAATCCCGTACATCCTTTGTCAAAAATTTAAAAGACATCGTGAATCAATACCAGCTCGATGGCGTGGATATTGACTGGGAGTATCCAGACCCTGGCGACTCTGCGCAGAATTATCTCGCGCTCATGAAAGAATTACGTGCAGCCCTGCCAGAGAAATTGATCAGCACTGCGGTCATCTCGAACGGAGACGAAACCGGCCTGGGTATTCCTGATGAAACATTTGCGATTGTGGATTATATAAACGTAATGACCTACGATGGTCAGGTTCACGCGAGCATACAGGAATTTGAAGAAGGCATTAATTATTGGAACGCACGCGGTCTGCCAAAAGAAAAGATGAATATTGGCGCACCGTTTTATTCGCGCCCAAGTGAGATCAGTTTTGCAAAACTGGTTCAATTTGATCCTGCCGCCGCACAAATGGATTCGTTTGAATACAATGGCACGCTTGAAATGTATAACGGCATTCCAACCCTGCAAGCCAAAACCCGCCTCGCCCTGCAAAAAGCAGGCGGCATTATGTTCTGGGCATTGGATCACGATGCTCAAGGCGAGTTCTCATTGGTCAATGCAATTTATCAGATAGTACATCCATAAGCCTAGGTATTGGCAGGTTTGTAACCTGCCAATACCTAGGCTTTCAAAAATCGTCAGACTCCAAGCCTGACCTACATCTTATTTCAGGAGCCTTATGTCCCAGCCCTTTACCCTCGGTGTTAATTATTGGCCGCGCCGCAAAGCCATGTACTGGTGGAGCGATTTTGATGCAGGCGAAGTCCGCGAAGAATTTGCTATCATTAAAGATATTGGCATGAATGTTGTCCGCTTGTTTTTACTATGGGACGATTTTCAACCTGAACCTGATTCAGTAAATAAAGACGCGCTCGCCAATCTCATAAAAGTAGCAGACATCGCAGCAGAAAATGGACTTGGCCTTGATGTCACCTTCTTCACAGGCCACATGAGCGGACCAAACTGGAGTCCGCGCTGGCTGTTGGGCGGTGACCAGCCCCCCGCCGCGCACCCGTGGATTCGCGATGTCGTCAGCGCAGGTAAAAAAGTCGATCAAGGCTACCGCAACATGTTCCATGACGTGATGGCATTGAATGCGACTCGCTTGTTATTGAAAACAGTTGTAAGCGCTTTGAAAGATCATCCTGGTATTTGGATGTGGAACCTCGGCAATGAACCCGATCTGTTTGCATGGCCCAACTCATCTGATGAAGGAGCGGCCTGGGTAAAGGAAATGGTTGACTTGATCAAATCCATTGACCCAAAGCACCCAGTCACCATTGGTTTGCATGGGGATGGCTTGCACCGTGATAACGGATTAAGAATAGACAAGGTCTATAAAAACACGGATGTTGCAGTCATGCACTCCTACCCTATGTATACGCCTTGGGCGCGTCAAAATCTTGACCCAGACTTTGTCCCATTTACCTGTGCCTTGACCGCCGCCCTATCTGGCAAAGCTGTGCTCATGGAAGAATTCGGCGGATGCACCGCCCTCCCTGGTGAACAAACCTACACCATGAAATGGAAAGAAACCAACGGACGTGAACGCGAGCAATTCATGGCCAGCGAGGAAGACTTTGCCGAATTCCTGCGCCTGACCATTCCCAAATTACAAGACAGCGGCGCGACTGGCGCAATGCTCTGGTGTTATGCCGATTACATTCCAGAGTTATGGAACAAGCCTCCATGTCAGAATGCAGTGCATGAACGCTTCTTCGGCTTGGTTCGCCCCGATGGTTCACTCAAACCACATGCAAAAGTCATTCAGGAATTTGCAAAGACAAATCCGCAGGTAAAATCGATCCCTGACTACGCAAAGATCACCGTCAACCCAGACGAATTCTATAAGGAGCCAATGGGGCATTTGGTTGACCTGTATCAAAAATATTTAACTGGTGTTGAAAATGCCTAAACACCTCATCATCAACTCCGACGATTACGGGCGCACACCAGATATTTCGCGAGGCATCCGCGAGTCACATTTACGCGGCGTGGTCACATCCACTACCTGCATGATGAACATCCCTACCACCCCAGCGGATATTGCCATCGCCATGCGCGAAACACCGAAGCTTGGGCTGGGCGTCCATCTTGTGTTGACTGCTGAACGGCCTCTACTAGCATGTGAACAGCTAAAGACGATCACAAATGCAGACGGCAGTTTTCTAAAACTCGCCGCACTCATTTCGAAAATAGATCAAATTGATGTCAATGAAGTAAAAGCAGAATGGCATGAGCAGATCGAATTATTTGTCAAAGCCGCAGGTAGAAAACCAACCCATCTTGACTCACATCATCACAGTTCCTACTTCAGCCCTGCACTTTTCCGAGCCATGCTGGAGCTTGCAAGAGAATATGACTGCGCCATCCGCCTGCCTGTCGTTTACGGCAGCGACGAAATGGCGGGTCTGCCTGCCGAGCTGATTGGTCCTATCAAGGAATATGCGCCCAAGCTGTTGAATGAATTTAATCCACACAGGCCGAATGCTTTCTTCGCAAGTTTTTATGATGAGTTCGCCACACATGATGAATTAATAAAAATATTAAACGATATACAACAGGATGGAACATTTGAGATCATGTGCCATCCTGGTTACGTGGACGATGCCTTCGCAAAAGAATCATCCTACAACAAACAGCGTGAAATCGAATTGGAAGTCCTGACCGATCCTTCCATCAAACAATCCATTCAGGAACGCGGTATTGAACTGATCTCATTTGCGAACCTATGACCGCTCGCTCGTGGTCAACCGAAATCTAATCTCATGCCATCTCTTCTGAGGAATCCATGTCTCGTATTGACAACTTAATTTCACAAATGACTCTCGACGAAAAAATATCAATGCTCGCAGGCGCAGACCTGTGGCATAGTGTGGCCATTCCGCGTTTGGGAATTCCACAATTCAAAGTGACCGATGGCCCCAATGGCGCCCGCGGCGCATGGGGCAGCATGTCCACGCCATCTGTGGCAACCCCTGTGGGCATCGCGCTAGGCGCAACCTGGAATCCAGAACTCGTGGAAAAGGTCGGCAATGTTTTGGCTGATGAAGTCAAAGCAAAAGGCGCTCATATTTTGCTCGCCCCCACTGTCAACATTCATCGCACGCCGATTGCAGGGCGGAATTTCGAATGTTATTCCGAGGATCCATTTCTAAGCGGTATGATGGCTTCAGCTTATATCAAGGGAATCCAGGATCAAGGTGTGGGCGCATGCATCAAACATTTCATCGCCAACGATCAGGAGTTTGAGCGCTTTTCAATGAGCTCGGAAGTGGATGAACGAACTTTGCGTGAAATTTATCTGGAACCGTTCCGCATTGCTATTCGCAATTCAAATCCGTGGGCGGTAATGTCTTCATATAATCGTGTGAACGGAGTCTATGCCTGTGAATACGATCATTCGCTGCTTGAAATTCTCAAGGGTGAATGGGAATATGATGGCATCGTCATGTCTGACTGGTTCGGCACCTACGATGAGGGCGTTCCTGCGGGCGGTCTTGAATTGGAAATGCCCGGGCCTGCGCGCTGGATGGCAGCCGAAGTGGTGAAAAAAGCTCTCGAAAGCGGCACCCTCACCGAGGAAAGATTGAACGATAAAGTTCGTCGTCTGCTTGGGGTGTCGGAAAAAGCCGGTCTGTTTGAAAATCCAGTTCTCCATCCAGAAAAAGGCGAGGATAAACCCGAGCATCGCGCCATCATCCGTGAGGCCGGGCAGGAAGCGATTGTCCTGCTTAAAAATAACGGCATCCTGCCGCTGACCAATGCCGTAAAAACCATCGCGATGATCGGCCCCTATGCACGCACCGCGCAAATTTTAGGCGGCGGCAGTTCGAGCGTAACTCCGCATTACACCATCTCGCCATTTGACGGGGTCAATAACCCCGAAGGAAAAGATGTTGCGGTGGAAGCCACCATCGGAACTTTTATCCATAAGACTTTACCTGCTCCTGTTCCTGAAACATTATCCACCGCAGACGGGCGCATCGGACTTAACCTCAGCATTTTCAACGGAATTGAATTCTCGGGGCCTGCTGTTTATACTGAAGTAACACCGCGCGTTCAGCATGGCTGGTTCGATCATTCGGTTCCAAACGCAAACCAGGAATCTTTCTCTGTACGCATGGAAGGGTTTTTGACTCCAAAGGAATCTGGAAAGCACTCGCTCGCGCTTTCAGGAGTTGGCTGGAGCAAACTGTATCTGGATGACAAACTTGTTGTGGATCATAGTTCTGATTCAGACATGGGCAAGGAAATAGGCGTTGACTTGGAAATGATCGGCGGAAAAGCCTATGCAGTCAAAGTTGAATATTATTGGCAGGGCAGTCCGCGCTGGCGTTCCTTGATGTTCAGTCATCAGCCTCCGCAAATATCAGACCCAATTGCAGAAGCAGTTGCACTCGCTAAAAAATCTGACGTGGCTGTAGTGATTGCCAGTTTAAATGGTGAATGGGAATCCGAAGGCTTTGACCGTATTGATATGAAGTTACCCGGTCAGCAGGATGAATTAATCCGCCAGGTGCTGGCAGCAAATCCAAATACCATCGTTGTGCTAAATGTCGGCTCACCCGTTGAAATGCCCTGGGTGAATGAAGTGCCCGCCATTCTACAGCTTTGGTACGATGGGCAGGAACAAGGCAATGCGCTCGCCGATATTTTATTCGGTGATGTCAATCCATCAGGCAAATTGCCTACCACCTTCCCAGTACGATTGCAGGATAACCCCGCTTACATTAACTATCCCGGCGAAAATGGCAAAGTCCATTATGGCGAGGGAATTTTTGTGGGCTATCGCTACTATGACAAAAAGGAGCTTGCCCCGCTATTCCCATTCGGGCATGGTCTTTCATACACCAGTTTTGCATACAGCAATCTAAAACTTAGTGCAGATAAGATCACCGAGGACGATATACTCACTGTCAGTGTAGATGTAACCAACACTGGAAAAGTCATTGGCAAGGAAGTCATCCAGCTGTATGTGCGTGATGTCAAATCCACGTTTGCACGGCCAGAGAGGGAGCTTAAAGCCTTCGAGAAAATTGAGCTCAAACCCAAGCAAACCAAAACAGTCACCTTCAACCTGAACCGCGAAGCCTTTTGGTATTTCGATGCGGTGAAGAACGCATGGTCAACAGAGCCGGGTGAGTTTGAGATTCTGGTTGGCGCATCCAGCCGTGATATCCGCGAGAAGCGCAGCATGATACTTGAACCCAAACCACGGGATTCGCGTCTGCATACCGGTCTGACCATTAAAGTCTTACTTGACGATCCTGATGGCCGCGCCATTCTTTCAAAATATATCGGCGGATTCCTGTTGATGGAAGATATGCGAATGGCCGGTGAAATGACCCTCGAACAAGTTGCGTCCAATCACCCCAACTTTGTCCCGCAGGAAATGCTTGGGAAAATAGAAAAAGAACTGGCAAGTTTTAAATAGCATATTTATGCAGAACGTCCCGACACTGGAATATGGGCAAGTGTTGGGACGTTGCGTAACATCAGTTAAATAAAAAATATACTGTGCAGAAAAAGGAAAAAATATGAAATACGGATACTTCGACGACACATCACGTGAATACGTTATCACCCGCCCCGATACTCCCTTGCCCTGGATCAACTACCTCGGCTGTGAAGCATATTTTGGCTTGATCTCAAATACCGCGGGCGGCTATTCATTTTATAAAGATGCGCGCCTGCGCCGCCTCACCCGCTATCGTTACAACAACTCCCCGCTCGATGTGGGCGGTCGTTATCTTTACCTGCGTGATAACCAGAGTGGAAAATACTGGTCACCCTCCTGGATGCCCACCCGCACAAAACTTGACGAATACGAATGCAGACATGGTCAGGGCTATACTTTCATCACTTCAAAATTAAACGGGATCAAATCCTCCACCCGCTACTTTGTGCCGCTCGGGGAAAGTCTCGAAATCTGGCAGGTGACTCTCACCAACGAGAGCGGATCAGACTCTGACCTAAGCCTGTTCTCAGCCATTGAGTTTTGTCTCTGGGAGGCAAACGACGACAATACCAACTTCCAACGCAACTATTCAATTGGTCAAGTTGAAATTGTTGATGACGTTATTTATCATAAAACAGAATATCGCGAACGACGCGATCATTTCGCATACTTTGCCTGCTCTGAAAAACTGGCTGGCTCTGATACGCAACGCGAGTCCTTTCTGGGAAACTATAACGGCTGGGATCAGCCCCAGGTTGTTGAATCAGGCTCCTCGTTAAATTCTGAAGCGCATGGCTGGCAGCCGATCGGGTCACATCATGTCAAAGTCCATTTAAAGGCTGGGGAACAGAAACAAATCGTATTCATCCTTGGCTATCAAGAGAATCCAAAAGACGATAAGTTTGACCCGCCCGCTTCACAGGCCATCAATAAGAAGCGAGTCAAGCCGATCATTGAAAAATATTTACAACCTGCAAATGTTGATAAAGCCTTCAATACTCTGCGCGGTTACTGGACCATGCTGCTCGGCAAATTCCAGGTGACTACCCCCGATGCAGATACCAATCGCATGGTAAATATTTGGAATGCCTATCAATGCATGGTGACGTTCAACATGAGCCGCTCGGCTTCATACTTTGAAAGCGGCATCGGGCGCGGCATGGGTTTCCGCGATTCAAATCAAGACCTGCTCGGCTTCGTACACATGATCCCCGAACGTGCGCGTGAACGTATTTTGGATTTATCTGCGACTCAATTAAAGAACGGCGGCGCATTCCATCAGTATCAACCATTAACCAAACGCGGTAACAACGATGTTGGCTCTGGTTTCAATGACGATCCTGCGTGGCTGGTGCTTGGCGTTGCCGCATATATCAAAGAAAGTGGCGACTGGTCGATTCTCGATGAACTCGTTCAATATGAAAATGAAGAGGGAAGCGAAACTCCGCTGTATGAACATTTACAGCGCTCTATTCAATACACCATTGATCGTCTTGGGCCAAACAACCTGCCTCTCATTGGCCGCGCGGACTGGAACGATTGTTTGAACTTGAATTGTTTCTCCGATACACCGGGTCAATCCTTCCAAACGACGACAAATAAAGATGGCTTGGTTGCAGAGAGCGTATTCATTGCAGGTCTATTCGTACTGGCGTGCAGCGAAATGCAAGGTCTTGCTGAACATCATGGGTCAAAAGTCAAACCAACGTTCGATGTTAGACCTTCGACGTTTTACTCAAACGCCTCAGCCGAAATGGAAAAAACGGTTTGGGCTGCAGGCTGGGACGGCGACTGGTTCCGCCGCGCGTATGATAATTTTGGCAAAGTCCTTGGTTCAAAGGAAAATGCCGAAGGTAGTATCTTTATCGAACCGCAGGGTATCTGCATTATGGCAGGCCTGGGCGTGGACGCCGACAGAAGTGGCAGTGGCAACGCGGTCAAAGCGCTTGATTCGGTTGCAAAGCACCTTGCAACTCCGCACGGCATCGTCCTTCAACAGCCTGCGTTCAGTCAGTATTATCTGCATCTCGGTGAGATATCGTCTTATCCGCCAGGATATAAAGAGAACGCGGGAATTTTCTGCCACACCAACCCATGGATCATGATTGCCGAGTCTATTGTTGGGCGTGGGGATAAAGCATTTGATTATTACAAGCGCATCAATCCATCAGCGCGTGAAGAGATCAGCGAATTGCACAAGTGCGAGCCGTATGTTTATGCTCAGATGATCGCAGGCAAGGATGCGGCTACACATGGTGAAGCCAAGAACTCGTGGCTCACAGGTACAGCCGCATGGAACTATGTCGCCATTACGCAATATATCCTCGGCATACGCCCCGGGTTTGATGGACTGGAAATTAACCCAGCCATCCCTGCAAGCTGGGATGGATTTAAAGTCACACGTAAATATCGTCATGTGACTTACAACATCACCGTGACGAACCCGAAGCATGTCTCCAAAGGCGTGGCAAAGGTCACAGTCAACGGGAAGCAGGTTGAGGGCAGCGTGATCCGTGCAGAAGCAGGCTCAGGCGAAGTGAATGTCGAAGTAGTTATGGGATAACATGGCGTCGTCTCCTCTTCCATTCGCGTCGATCGAAAATAAATTTTTACGACTCGATTATCTGACGACAACGGGTCCGCGTATTGTTGGTTTGTATGCGAGTGGAGCGAATGGAAATTTTCTGGCAGAGACACCTGATGTGCATTGGTCTACGCCGCACGGAGAATATTATTTACATGGTGGTCATCGCTTGTGGACTGCGCCTGAGGATCCCTTTTACACTTGCCCAGAAATTGACGTAAATGTAATTGAAGAAAAAGATAATGTTATTTTGCGAAGTCCGATCGATGCCTCAGGTTTGGAAAAGGAAATATCCTTTCATCTGGATGAGAACAGGGTGCATCTTGTCCATCGCATCACATGGCATGGTAACAAACCCATTGAGTTTGCGCCGTGGAGTATTACGCAATTGCGAGCAGATGGAATAGCAATTTTGCCGCTTTCATCTGCTGTGGGACTGGCACCCAATCGCAGCATCGTGCTTTGGCCGTATTCGCAGATGCACGATCAGCGATTTGAATTACATAATGACTTGATCTTGCTGCATTGTCAGGCAAATGAACAGGCTTTCAAAGTCGGCAGTTTCAGCAAACATGGCTGGATTGCCTGTACGGTTGGAACTGCATTATTTGTAAAAAGGTTTTCATTGGATGATTCACAAAATTATCCCGATATGGGATGCAGTGTGGAAGCCTATTTAAAAGATGCGTGCGTTGAATTGGAAACACTTGGACCTTTGTCAAAATTGAGACAAAATGAGAGCGTGACTCACGAAGAAACATGGGAAGTCTTTACCGACACTGAATATCCCGCAACAATCGAATCAGCTCGCGCGATCAGCAAAGGGCTTTCATCAAAATAATTTTCATGGAGTGAAAAATGGCAAACAAAATTAATTTTCCAAAAGATTTTCTGTGGGGTTCAGCAACGGCTTCGTATCAGATCGAAGGTGCGTGGGATAAACACGGCAAGGGCGAATCCACATGGGACCGTTTTACACATACACCTGGCAAAATAAGAAATAACGATACAGGTGATGTTGCCAACGATCATTACCGCCTGTGGAAAAAGGATATCGCTTTGATGAAGAAGCTTGGTTTGAAAGCCTATCGCTTCTCGATTTCATGGCCGCGCATTCTGCCAGCGGGACGAGGCAAGGTCAACCAGAAGGGACTCGATTTCTACAGCAAACTGGTGGACACGTTGCTCGCCGCAAATATCACCCCATTCGTTACGCTTAATCATTGGGACCTTCCGCAGGCGCTGGAAGATGAAGGCGGCTGGGCCGTGCGCTCCACTGCTGAAGCGTTCGTGGAATACACAGATGTTGTCACCCGCGCACTCGGTGACCGTGTAAAAAATTGGATCACGCACAATGAGCCGGCAGTGGTCGCATGGATGGGCTATGAAACGGGAATCCATGCGCCGGGATTACAGGATATAACTCTTTCCGTACGAGCTGCACATCACCTCTTACTTTCGCATGGTTTGGCCATCCCAGTCATTCGACGCAACAGTGCAAATGCTGAAGCAGGAATTGTGCTGAACATCGGCTGGAAAGTCGCTGCATCCAACAGCGCAATGGATATGGAATCGGCCCGCCTTGATGATGGAAGATGGTTCCGTTGGTTCTCTGACCCCGTTTATGGCCGCGGTTATCCAGCGGATATGGTTGAGTATTTTTCAAATCAGGGCGCATTCCCGAATGGCTTGGACTTTGTGCAGGCTGGCGATATGAAAGTGATCGCTGCACCAACAGATTTTATAGGATTAAATTATTATGGACGCAATCTACATCGTATAGAGGCGTCTAATAATGATCCACAAATCGATTTTTCCCTGCCAAAAACACCCGAACATTGGACAGAGATGGGTTGGGAAAACCATCCCGATGGCCTCAGCGGTTCACTGGCACGCGTTTATTTTGATTATTTGCCACGCAAGATTTACGTCACTGAGAACGGCGCAAGCTACTCCACACCACCCGATGAACATGGCAATGTTCCTGATGTGCACCGTACAAATTATTTGAGAACCCACTTCGCCGCAGCGCATCGCGCCATGCAGGCAGGCGTGCCATTGGCGGGTTACTTCGTCTGGTCGTTGATGGATAACTTTGAATGGTCTCTTGGGTATGCACAACGCTTCGGCATTGTGTGGGTCAACTTTGAAACCCAGGAACGCATCATCAAAGACAGTGCCAAGTGGTATAAAACGATGATCAAAAAGAACGGGTTTTAGTAAAAATGCTCCCGAGAGCATGGCAATTAACAGTTCTCAAGCAGCTTTCGGCCGGGTCCACCACAGGCATACAATACCGATCGCATATCCAACTGCAGACAAGGCATATAGCCAGCGCGCGCCAATCACATCAAAGACGGCTCCTGATATTGGAGAAGCAATGATATTGACAAGCCCGGCGATGGTGACGGTGAACAAAGCCAATACGGTTCCAGTCTCTGCGGGTTGTGTGCGGCTGCTGATCAAGCTGATAAATGAAATCGTATAAAAGCTAAATGCTACGCCTCCAATAAAGCGAACTACCATGATCGTTGGAATAGCCGGCAGGATCAACACCGCCAGCCTTTGAAGCATTGTTATACTTAAAGCGATCAACAGCAATCGGTGTGCACCCATGCGACGCACGATCCTGTCTGAGAAAAGCATAAAGGGAAGCTCAACCACCGCACTCAAAATCCCTGCTACAGAAATAATTTGTTTTGTGGCACCAAGTTCGGCAAGAAACACATTTTCAAATTGCAATACTCCGTTGTTCAGGAAGCCAACGGCGATCAATGCGATTGCAAAGCCAAGTAAAACCTTATCCTGCCAGATATATTGAATGGCCGCGCGCACTTTTGGTTTTGGCTGATCGGAAATTTGTTGTGGGCTAAAATAATGCGGTTTTATAAAGAATATCAAACTGGCAGCGATCAACCACATCAGACAAATTCCACTGAAGCCGGCAATAAACCCAAATTGCGCAACCAGCCTTCCCGAAGAAAGCAGGCAAATGATCCAGCCCAGCGAACCCCAAACGCGTACGCTTCCGTATCCATTGCCTGATTCCTGCGCAACCGTCACAGCCATTGAATCCGCAAGCGGCATGATCCCTGAAGCTGCAAGCGAATGTAAGAATACAACAAGAAGAATAAAGGGAAAATAATTTTGCAAGCCGATAATATAATAGCCTAGAGCGCCAAACATCAAAGCGACCTGTAAAATATAACGTGCCTGCGGGCGCCTCTTGACCTCACTCACCCACAGAGGCGAAACCACCATACCCACAATGGCGCTGGTGGATGAGATAAAACCGATCTGCTTGCCGCTGAAACCCAGGCTGACATAAAAAAGATTCATAAAAGGCAGAATAAATCCCCAGCCTCCCATGAAGGCAAAGTAATATAAGCGCGCGAAGGTTAGATCGCTGAAATTTATTTTATGCTTTAAAATCATTTTGAGGTTTTGCAAGTATATCATTTGGCGTTGCCAGAAAATAAAAGGAAGACATGCCCACAAAAAAAAGAACTCGCTTGCGTTATGACCAGATATTCGGAATCCTGCTGATCTCACCCTGGGTGATCGGCCTATTATTGTTTAAGCTGCTCCCAATTCTTGCGTCCCTGGGAATTTCTTTCACCAACTTTCAATTACTTACCCCCGACCAAACACAATTTACAGGTCTTGAGAACTACATCCGCTTGTTTCACGATGAAGCAGTGGGATATGTATTGTTCGATACCATCGCGCTGGGTATTTCCACGATCCCGCTTCAATTGGTCGCATCCATTTTTCTCGCATCTTTACTCAGCAATCCGCGTTTGAAATCTGGCAACCTCATGCGGACATTGTTCTTTTTACCGAGCATCATTCCCGGAGTAGCCATCTTTTTCATGTGGATCGGGTTCGCAGATCCTGCTACAGGCTGGCTCAATAAACTTATTCTTACACCGCTTGGCTTAAACGGCTTCAACAACTTATATTCAGATGGAGCAGTTGCATTACTTTTTGGCATCAGTTCCCTTTGGTCTGTTGGCCCGGGCATGTTGATTATGCTAGGCGCTTTGCAGGGGCTTCCACCAGAGATACAGGAAGCTGCGCGGGTGGATGGCGCTGGCCCGCTGGTGCGCTTCTTTTATATCACTCTGCCGCTCATCTCGCCTGCGATCTTTTTTTCAATTGTGATCAATATGATCGCCGTCTTTGGCGGCGTGATTCTGCTTGACCGTGGCAATGTATTCAGCGGAAGTTTCTCACCCTATGATGGCTACGTCTCATTTATCCTCTTTGAAAAGCATGACCTGGGTTATGCAGCCAGCCTGGCTTGGTTCTTCTTCATTATCGTGATGGTCGTGGTGTACGCTTTGTTCTCGAGTGCGCGCCATTGGGTATATTATCCAGATCGGGACGCATAAAATATGACAACACAAATAAAACATAAATGGCTTACACCGCATAATTATCTTTCCCTGAAATTATGGGAAACGATTGGCAGCAGATTTTTCAATTTATTTATTTTCATGACGCTGTTTGTCTACCTGTTCCCCATGCTCTTTATGGTTGCGACATCACTCATGGAAGGAGACCAGTTAACCGACCGTAACTCGCCCGCCTACCCCGCCCAACAAATACGTTATGAGTATCAAGGCAAAGCATATGCGGTCTATAACGTAACATTTCCCAATGGAGAAACCCGTCAGCTTGCATTGGTCAAACCGGGATTAAAATCCAGCAAATTTATTGATCCGCAAAACCCTGGAGACGGACTCATCTCATGGGATGGGAGCTGGCGGCTATTGACAGGCGTGTATGTTTTCCACATCACCTTCAAGAATTTCACCAACTTGTTTCGCGCATTACCCATCCCTCACATGTTACAAAACACTTTGATCATGACCCTCATTGGTGAGATCGGGGTCTTGCTTTCCTCCATTGTCGTAGCATATGGATTCTCGCGCTTCCCCTTACCTGGTGGAGATATTCTTTTCTATGTTCTGATCGCCACCATTTTAATCCCTGAAAAAGTGACTCTCATCCCCACCTATTTCTTTTTTGTGCGCATCCTTCACTGGGAAGGGAGCTGGCTTCCGATTCTCGTCCCATTCTTTTTTGGAAATGCAGTTTATATTTTTCTCCTGCGCCAGAACTTCAAAAGCATTCCCAAGGATTTGGATGAAGCCGCCATGCTGGATGGTGCCGGGCCGTTGCGGATTTTATTCCAGGTGATCCTGCCGCAATCCTGGCCGACGGTTATCACAGTTTCGCTTTTACATTTCTTTTATATGTGGAATGAAACACGGCAGGCCGCGCTTTATCTGAGTATTAGCCGTGATCTCGCTCCCATTTCGTTTGGCGTACAAAGTTTTCAAAGCCTTTCGCCGATTCAAAATCAATTACAAGCTGGCGCGCTCATCTTAATGATCGTGCCCGTGATCGTGTTACTCATCTCACAGCCTTACTTCATGCGTGATATCGTCGTAACAGGAATGGAAAAATAAACATCATGTTTCGTAACCCTAATCATCGGACTATTTTTGGCATCTGGCTTGGGTGGGCATTGATTATGCTGGCCTACCATGTTCTTCTACCGGCACGCTACACGATTCAGCCGCCCGACCGTGCACTGGATTGGACAGCCACCGAAACCATGCCTGGCAGTCAGCATGGAAAGGTCTACCTCAATGAACACTTTCTCAACCGCCATGTTTCATGGGATTCAGAATACTACCTCGCAATCGCCGTGGGCGGCTATGAAGCTCCCGGCCCGGCGCGCATCCGCGGGCAATTTGGAGATGCCCCTTCCAGCACAGGATTCTGGCCATTCGTTATCCCGGCACAATCCGTTACCTTACCTGGCATTTCCCTCAGCTATGCATTCTTCCCATTCTATCCAATGATGATGCGCTTATTCGCATGGCCGCTTTCATTGTTCGGATTAAACGCCATCGCCACAGCCTCACTGGCCGGCGTGATCGTATCCCTGCTTGGCACATTGGCGGCCATGTTCGCGTTATATGAATTTGCCAGCGTTGAAATGGATGAAGCCGCTGGAATTCGCGCAGCATTTTATATGCTCATCTTTCCAAGCGGATTCTTTCTGGCTGAAATATACACAGAAGGATTATTTGTCGGACTTGCATTCAGCAGTCTTTTACTTCTTCGACGTGGATATCGCGGCTGGGCGGCGCTGATAGCTGTTCTGGCCACTTTTACACGTGCCTCAGGGATAGCCCTCGCAATTCCACTGATCCTCTCGTGGATCAAAGAAGCCGAATGGCTGGAATTGGACATGGAGTGGAGTCAAATCTACTATCGCGGCATCCCCTGGCGCATCGTATGGAACGGATTGATTGCAGCAGCTCCCATTTTCGCCTTCATGCTTTGGCGGCTGTCTTATTATGGAATGGCATTCAGCCTTGTAGAAAGTGAATTCTTCGGACGCGGATTACTTTCCCTCGGCGTTACATTCATCACCTGGTCTGATGGATTCCGCGCCATGTTTGAAAGCAACCCGCAAGCCGCAGCTTATTATTTTGTGGAATGGCTTGGCATTGTGATCGGATTCACTGCCTGTATCGCAGGCTTCAAAAAACATCCCGATCTCGCGATCTTTGGTTTTATTGTTGTATTCCTTTCATTCACCAGCGGTCCTGCACAAGGCATGTATCGCTACGTTTTGGCTGCGCCGCCCGTCTTCTTATATCTAAGCAGGCTCGGCAAGAATCCCACCTTTGACCGTGTCTGGACAATTGCCAGCATGTTGATCATGAGTATGATGTGCGCCATGTATATGTTCGACATGTGGGCAGGATAGATATCTTCAAAATAAAATGGGCGACTTGTATTCTTAAGTCGCCCGTTTTGTTTATTTTGCCTTTACTAAATCTTTACAAAAGGGTTATTTATCTTCTGCTCACCCACCGTCGTTTCAGAGCCATGACCTGAAAGCAAGCGAGTTTCATCAGGCATAGTGTAAATTTGTGTCCAAATACTGTTTTCCAATGTTGCGAAATCGCCGCCGGGCAGATCAGTGCGACCCACACTGCCATTGAAGATCAAGTCACCGCAAAAACAGATGGCTTCCTTTTTCACATATAACACGCAATGACCTTTTGTATGCCCCGGTGTAAAGCGCACCTCAAACTCATTGGAGCCAAGTTTCAAAATCATGCCATGCACAAAATCAATCGTCGGTTCGGGACCAGGATCAATATTCAAGCCAAATTTTGCACCGCCTCCGCCCGCCCGCCAAAGGACATGGTCATCAGGATGCAGCGCCACATGCGGAAGCGGATTCAACGCATCCGCAATCGCCGCCGCCCCACCAATATGATCGAAATGCGCGTGCGTATACCAGAGATGACCAATTCTCCAGCCGCGATCCTGTGCGGCTTTGAGAATGATATGACCATCCCATGAAGGATCGATCACAACCGCTTCTTTTGTTTCAGAATCAGCGACCAGATAAGCGTTGGTCTGTGCAGGACCTAACGTAAAAGTGACAATATCAAGCATGGGCTTCCTTCCGTGGCAGGTAAATGGAACTGATAACAATCGAGAACGCGATCAATCCAATTGAAACGGGATACACAATAAAAGGGTCGATCTCAAATAAAAGGCCTGCAATCGGCGGTGTGACAATGAAGATGATTGCGCTGACAGTTTCCATAACCCCATAGGTAATACCCATTTGCGAATCGTGGACAAGTTCGCGAGCCTGTGCCATCATCATAGGGCGGCCCGCACGGAATCCGCCCAGCAGAAAATATCCCAGGGCAAAAAAGGGCATGGCAGTTCCCTTCCAAACCAACAGGGCAAACAGGATTACCAATACCTGTGCAAATAAATATCCTCTGCGTGGGTTAATTCGGCTAAATGCAATTGCCATCAATGAGTTCCCCAGGGCCCCCATTGTAAAGATCAACCCTGTTTGACTCAATGAAAATCCACGCACGCCTTCAAGAAAATTCGGCGTGAGCGGCTGCGCAATATACATTGAGAAAGTAGAGAACGCAAGCACGCCGATAAGAATGATGAAACGTTTGTTGCTCCTCACACTTGGCGGCGGGGCATCAGGATCATGATGATCGATTGGCTGGCTTTCAATAAAAAACATAAAAATATTTGAAAACACAAACACAACCGCCGCAACATAAAAGCTCATCCGCATTCCATAATGGTCGCCAACCCACCCGCCAGTAACTGGGCCTAATGCCATGCCCATGCCGAACGTTGCCGTGGTCAGTGACAGCACAGTCCCCACAGGCCACTTACCCCGCGCGGCAGTTACATAACTACTTAATGGAGATGAAACAAAGGCGGTCAACCCATAGCCGAATAAACCTATTAGAAAAAACGGCAGCGCTACGGAAAAGCCCATGATGAGAGTTGAGATCAAACCAAGCACCCATGCGATGACTAGCAAAGGCTTGCGTCCAATTCGATCCGCCAGGCGGCCTGCTGGAATATGCGTGATTGCCATTGAAAAACCGAAAGCACCGAGAATCAAACCGATCTCATATTTGCTCAACAGAAATTGAAGATCAAGATAAATCGGCACGAAATTGAAAAACATTCCTTCGCCAAAACCCCAAAGAAATAAAGCAGCGGCGACAAAAGAAAGATTACGATTCAAACTGACTCTCCACCCTGCGGATGAATTCCAAAGCCGCATCAAACACCTGACCCCGAGCCGCATCCCGCGTAACCACATGGCCTGATCCAGTCACGTATAGTTTTGTCTTGTCTGATGTATGCAGAGCAACCAGCCCCGCATAGATCTTCTCCATATTTTCAGGCAACACATACGGGTCATCTTTGGAATGGATTAGTATCACGGGCTTGCGAACTTCAGACAATGCGGCTTGCATTTCATGCAACAACGCTTTCAACTCCGCCACCGAACTGACAGGGTTTCTTGAGTAAGAGACATGGCTCGCAAAAGCTTCCTTATCAAACCACGATGCGCCAGGCACTTCCCCTGATTTTGGAACATATTTCACGAATCTGCCATATAACTTGATAAACCACACAGGATAATTTCTGGGGTCTCTGGATAATTTATACGGAGTCGCCATTGCAATTACACCCGCCACATTTAATCGAGTGGACATCAACAAAGACAACACGCCGCCCATCGAAAGCCCAACGAGATAAACTCGATCAACACTGCCCGAGAGTAGATGAAAACCATCTTCAACGGAAGCAGTCCAATCGGTCCAGTGAGAGCGGCGCATGTCTTCGATATCAGTTGCATGTCCGTTGAGTCGAATCCCCAAACAAGTGTATCCCTGCCCGTTGAGATATTCCCCCATCCAGCGCATTTCCTTGGGCGTGCCTGTAAAACCATGCACGAGCAAAATGCCTGTGCGGCCGCCAGGAAAAAAGAATGGTTCAGTGGTTTGTATGATTTGAGTGTTCACACCTTGATTATATCAATGAGCCCGCGCAAGCCGAGCTCATACGAATGCCAGCCAAACCCGCTAACCTTGCCCTTGCACACTGCTGAAACAAATGAGGTATGCCGAAACTCTTCGCGCGCATACACATTTGAAAGATGCACTTCGATGACGGGAATCACGATTGCAGAAATCGCATCCCGCAAAGCAACCGAGGTGTGTGTGTAACCGCCAGGGTTGAACACCACGCCATTTGCCCAAGTACGCGCATCGTGCAACGCATCGATCAACGCGCCTTCATGATTTGATTGCAGACATTTTATTTCCGCGCCCAATTCTTTTCCCAGCGCGATCAATTTCTCATTAATATCGTTCAATGTCGTTGACCCATACACTTCAGGTTCACGTGTGCCGAGCAAATTTAAGTTTGGGCCGTGTAGGATTAAGATTTTCATGATTCCTCTTTTTGACCATTGACCACAGACGATGGTCGATAATGGTCTATCGTCTATTGTCCATCGTCCAATACAGATTCTAAATCAGTCACATCCATTAACTCCACTTTGCCAATTTCAACGGGCAGCGCAAAGCGGATCGCCTTCGCATTCTTCTTTTTATCCACACGCATCGCGCGGATGATTTCTGCACGCGGCATTTCTTCTGGGATTTGAGTAGGCAGTCCCAACGCTTGAAGCGACTCGGTCACCGCCTCCACCAACCCGACGCCTGCCAGCCCAATTTTGGCAGAATACTTCGCCTCAACAAACGTGCCGATAGCGACTGCCTCTCCATGCCGCAATTGAAATTTACTCGTCAACTCAATTGCATGACCCACTGTGTGGCCCAAATTCAACGCCGCGCGGATTCCTTTTTCATATGGGTCTTCTTCGATCACTTTGATCTTCACCGCCATCGCGCGTTTGACAACTTCCTCCAAATTATTTTTTACCCAATCCAAGCCGCGGCCGCATAATGCGAATAATTCAGGGTCAGAGATAATTCCGTGCTTGACCACTTCCGCCATGCCAGAGATCAACTCTGCTTCGGGCAGTGTGTTGAGCAAATGCGGGTCAGCCAACACCAACTTCGGCGGGTAAAATGCGCCGATTAAATTCTTTCCTTCGGGCAAATCAAAACCTGTCTTGCCGCCAAGTGACGCATCCACCATGGATAACAATGTTGTTGGCACACAAACCCAGGCAATTCCGCGCATGTAAGTAGATGCAGCAAACCCAGACATGTCACCGACCACGCCGCCGCCTAAAGCGATGACCGTGCTTTTGCGATCCAAGCCTGCTTCGAGAAATCCCTGCCAGAGTTGGCTGATGGTTTGCAATTTTTTATATGCCTCACCCGCAGGAACGGTTATTACTTTTGGATCAAATCCTGATTTTCGAAGCGAAACAATTATATTCTCTGCATGAAGCTTCGAGATAATTTCATCTGTCACGATAATTGGGTTTTGCAATCCACGCGACTTGATCATATCGCCAAGCGAGTCAATGCCATTACTCTGCACAACCGCATCATACTCCCCCATTGCAGATAAATGATGTCGGCCCAAAGCAACTTGCACATGATATGCGTTTTGCTCGGCAGTTCTTCCGTCCACGTGAATCAGCAGCGGGAAAGAGTTGTAATGCTCGCCGCGCTTGGCCAATAAAGATGAAAGTTTTTCACGTAAGTCACCAGCCAGCAATGGACGCTTTCCAGACTCATAGTGCAGTCTTTCAAGCAAAGTAGTCAATTCGGCCATCAGCAAAATAACTTTGCCGTTACCCTCAGTAAATTCGTGATTCTCATCTCGTAATAAAGCGCCGCCGCCCAAGGCAACTACGCTTTCCTTTTCTGCGAAAAGGTTTTTCAAGGCCGCAGATTCAAGATCACGAAACGCTGATTCGCCTTGTTGTTCCATAATTTGCAGAATCGATATACCCGCGTTTGTTTCGATGACGCGGTCGAGATCAATAAAGGGCAGTTTAAGACTGCCTGCAAGTTTTTTCCCAACTGTAGATTTACCTGTCCCAGGCGGGCCATAGAGGAAGATGTGCATTTTAGTTTCCAGTGATCAGTTATCAGGCTGCGGATTTTGGTCAGCGGTCAATGTATGGTCGGCAATGATATTATAAATATAAGCGAAGATATATTTGGGTTTTAAACCAAACCTTTGGGTGTTAAGCAAGTATAGCAAACCGAAAATCCTGAAGATGCCATATCCAACCAGTACGCCTGTCGCATTCAGTATGACATCATTGATGTCCACTGACCGAAAGGCGCTTTTAAATATAAATGAAATAATCAGTTGCGTGATTTCAAATGAAAACCCAACTGTCATCGCAAGCCAGGTAATATTATTCGGTTTAAATCGAAAGATAAAACTAATTCCAAAACCAAAAGGAACCGTCAGAAGAATATTATCAAAAATATCCCTCATGCAAAGGTTTATCATCTCACAACGGCCAAAATAAAAGGGGATGAGATTTATGCTCGGCTTGAAGTCTGGGTTGGAAATACCAACGGGAAACGGAAAAGCAACCACGCTGACAACACTCATCAGATATATCCAAAAGATGGAAAAGAAAAGCAGGTACGAGAAGCTCTTGCTTTTACTCCTTAAAACAATCAGGACAATCACAAGGATGGCGAGACTCACATAGATTTGTGTCAGACCAAAATAAACCATCATGCCATCTACTCCCAAAATACGTGTGGGATATTATCCATCTGCAGATCGTCCAGTATGGCCTTGCGGAGAGTTTCAAAGCGCGGCTTCATTTCGTTCATCGAGTCACCGCCAATTTTTTCGATGAGTGCCTCCGCTAAAACAAACGCAACCATGGCTTCTAAAATGGGAACGGCACGCGGCACAGGGCAGAAATCGGAGCGCTCATATTTGGTGGGAGATTCAATTCCTGATGCCAGATCAACTGTCGGCTGGGGAAGAAGCGTGGTGGCTATCGGTTTCATCGCGGCACGGATGATGATTGGCTGTCCATTGGAAACTCCGCCTTCGGTGCCACCTGCTCGGTTCGTTGAACGTTGAACATTTGAATGTTCCAACGTTATAGGGTCATGAGCTTGCGTTCCAGGCAAACGCGTATTCTCGAACGCATCCCCCACTTCAACACCTTTGATGGCTTGGACGGACATGATCGCCATCGCAAGTTTTGCTTCGAGACGGCGATCCCATTGCACGAAACTGCCAAGGCCAACGGGAAGGTTGAGCGCAACAATTTCAAGTACGCCACCAAGCGTATTTTTGCCATGGATGGTCTTTTCAATTTCATCGCGCATTTTTGCAGCGGATGATTCGATGGGACAACGCACATCCGATTCTTCAGCGCGTTTAAATCTTTCTTCATAAGGCATATCACCAAAATCAGTTTGAATTTCTCCGATGGAAGAAACATATCCACCGACGATAATTCCAAATTGCGCGAGGAAATGTTTACAGACCGCACCTACCGCAACACGCATGGTGGTCTCACGCGCGGAAGCACGCTCCAATGCTGGGCGCAAATCTTTGTATCCATATTTGACCGCGCCCGTTAAATCCGCGTGACCTGGGCGTGGTGCGGTCATCGGCTCGACTTGCTTGCCCTTCCATTTGACGTGGTCATCGTTTTGCACGAGTAAAGCAATCGGCGCGCCTGAGGTTTCGCCGCCCATCACGCCGCCGAGAATTTGCACGGTGTCTTTTTCGATCTTCATGCGTCCGCCCGAGCCATAGCCTTGTTGGCGGCGGGCAAGTTCTTTGTTGATAATGTCAGTTGTAATGGTAAGTCCTGCGGGCATGCCATCGAGTATTGCTGTTAGTGATGGGCCGTGGGATTCTCCTGCGGTTAAAAATCTAAGCATAAGTTCTCCAACTATAAAGTAAGGGCGACCCTTCATGGTCGTCCACGGTATTAATTAATCAGGGCGGGTTCGCCCCTACGGCTTCAAACAAAATATTTCTTGGCGGATTGTGCCCTGTCCATATTTCAAAGGCAAGGGCGGCCTGTTCGACGAGCATACCAAGTCCATTGGTGGCGGATAATCCTTGTGAGCGGGCGTCTTTGACAAGTTTTGTCTCACGTGGATTGTAGACTAAATCATAAACAAAAGCATTCGAAGGCAATGACAGGTTTTCCGATAATGGAGATTGGTCAATGTTGGGGGTCATACCGACAGGCGTGGTGTTGACGAGAAGCGCGATCTTCGATAATTTGATATTCGAAATGGATTCAGTAATTTGCAACTCGTAATTCTTAAATGAGTTAACAAGTTGTTGTACTTGTTCGATTCGACGTGCAAAAAGAGTGACATCCCAGCCGTCGTTGAGCAAGGCATAAACAACTGCCCGCGCAGAACCACCCGCGCCGAGAACCAAGGCTGAAGGCTGAAGGGGGAAGGCTGAAAAATCAAATTTGTTCTTTAAGTCTGTAAGAAATCCCTGTGCATCAGTGTTATCACCAACAAGTTTGCCATCTCGCATATAAATTGTATTGACCGCGCCAATTGCCTGTGCGGTTGGTGTTAATTCATCCATTAACTCAATGACGTTTTGTTTATGCGGAATGGTAACATTGAGCCCTGTAATTTCATCAGAACGGACTCGAGTCAGCAAATCTTTTAATCCCTGTTTGTCATCTGGTTGAATGGGATACAGCAAATATTCGCCTTCCAAACTGCAAGCCTTGAGTACAGCATTGTGAATTTTGGGCGACAGGCTATGTCCCAGCGGATAACCAATTAAACCCAAATGAAAGGATGAAGATTCGGACATGGGGGCTATCGTAAAATTTCTAAAACGTCAAAAAAGTTGGGAAATGTTTTGGAAACACAGGATGGATTTTCAATAGTCACACCTTCGAATCGCAAACCGATGAGAGAAAATGCCATTGCCATACGGTGATCGTTATACGTTTGAATGGAAGCTGCGCGCATCTTTTCAACGGGATGGATGGTCATGCCGTCTTCATGCTCTTCCACGTTGACGCCGAGGCGTTTGAGTTCTGCGCAGGTAGCAGAGACTCGGTCGGTCTCTTTGGCACGGGCGGAAGCGATGCCGCGTATTCTTGTTGGTGAGGATGCGAAAGGTGCAATCGCTGCGAGGGTCTGGGCCGTATCGGGGATGTCACGCATGTCTATGTCAATGCCGACGATGGACGATCCCTGCGGACGATGGACGGTAATCGAGTTATCCGATTCTGCAACGACACAGCCCATTTTTGTCAGCACATCAAGAAATTCAATATCGCCTTGTACAGATTTGCGGGTGATATTTTCCACTTTCACTGCCCCACCGCAGATAGCAGGCGCGGCAAAAAAGTAGGAAGCGGCGGAGGCGTCACTTTCAATTGGGTAATTGGGAATCAGAGAAAAGGAATTAGGGTGAATGGTAAATCGTTTATAGCCATTCCGTTCAATTTCGATTCCGAAGTCTTTCATGATGGAGATGGTCATATCCACGTAAGGTTTGGAATTTAATTCCGTAGAAAGCGTTATTTCAATTGGACTTTTGGCATACGGAGCAACCATCAGCAAGGCAGATAAGAATTGAGATGAAATATCACCAGCAATAGTTGTCTTTCCACCAGGCAGACCTGATGCCATTATCTTTACGGGCGGGCAAATGGCAGGATGAAGGTTGAAGGCTAAAGGATGAATGTTCAAAGGTTCAATGATTGCTCCAAGTTGAGTTAATGATTCAACCAAATCGCCAATGGGACGTTCGCGCATTCTCGGCTCGCCATCAAGTATGTATTCTCCATTTCCCAAAGTCAGAAACGCGGAGAGGAATCTGGCGGCGGTGCCTGCGTTGCCGATGAAGAGTTCCGCTTTCTTGGCAGGGATTTTTCCACCCAAGCCTGTGACGGTCATACTGAAGTCTTGTTCATTGAGCTGAACATCGAATCCAAGGGTTTGCAAAGCTTTAGCGAAGTAGCGCGAGTCGTCAGAGAATAAAGCATTGGTTAGGTGTGTGGTTCCGTTGGCAAGCGCGGCAATGAGCAAGGCACGATTGGTCAATGACTTCGAGCCAGGGACTCGGACAGTGGCGGAGAGAGGATGAGGAATGGGGGTGATATGCATAAAAGGATGAAGGATGAATTATGAAGGATGAATAAATTCTTGATACTTGTTTTGAGCTTCTTCCAAGATGGATTCTAGTTTGGCGAAATCTTCTGAAGATAATGCGGATTTGATTTCGGCAAGTTGTCCTAGTAAGTCAGAAAGTACATTCAAGACATTTTCACGATTGGATTGCAAGACGCCCAACATCATCGACGAAGATGTGCCTGCCAATCTGCTGGTGGATTTGAAGCCAGGTCCGATAAAAAATTGAACGTCTTGAGGCGTAGCGAGTGCAAGTGCAGACGAAATCAAGAATGGCAGGTGACTTGTGGCGGCAAGGATGCGGTCGTGCTCGCTGGCGTCAAGGATAGTTGCTTTTGCTCCGATGGCTTCGATGATTTGGTTGGCGGCGGAGAGTGCTCTCAATGATGTTCGCTCCAATGGCGTTAGCAAGAACGGAGCCGCATAATATAAAGTTCTTTCTGCATTGGCAAGCGAGAGTTTTTCCTTGCCGCAGATGGGATGTCCACCGATGGGGTCGAAGCGTTCGGGCAATTGCGACATGGCGTCAGTGATCAATTTTTTCGTTGAACCCAAGTCCATGACGATGCAGGGATTGGATATATATGAAGGCAGTTTTTCAAGCAGAGTCAGAATCGCAGGGACGGGAGCGGATAGGATGACAAGATCAGCTTCAGGCAAAAGTTTGGCAGGGTCGCTGTCAGCGTAGTCCACGATATGTTGGGATAGAGCCAGTTCGAGCGTGGGAAGATGCGGATCAATTCCGTATAGCGTGGCACATTTTCCACGCAATCCCAATGCCAGCGAGCCGCCCATTAATCCCAATCCAATGATTGCGATTTTTGATTCTGCGAGATTAAAGTCAGGCTGTGACATTTTGAGGGATGAGGCGACGGTCAACCGCTTCTGCCACCGCTTTGATCTGCTTCACCATTTTAGCAAACGCCTCAGGGGTGAGAGATTGCTTGCCATCGGAGATCGCGTGCGCGGGGTCATTATGCACTTCAACGATGACGCCATCTGCGCCCGCAGCAACACCTGCTTTTGCAATCGCAGAAACATAATCAGAATCGCCCGTAGAATGAGACGGATCAATAATGACGGGAAGATGCGTTAATTTTTTCAAAACGGGAAACGCATTAATATCGGTAGTGTTGCGTGTGGCTGTTTCAAAAGTGCGAATACCGCGCTCGCACAACATGACACGCGTGTTGCCGCCGCTGATAATGTATTCACTTGCCATCAGCATCTCCTCAATAGTGGCAGACATGCCACGCTTGAAGAGGACGGGCGTGCGGGTTTCACCGATGGCACGCAGTAAGTTGAAGTTTTGCATATTGCGCGCGCCGAGTTGAAAGACATCTACATATTTGGTCATCATTTCTATTTGAGAAACGGCCATGACTTCAACAACAATGGGCAGGCCAGTTTTCTCGCGAGCTTCAGCCATGTATTCGAGACCTTCTTCACCGAGACCTTGAAAGGCATACGGCGATGTACGTGGCTTGAAGACTCCGCCACGCAACGCGTTCGCACCGCCTTCTTTGACTGCCTGCGCAATTTCAAGAATCTGTACACGGGATTCAACGGAGCATGGACCTGCGATAATGGGAATCTCTGTGCTGCCAATGGAGAAACCATCAAGTTGAAAGATAGAATCTTGTTCGTGAAATTGACGTGAAGCAAGTTTGTATGGCTTGGAAATACGCTGTACTTCCATCACGCCAGGGAAGGCCTCGAAGATTTCTTTGGCGACGTAATGTCCGTCACCAACTGCGCCGATGATGGTTTGCTCCACGCCGAAGATGGGATGTGAAGTTAATTTCTGTTTTTCGATTTCGGCAATGACTGCGTCAATCTGTTCTTTGGGTGCACCTGGGTGCATGATGATCATCATGATGATGAAACTCCTGAAAGGATGAAGGTTGAATTATGAAGGATGAATAGACCGTGGTCGTATTCTCTTTTACTTTTTATTTTTTACTGATTACTTCTTACTGATCTTTACGCCCATCCCTGTTTCGACGGCACCTCAACAGAGGCGAGACTTCGTCCCATGACCTGCGCAATTTGACCAACCTGTTTGACCATCTCGGCAAATTTTTCGGGCTTGAGCGATTGCCTGCCATCGGAGACTGCCTTCGCTGGGTCGGGGTGAACTTCGATAATGAGTCCATCTGCACCTGCGGCGATACCTGCGCGAGCGATTGCGGCGACATACTCCGAATAACCTGTAGAGTGGCTTGGGTCAAGGATGACTGGCAGGTGAGTCAAATTTTTCAAAACAGGAATTGCATTGATATCGGTCGTGTTGCGCGTGGATGTTTCAAACGTCCGAATGCCGCGCTCGCACAACATCACGCGATTGTTTCCGCCCGCCAAAATATATTCGGCAGACATAAGCAATTCTTCAACGGTTGCGGAGAGTCCGCGTTTGAGTAATACAGCTGTGCGTGTCTCGCCGATGGCACGCAGTAAATTGAAATTCTGCATGTTGCGTGCGCCCACTTGCAACACATCCACATACTTCACCATCAAATCCAATTGCACTTGTGACATGATCTCCGCCACGATGGGCAATCCCGTTTTCTCACGCGCTTCAGCAAGCAGTTCGAGTCCCTCTTCGCCAAGTCCCTGGAAGGAATACGGCGACGTACGAGGCTTGAACACTCCCCCTCTCAAAGCGGATGCTCCCGCCTCTTTCACAGCGAGGGCTGTCTCCATTATCTGAGAGCGACTCTCCACTGAACACGGTCCCGCAATAACGGCGATTTGATTTCCACCAACCGTAAATCCATTAAAAAACAAAACTGTGTTCTCTGGGTGGAATTGGCGTGAGGCAAGTTTATACGGCTGAGTGATACGCTGGACAATATCCACGCCGTCCATGCCTTCGAAGCGTTCGGTTGGAATACTGTGCGTCTCGCCGATGGCGCCGATAATGGTCGCTTCGACTCCTTGCGAGAGATGGACAGCCAGCCCCATGGCTTTGATTTGCGCAATAACCGCTTCCACTTCCTGCGGGGTTGCATTGGCTTTCATTATGATCATCATAGGTTCTTCTCCTGAAAAAAATTCGGTTAAAGGTCGAAAGTCAAAGGTCATGAATTGACTTTCGACTGACTATTGCGCCGCAACCAAGTCGGGTCTTAGTTTGACAGCGTTGCGCAAATAGACATGCGTAATTTTATTCTGCGGCACTTCCGTATTCCAATGGACAAGCACACGAATGACCATGCGCAAACTGCCAGGCACAGGGATCTCACACGCACAAGTCATCGGGACGAGGCTCCAACCCATTTGACGTGCGGCCTGCGCGGGGAAAGTTGAGGCGAGGTCATCGGTCACAGTGAAGAGAGCGCTGCCAACATCCTCGGGCATCATGCCAGAGTTTTCCTTCAAAATCGCTTCCAATAATTCCCGCGTGGCTTCGAGAATTAAATCGGGTTCGTCTGCCGATACAGTTGTTGCGCCACGAATTCCACGGATTGCCATTGACTGCTCCTTGCTGACGTAACAAAAAAGAGCGAGGCCGTTTGGCCTCGCTCTTGAGTTACAGATTTTTTCTGTCTACTTAAGCGCAACCAGCGGCAACCGAGCGGAGACCGTTAAAGTAATACGCAAAATAAAAGCGGACAGCAGATAACATATTGGGCGTTATTCTATGCGTGTCGAGCAGATGCGTCAAGGGGCAATTTTCGTGTGGAGTTGGAAGTATAATGAACCTATATGTCCGTTTTCCTTGGTAAACACATCCTGCTCGGCGTGACGGGTTCGATCGCAGGCTATAAATCTGCTGAGCTTGCATCCAAGCTTACTCAGGCTGGCGCGCAAGTGGATGTAATACTAACGAATGCCGCAGAAAAATTTATCGCCCCGCTCACTTTTCAATCTGTGACCGCACGCCGCGCATATACAGATCACGATCTATGGGGAAACGAAGCACATGTTTTACATGTCAGCTTCGGCAAAACCGCAGACTTGCTAGTGATTGCTCCATGTACAGCCGATACGATCGCCAAACTTGCAAATGGCATTGCAGATAATTTATTAACTGTCACTGCACTGGCAGCGACATGCGCATTATTAATTGCACCCGCCATGGATGGCGGCATGTTTGATCACCCTGCAACTCAGGAGAATTTAGCAAAATTAAAAGAACGCGGTGCGATCATTGTTGGGCCTGCCGAAGGTCACCTTGCTTCAGGCTTAACAGGTAATGGCCGCATGATCGAGCCTGCGGAGATTTTGGGTCACATTCGGATCGTACTTGGTAAAAATGGAAACCTCGCTGGAAAAAAAGTCGTTGTCACCGCGGGCGGAACTCAGGAAGCGCTTGACCCGGTACGTGTGATCACCAACCATTCATCTGGCAAGCAGGGATATGCGCTCGCACAAGCAGCACTCGATTCAGGCGCAGACGTTTGCCTGATCACTGCGCCAACAGCATTGACTCTGCCTGTGGGCACACGCGTAATAAAAGTTAACAGTGCGGAAGAGATGCTTAATGCTGTACTTGCTGAAGAAGCCGATGCGCTCATTATGGCTGCTGCGGCGGCAGATTTCCGCCCGAAGAATATTGCCCTGGATAAAATGAAAAAGCGGGATGGCATTCCACAGATCGAACTCGAAGCGGCGCCTGATATTCTTAAAACAGTTGCCAGCTCACAGTTAAGTAAGAAGCGTTTTCAGATCGTGGTGGGGTTTGCGGCGGAAAGTCGTGACCTTCTTGAAAACGCATCCGAAAAGCTGCAATCCAAGAAATTGGATTTTATCGTTGCCAATGATATCTCTGCAGAGGATGCAGGGTTTGCTGTAGACACGAATCGGGTTACGTTATTATTTCCAAATGGAACGAAGGAAGTTCTTCCGCTGGCCAGCAAGGAAAAAGTGGCTGAGAAGATCATTGAACACATATCTAGGTTGCTGGAGTAAACATGCGCGTTTTGGTTATATCTGATATTCATGCGAATTACACTGCGCTTATGGCTGTGCTGGCAGATGCCGGCCAGGTGGATGAAACCTGGTGCCTTGGCGATCTCGTCGGCTACGGCCCAGACCCAAATGCGGTGGTTGAAGAAGTGCGCGAGATTACCAACCTTACCTGCATCCTTGGCAATCACGATGTTGCGGTTATGGGCAAAATGCCGCTTGAAACTTTCAACGGGGATGCGCGTCGCTCTTTGACTTATCACGAGAAAGTGATCAGTGCGAGTAATGTGGATTTCCTACGCTCATTATCTTCGAGCACAAAAGTATGCGGCGAGGCCACTCTTGCACATGGAAGTCCGCGTGACCCGCTATGGGAATATATTTTGAACACACTTGCGGCACGGCTTAATTTCGAGCATTTCGATACGCCTTCGTGTTTTGTGGGTCATTCACATATTCAATGTAAATTTACTTTGAATATGGAAACCGACCGCGTAAGCCTTGATCAGGTCAGGCCAGACGAAGCGATCTCGCTTTATCCAAAAATGATTCTGAACCCAGGCTCGGTCGGCCAACCACGCGACCGTGACCCACGCGCCGCCTACGCCATTTATGATACCGAGGCCCGCACATGGACTCCGCGCCGCGCGGAATATAACATCGCCGAAGTACAGGAAAGAATTCGCGCGGCGGGTTTGCCAGAAAAACATGCGGTGCGAATTGGAGAAGGCTGGTAATTTTGGCCCGCGATAAAGTGACAGGAACTATTTCCATATGAGGTTCGTCCTTTGGGTAGAGAAATTACCAAATTGAGGAGAAGAACCATGAAAAAGATATTGTCATATAGTTTTATTATTATCGCTGCACTCATCCTTGCCGCTTGTGGAAGTCAGTCGGCACCCGGTTATGATGTCGCTCCTGTAATGGGGGGCGGCGCACCAGCACCAGAGGAATTTAAGAGCTCAAGTAATGTAGACCTGCCAGCCGCTGATTCCACCACAGCTTCTGTCGCAGGCGTTGACCGCATTGTTATTAAGAACGCCGACCTTACCATCGTGGTCTCTGATGTCAGCGGGCGCATGAAGAACATCCAGATCATGGCCGAGCAAATGGGCGGATTTGTCGTCTCGTCTAATCTATATAAGTCGTACACCAACAATAACGTCCAAGTTCCTGAAGCGCAGATCGTTATTCGTGTCCCTGCTGAAAAATTGGATGCCGCCCTCGAACAAATCAAAAAAGATGTAGTAGATGTTCAGGTTGAGACGGTATCAGGTCAGGATGTAACCTCGGAATACGTAGACTTGCAATCACGCCTAAAGAATCTCGAATCTGCCGAAGCGCAATTGAATGCTATTCTACAAAAAACCACGGATACTACAGAAGTTGTAAATATCTTTAATCAACTTGTTGCTTATCGTGAACAAATTGAAGTGATCAAAGGACAGATCAAATATTACGATGAAGCCTCGTCGCTATCTTCAATCAGTGTGCGCATCACCGCTGAAGAAACTGTCCAACCGCTCGTGATCGGTAAATGGGAACCCAAAGGCATTGCACTTGAAGCAGTACAGGATCTGATCAACTTCCTCAAAGGCTTTGCAGGATTCCTTATCCGTTTTGTGATCTTCACATTGCCAGCCTGGATCATCATCGGCATCCCGTTGTATCTCGCCTTCATTGGCCTGCGCGCGTTGTTTAGAAAGATGCGTGGAAACAAAGTGAAGAAAGAAGTGTTGCCAGTGGAAGTTGAAAAAAAGTAATCAGTAGTCAGTAATCAGTGAAGAAGGAGTCTGCAAGTCAGCAGGCTCTTTCTTTTTGCTATAATCACCTTATGGAAAATTTAGCCCGCGAAGCACTCTCACTTTTCAATGTTAATCTGACGGGAAGGCATATTCTTGCACTTGCCACATTCGAGCGTGAACTTATGGAGTGGAATCAAAAATTCAATCTAACCGCCATTCGGGATGTGGAATCGATCCGCACCAAACATTTTTTGGACTCATTCTCCTGCGTACAAGCTTGGAAAGCCACTCCCCCGCGTCGCCTCATCGACGTGGGAACGGGTGCAGGGTTCCCGGGCATTCCCTTGAAAATAATTTACCCCTCCATGCAATTGACCCTGGTTGAATCAGTGGGGAAAAAGACCAAATTCTGCCAACACATTGTAGAGGTACTTGGGTTGGAAAATGTGAAAGTGATTCAATCCAGAGCAGAAGACATTGGACAGAAAACAGAACATCGCGAAACGTATGACTGGGCTGTGGCGCGCGCAGTTGCGAATCTCAATGTATTAAGTGAATACCTGCTTCCACTCGTAAAAGTTGGCGGGACAGTTCTCGCGCAAAAAGGTGAAAGCGGACCCATAGAAGCGCAGTTTGCTGAAAAGGCAATGAAATTATTGGGCGGAAAATTAAAACAACTGATCCCCATTAATTTACCCGGTGTCGCCGACGACCGCTACCTCGTGCTGGTGGACAAAGTGGCCGCCACACCGCCAAAGTACCCACGCAGTGCAGGGCTGGCAGCGAAGACACCGTTGTAAAACCTGAAACGACCGCGGACGGCAGACGGCCATTTCGAAAAATCCGCGCCAATCGTTTCGTTACTTAATTCAAGGATATGATGAAAAAAACCTGGCCTTTTAGTTTTTACTTTCTGAATTTTGCAGCATTCGCTTCATTACTGCCATTCTTTGTTATTTTTTATCAGGGACTTGGCTTCACTGGAACACAGATCGGCTTATTGACGGGTATTCCCCCATTGATCACAATGTTCGCCGCCCCGCTGGGCACCGGGCTTGCAGATTCAACACGCAGGCACAAGTTGATCATGAGCATCGGGCTTATATCTGCTGTGGGTATGGCACTGCTGCTGCCCGCCATTAAAAGCTTTGCAATCATATTTGCGATCATCGCTTTATATAATATCTTTATGGCGCCTGTTGGGTCATTGGCAGACAGCGCCACAATGACCATGCTTGGTGAAGAGAAGGCAATGTACGGACGTGTTCGCCTGGGCGGCACAATTGGGTGGGCAATCATTGTCCCAATTGCTGGCGTACTGGTTCAAAATTATGGGCTAAACATTGCCTTTTGGCTGTTCGCAGCCATCATGCTGTTAAATTTATTTGTCAGCTTAAAATTTGATTTCGGAAAACACGAAGACCACGAGACCAGCAATGGCGGCATCAAGGAATTATTAAGCAACAAAAACTGGATATTTTTTCTTGCCACAGCCTTGCTGGCGGGCATAGGCGCTTTTTCAGTGGCGTCTTATTTGTATCCATATATGGCCGAACTGGGAGCCACAAAGACACAAATGGGTTTTGCCTCCTTTCTCGCCACAGTCACTGAACTGCCCATCTTTTTCTTTGGCAATCGTTTGGTCAAACGCTATGGCTCTTACCCCTTGTTCATTGGGGCGCTGGTGTTGATGGGAATCCGCTCGTTGCTATTCGCCGCGGCATCCACGCCGTTTATGGTTTATGTAGTGCAGGCATTGGGCGGAATAACCTTCCCAGCCATGTGGCTGGCTGGCGTTTCCTACGCAGAAGAGAATGCGCCCGCTGGATTAAAATCCACTGCACAGGGACTATTCGGCGCCATGAGTTTTGGCTTCGGCGCGGCAGTCGGCGGATTTATGGGCGGCATCCTGCTCGAAAGCATTGGCGGACGCTCCATGTTCTTTGTGTTTGGTCTGGCAATTTTAGTTGGACTTGCGCTGATTGAGGGAGCAAAAAGAATTACTATAACCCGTGCTGTATCGCAATAACTGCGGCTTGCGTTCGATCGGACACATTCAACTTTTCCAAAATCGCGCTGACGTGATTTCTGACAGTCCCTTCGGACAAATGCAATTGATTGGCGATTTCGCTATTATTGATTCCCTTTGCGATTAATCGCAAAACATCCAGTTCGCGCTCGGTGAGTTTATCTGTCAATATGGATGTGGGCTGAGTTTGTTTGCTGGCCACTTGATTGAGCAACTTGCCCGCAATGGCAGGGTCAATAAACGACTTGCCATCCATTGTGCCGCGAATGGCTTCGACGATTTTCTGGCGCGAGGTGTCTTTCAGCAAATAGCCCGATGCGCCCGCGCGAATGGCATCAAAGACCCATTCATCGTCATCGTAGGTGGTGAGGACAAGGATTTTTATATTGGGAAATTTCACGCGGATCTGGCGCGTGGCTTCGATGCCGTTCATGATCGGCATTTTCAAGTCCATCAGAATCAGGTCAGGTTGTTTTTGAGCGGCCAGTTCAATGGCTTCTGCGCCGTCCTGCGCAGAGCCAACCACTTGAAAATCTTTCTCAAGATTGAGAAGCATTTCAAGTCCATCACGGATCACGGCCTGATCATCACAGAGTAGAATTTTCATAATTGGATTCCCGACGATGGACGATAGACCGTTTTTACCGTCCACCGTCCATCGTCTACGGTCTATAATTATTATATCGTCAGCACAATTTTTGTGCCTTTTCCTTTTTCACTTGTAATTTTCAACGTGCCGCCCACGAGTTCGGCACGTTCACGCATACCCACCAGCCCAAAGTGACCTGTGGGTTCTTTGGACTTTGAGTCAAAGCCGATGCCGTCATCTTGAATGGTGAGCAGGGGCTGGTCATTGCATTCCAAACGGATGCTGAAGTTTTTTGCGCGCGAGTGATTGACGATATTCTCAATCGATTCTTGCGCAATACGATAGATGGTTTGTTCCACATCCGGGCTGAGAGCAGGCAGGGGGTTTTTAAGATCAAGCGTCAGATTAAGCTGGAAGCGTGCTGCAGCGGATTCAGCGGCGCGTTGGATGGCGAGACCGAGTCCCATATCTTCTAAAGCTGAGGAGCGCAAAGCTTTGAGCGCGCGGCGGGTTTCATCCACGCCCAAATGAGTTGCGTCGAGGGATTTTTCAATGAAGTCGCGAGTCTGATTCGGGTCAACATCAAAATAAGCTTTGGCAGTTTCAAGTGAGACAGAAATAGCGGTCAGGGAGTGCGCCAGCGTATCATGCAACTCGCGCGCAAGACGATTGCGTTCACGGCTAACCGTAAGCTGCTCCAACGTGGACGCATAATGCGTGAGGTTGGCATTTGCTTCACGCAAGGATTCGCGCTGCTCACGCAGTTGAGTAACGAGCAAGCTCATAAAAATTCCGAGGGCAACGAAACTGATGGTTCGGATAATAGCGATAAAAATAAATACCAAAAGATTTTGATATGCAAATGCGTTGGCAAAAATAAGGATTAACTCGAGAGCCGCTGTGGAAAGGCTAAAGAAGATAATCTGCGGCAGTCGGTATTCCCAGGCAACCAAAGCCAATGCCACAAACAAAACAGGCAGTTGACGTAACGCCATGCCTTCTGCATTTGAAAGCGGACCCTGCGGAAAGCGCGGTACAACCAGCACGTTGATAAGAATGGGCGCCGCCGCAATGGCTAATAACAGAAACGGATAATATAACTTGCCCATCTGGTTTTGTATCCAACTCCAATACGTGAAGACTAGGAATACAAATGCGACCGAGAGATTGGCTGCATAATATAAAACCACAGGTAACAAACGTTGAGGCCCTTGTTGCGGCTGATTCAAAGGTGGAGGTTGTTTTTGACCAGGCCCAAGCTGCTGTAGCGGTGCAGGATTGTTTTGTCCTAACCTGCTTTGTACTTGAGGCATGTACAACACAACATCCATGACAAGCATGGCAAGCAGGAATCCGATCCAGATCCATGCGGCCATGCGGAGAATACGGGTTGAGTCATTGGATGTATGCATAAGCAAATCTTATCACGAAGAGTTGCACGCGCATTATGTCTGTCGTCATGATTTCTTCACAACACCCATGACACCTGTCATGGATATGCGTGTTGGAATTCATGCGTTTTTATGCTAAATAATGACTGGCTTCACTCTCGCTAATGGGCGGGGCAAGATAAGATGATCCACGAAGGACATGAAGAAAAAATGCGTACTCTGTGGATATAAAAAGGAAATCATAAAATGACAACAACAACTCTCCCCGCACAACCCATATTCTTGAAGAAAAATATTTTCCTCGGACTGACGATCTCGACCGTTCTGATCCTCGTCATCATGGCGCTTTCGTTTGGACTGCACATGTATAACATCGCATCCATCGGCGATGCGAATGCCTATTACACGGCGGCCGTTAAATCCATGCTGCAATCGTGGAGTAATTTCTTTTTCGTGGCGGCGGAGCCGGGCGGCTCGGTCACGGTCGATAAACCTCCGCTGGGATTATGGATCGAAGCGGTCTTTGCATTTTTTCTGGGCGTGAGCGGCTTTAGCGTTTCACTGCCCAATATCCTTGCGGGCGTGTTTGGAATTCCACTTTTATATATCATGGTCAAAAAATATATGGGCGAGTTGGCAGGTCTCATCGCGGCTTTTGTCATGGCATTCACGCCCGTTTTTGTCGCGACCAATCGCAACAACACCATGGACGGGATGTTGGTTTTCTTTTTACTGCTGGCCGCGTGGGCATTTATTCAAGCAACCGAAACGGGCAAACGCCGCTGGCTTTTACTGGGCGCATTCATCGTCGGCCTCGGCTTCAACATTAAAATGATGCAAGCCTTTTTACCGCTGCCCGCTTTTTACGCGCTGTATTTCTTTGGCTCAAAAGAAGGCTGGCTGCGCAAAACAATTAACCTCAGCCTCGCCACCGTTTTACTCGTAGCAGTTTCACTTTCATGGGCAGTCGTTGTAGATTTGACCCCCACAGACTCGCGCCCATACATTGGCTCAAGCGAGAACAACACTGTCATGGGATTGATCTTCGGGCATAACGGAATTTCTCGACTCGAAAGCACAGGCGGGCCTGGAGGTGGACAAACGCCGCCCTCCGCGCCGAATGCTGATTCAAATCCCAATCCGTTGAATCAGCCCCAACAGGGCACTCGTCAAGGCCCGCCGCAGGAAGCGCTCGATGCTTGTGCAACTTCAGCTCAAGGCGCAGCCTGTTCATTTACGGGGCGCAATGGAAACACGATTGACGGCTCCTGTGTCACGCCGCCCAATACAAGCGAATTAGCCTGTGCGCCGCAGGGAATGATTCCACAACAAAATGGACAGATGGCAAACGGCGGCACGGATGGTCAAGGACAAGGCGGCGGAACACCATTCAGCCAGGAGACGGGTCAGCCGGGAGTCTTGCGTTTCTTTACTTCGCCCCTCTCAAAGCAAATGTCGTGGTTATTGCCTTTTGCCTTGATCAGTATTTTGCTGGCGCTGTTTAGCTCCAAAATAAAATTACCGATCGAATCAAATGTTCACAAAGCGCTGCTGCTTTGGGGCGGCTGGCTGTTGACTTGTGTAGTGTTCTTCAGCATGGTCTCTGGCATCTTCCATGCCTATTATGCAATCATGCTCGCTCCCGCACTTGGAGCCATGGTTGGCATTGGCTTTTCGCAACTCTGGTCGTGGAGCAGGGATAAAAATTGGGTCGGCTTACTGCTTATTGCCACATCTGCTATGACGATTGCCTTCCAAATTTTTGCAATGTACCAATATGGCGAACAATCGTGGTGGCTGCTTGGGGTTGGCATCCTGTTCCTTGCGGGGAGCATCTCAATGGTCAAGATGAAGCGCGCAGCTTACGTCACACTATTGGCGGCGATGTTAATCATCCCCATGTATTGGACAGTTATGACTTCTGTGGCGAGTTCAGATATAAATTTGCCTACCGCATATAAAGGTAATAACCAACAAGCTGGGCCAGATGGTGGAAATCGCACGCGTGGACAGGGACAGGGCGGCCCAAGTTCAAGTGTGAATAGTGAGATGCTGACTTACCTTGAAGCGAACACAAAGGATGTTGAATATCTCGTGGCGGTTCCATCTTCACAACAGGGTTCACAACTTGTGATTGCAACTGGGCGCCCTGTACTATTCATGGGCGGTTTCGGCGGACAGGATGACGTTGTCAGTGCTGATGATTTGAGTACCATGGTGGCAAATGGCGAACTGCGATACGTTTTATATGGCGGTGATCGTGGAAGCAAGCAAGAGATCACAAGCTGGCTGGCATCCTCCTGCTCGGTCATGTTGGATTACAGTCAAGTGAATGCGAATAATCCAGCCCCCAACCAGACGATGGATGGCGGCAATCCTGGCAACCAAACAATGACTTTATATTCCTGCAAATAATTGTAATCAAATAAAAATAGACTGGATTCTCAATCCAGTCTATTTTTATTTGAGGAACACCCATGACGCGCGTCACGGAAGTCGATGACAACATGCATGACCTTTGATATGAAACAATGATTCCATACACTCTTAACATATTTTACACATATGTAGAATACAGTTATTCAAGACCAAAGGAGAGAAAAATGTTTAATCGTAATCTTTTTACCTTGTTCGTTACAAGTTCGATAATTTTATCTGCCTGCCTCGGGCCTCAGTTTCAGGAAAACCTGCAATCACAACAAGTGCAAGGGAATGTAGTGCAGCCAACTACAAGTCAATCAGAACAGTCTACAGTTCCTGCAACAGAATCTACTCCAGCGACTGAAACTAATGCAGACCACCACTCCGCTGTTGACCTAACTCACCTGACAGTCGGCGACGGAAAATATTCCACCAGCCCTCAAACTGGATATGTGTATTCATGCCAGACTTCATTCAACGGCGGCGGCGCATCCGGCACTGGCTCATGGATGAATGGCGACGGCACCTGGGATGCCACGAAAAAAGCCGTTGTAGATGGCTCTGTCACATGGCCGGGCAGTTTCACCGTATCTGTTCAAGGCGACCAACGCGTCTTCACTGGCAACGACCTGCCCAATCACACCACTGGAAATTTCCCTATTTCACCCAGCGATGATGCGTATGCAGTGGATCGCAACCCAAACTCAATCAAGGAACAATCCATTAGCTTAAGTCTGCCTGCCACACCCAATGCGGCTGCCCAACCTAATTGCGTGGGCGGTGAAATTGGAATCATGCTTTCGGGCGTAGTCATCTTTAGCGCGTTTGATGCAGAAGGCCATGATGCCGCTGCGCATGAAGTTCAAGATAACTGCGATGGTCACCCACAGGTTTCTGGTTTCTATCATTATCATAATTTGAGTGATTGCATAGTAGACAATGCCACGGGTCACTCTGCACTGATGGGATATGCCTTCGATGGCTATGGCATCTATGGCTACTACAGTGAAGATGGCGCAGAAGTAACCAACGCCGACCTCGATCAATGTCACGGTCACACCCACATGGTTGAATGGGATGGTCAAATGGTGGAGATGTATCACTATCACGCCACACACGAATTCCCTTATGTGGTCGGCTGTTTTCATGGCGAACCCGCTGTCCGCGCGTTGTCAGCAGGCGAAGGCCAGGGTCAACAAGGTGGAACGCAACAAAACCAAACAGGCGGTCAGGGAAATGGTCAACAGCCTCCGCAGGCAGCCATAGATGCGTGCCTTGGCATGACAGTTAATTCAGCATGCACAGTCAACACACCGAACGGCGCGTTGAGCGGAGTTTGTCAAACTGTACAAAGTTCACAACTGGCTTGCATCCCTGCCGGCGGGCCGCCTTAATAACTGATTCCCTAAAAAATATCCTTCAACAAAAAGGAAACCCTTATGATCTCACATCACACCACAGCGCCTGTCATCACTTTATTAAATAGGGCTCTCCCGTTTCTGGCGGAAAATCCTTTACCACAAAGGATCACGAAGGTACACAAAGGTTATTTTAAGGGTTTTTTCCTTCGTGTTCCTTTGTCTCCTTTGTGGTTGAGAAAAACGAATCCCGTTAAAAACGGTAGACCCTTAAATAGTAATTCAACCGTAAGCACTGTGCTTTCTTTCACTTCTGATTTCAGCACAAACGGTTTACTGACTGAGATTATTCTTAATCCTTAGGAGAAACAAGATGAACAAACTCTCGCATACATTTTTTGTAACCCTAACCATACTTATCATGGGCTGCCAGTCTTTTTCACCCGCGCAATTAAGTGTCTCCGCGCTGGATGTAAATTATCAAGCCGTAAATACACAGGAAGAATCTAATTCAGATATTCAATCATTGGATGGCAAGGGAAATAATATTACAAACACAAACTGGGGCAGCACAAACGAACAACTTCTCAGGCTCTCCCCCGCAGACTATGCCGATCGCATCAACAGTCCATCTGGCGCAGAGCGTCCCAGCGCAAGGACGGTGAGCAACACATTCTCAGCCAGCCCAGCGGATGGCATCCTCAACAATCGTGACTTCACCGCTTTCGTCTATGCCTGGGGACAATTCCTCGACCACGATATTGATTTAACCGAAGGCGCAACTCCAAAAGAAACCTTCCCCATTATCGTGCCAACGGGTGATGAATGGTTTGACCCAGCCAGCACAGGCACAATGTTTATTTCCATGTCGCGTTCAAATTATGATCCAGCCACGGGTCTCTCGAAAGAGAATCCGCGCCAGCAAATTAATTCGATCACCGCTTTCGTTGACGGGTCACAAGTCTACGGTGTGGATGCCAAACGCGCGGCGGCGCTACGTGAATTCACTGGCGGACGCATGAAGACCAGCGCAGGCAATCTCCTGTCTTTCAACAGTGATGGTTTCGTCAACGCGAATGACGCGCATCGTGTGGATGACAACCAATTATTTCTTGCAGGCGATGTGCGTGCCAATGAAAACCCCGAGTTGCTTTCATTGCAAACTCTTTTTGTCCGCGAGCATAACAGGCTTGCAACAGCCGCAGCGCAGAGACATCCCGATTGGACGGATGAAGAACTTTATCAATACGCGCGCCGCATCGTCATTGCCGAACTTCAAAAAATCACCTATGCTGAATTCCTGCCAGCCATCCTTGGAGAAAATTCACTGCCTGCTTATCAAGGCTATCAGGCAGATGTAAACCCAGGCATTGCCACCGAATTTTCCACAGCCGCATTCAGAGTGGGACACAGCATGTTGGGTGACGATATTGAATTTTTGGATAATGACGGAAATGAAATTCATGACGCGATGGAATTACGCGATTCATTTTTTAACCCGGGCGTGGTCAGCGAAACTGGCATAGACTCTATCTTGAAATATCTCGCCTCCGACAACGCACAGGAAATTGACACCAAAGTCGTGGACGATGTGCGCAACTTCCTTTTTGGTGAACCCGGTCAGGGCGGATTCGACCTCGCCTCCTTAAACATCCAGCGCGGACGTGATCACGGCATCGCTGATTACAACACCGTGCGCGCGGCATACGGCCTGCCCCGCATCACCCGCTTTGATCAGATCACAACTGATAAAGCCGTGCAGGCTTCGCTTGGGGCCACCTATGGCAGCGTGGACAATATTGATCTATGGATCGGCGGACTGGCTGAAGAGCATATACCAAACTCCAGCATGGGAGCTACCTTCACAGCCATCATCGTGGACCAGTTTACTCGCCTGCGCGATGGAGACCGCTTCTGGTATCAGAATTCTCTTTCAGGGAAAGAACTGCGCGATGTCGAAAACTTATCCATGGCAGATGTTATTCGCAACAACACCGAATTGACCAAACTTCAAGCGGATGTGTTTTTCTTCAATGAGTCAACTGTGATGATTGATGCAACATCTGTCTCACAGATACCAAACAATCAGAATCAGCCACAGCCACAAAACAATGATGACCGTCAACCTCCAAATCCGCCGCCCCACAGACAGCACGACCGCAAACCGCGTGACCGTCATCATCATAATTAGGTCTGTATAATCAGAATAAAAAAATCAAAGGAGATTCATTCATGAAACGAGCTTCACTTTTATCGCTCACTACATTCATAATAACCATCGCACTGACTGCCTGCCGCGGCGCGCCGCCACCGCAACCATCAGGCTCAGATGCTGGGCAGCAAAATCCAGTGACCAGTTCCACGGTCACATCCAATACAACGGGCAGCATAAAGATCAAAGGTGAAGTTTGGGCAGATAACTGGTCTGCTTTTTATCTGGGCGATCAACTCGTCATGGAAGATTCTGTCCCGATCACCACGGAACGATCTTTCAACGCAGAGACCTTTACCTTCAATGCAGATTATCCGATGAGTTTCAACTTCGTCGTTAAGGATTTCAAAGAGGACGATACAGGCCTCGAGTATATCGGAACCAACAAACAGCAAATGGGTGACGGCGGATTCATCGCTCAATTCACAAATGCAGAGACCGGCGAGTTAATCGCAGTGACAAATTCCGATTGGGCGTGTGTCGTCATTCATGAAGCGCCGCTTGATAAAGCCTGCGAAACATCATCCAACCCAGTGGCAGGGCAAATGCCGTGCGGCTTCACGGCTTTGGAAGAGCCTATGGGTTGGAAAGCTGCAAACTTCGATGCTTCCTCCTGGAGCAAAGCCTCAGTTTATACAGAAGCGCAGGTTGGCCCCAAAGATGGCTATGATCAAATCGCGTGGGATTCTTCGGCGCAGCTTATTTGGGGACCCGATCTTGAAACGAATAATACAGTTTTGTGCCGTATCACTGTAACAGGGATAAACCCTTAAGAGTAAAAATGAAAATAAAATTATTCCCTTTGCTTATTATCATTCTGTTGTTGACGGGCTGTTCGCTTGCACGCGGCACTCCGCCATCTCATCCGTCTGAAGCCTCAGCGGTCATAGATCCCACATCATCAAACGGTATCTTTATCCTTACCAGCACAGAAGTCACAGAAGGCGGAGCGCTCCCCAAAGAGTTCACTTGTGATGGAGCGAGCGCAACCCTGCCTCTCTCATGGAACGGAGCGCCCACAGGGACGAAGAGTTTTGCAGTCATCATGCATCATGTCCCCGGGCCGGGTGATACGCATTGGTATTGGGTCGTTTATAACATCCCCGTCAATATCAACAGCCTTGAGAAGAACAGCACGGGTATTGGCACACTTGGTAACAACAGTGTGAACAGTCAAACCGTATATGCGCCGCCCTGTTCAAAAGGGCCGGGTGAAAAAGTTTATACCTACACAGTTTATGCGCTTTCTGCCGAACCTCAACTTTCAGTTCCCGCTTCAGATGTGACCCGCGATGTATTGCTCGATGCGATCAAAAGCATCACACTCGCCAGTGCCGCATTGAATGTAACTTATACAAGGTAGTAATTTTATGTCAATCACAAGACGCGACTTTTTACGACTCTCCGCCTACGGATTTGGGACAGCCTTCCTCACCGCCTGTGGATATGGTGTTGGAGGAAACCCAGCGCCTCTTAACATGACCGATAATCCTGCTCTGTCGCCGACGATCATTTCCCAGGCCCTGACAGAGCTCGGCTTCGGCGCCTTCGCCGACAAAGTGAAGGTCTATCAGGATAGCCAATATCTTTATGTTGAATCAGACGGCATGCCCGCGCATCAAATGATGGTGGGAATTAAAAGCTGGCAGCAGCAAGTTCCTTTGCCGCAACCCTATACTGGAAACAACACATGGAAGATTCCGCTTCAGCCTGTCATTGCAGAGAATCCCATTTCAGCAAAGACTTCACTGTACCGCGGCGCAATTGCATTAGCGGTGAATGGTGTTCCCATTTTCAACGCTTTGAACAATCGTGGTGACGATGCTTTCTTATATGGAGAGTTGGATGAATTCGGTGGTCACGCAGGCCGCGCAGATGATTATCACTATCACGTCGCCCCGCTTCATTTATCCCAAATCGTTGGCGTAGACAAACCCATCGCCTACGCATTAGATGGCTTTCCTATTTACGGTTTAACCGAACCCGATGGCTCAGCGGTCACTGACCTTGATGAGCTCAATGGTCATTTCGCAAAAGATGGCAGGTATCACTACCACGGCACAACTACCTATCCCTACATCAACGGCGGGATGCGCGGAGTGGTCACTGTCAGCGGAGACCAGATCGAGCCACAGCCGCGCACAATACCCATTCGGGAAGCCTTGCAACCTTTAAAGGGTGCCGAGATCACAGGCTTTGAAACCCCTGCCGATAATTCCTATGCGCTGGAATACCAGATCAGCGGACAGAAGTATTATGTCAACTATGAATTTGATGGAGATGTGTACACCTTTGAATTTGTGGATGCCTCTGGAAAGAAGACAACAGAAACATATACAAAGCATGGGTAAATAAATAATAGACATTATTGCAAATAAAATTGGGACGCTGATTCGCGCAGAAAACGCAGATTTTTTGTTCTTGAATCAGCGAAAATCAGCGTTTATCTGCGTCCCGCAAAATCTTTTGACTTATTACCGATAAAGTCTAATTATTAAAACGTCCCGAAGGTTCTCGCAAATTCAGGCTTGTTTATTATCTCAACCTTCGGGACGGTGAATTCCATCTGTAACAAGCAAACTACCTGCGCATCTCGTCATAAACACTTTCGGGAATATCAGCAGTTTTATAAATGCGGACGTATTCCACAGCATTGATGAAGATGATCTTCTCAGGCTGAACATTTTGCAGGATGCGCAACAGGTCAACTGACTCAGGCTGGCGGTTTTGCAACACCGAATACAACACCAGATACTCAGCATTTTGCAGCCCCGAAATAATGGATGGGTAGCCAGGTTCTGTCAAATACACTTTCTTCAATACCTCTGTATTGCCAGGATAGAAGAAAGAGAAAGACCCCATGCCCGCGTAGGCGTAAACATGTGTATTCTTTGCATCTGGTTTTTGCGCCAGGTAAATGGCGGCCTGTTCCAGTCCTTCACCGTAGCCGCCGTAATTAGGATGTTCAACAGTAATTTTATTTTGATATGTAAAATAATATGGGAAGTATGGCAGCGCGCTTCCAAGTTGAATCGTGATCAAAATAATAAAAACAAACACAGGAATGTAGGTTCGATTCAAAACTGCCCAATGTTTTTGAGCCAATTTCAAAGAATAGCCCCACCCCAACCCAGCAATCACATCCAGCGCCACAAAACTGCTGAGAATATAATGCGGAGAATTTCGTCCTTGTGCCACGCCGAACATAAGGATGAACAATGCGGCAAGCACAGCCAGATAGACAATCGTGGATTTTACAGGGGAAATAATGACTTGTTTATCTTTTGAAGTCAGCACGAATAACGCCAGAATCAAGCCCAGCCATGTAATCAGCGTGGACGAATCCAGCCAGTTTTTCAAATACTGAAAACTGCCAGAGAGTCCAACAGCGAGATTGAACCTGGAAGGCTGCAACTCTTGAGTAACATCGAGCCGTGCGCCTTGAAAGGCATAACTAAAAGCATTGCCGTAGACTTCATAAAACATCTTGCCCGGAGCCACCCACATGCCCGGCCATAAGGCCACATAAATCATAATGGCAACTATGATCCATGTAAAAAATATTTTGGTGGCATCCCATATTTTTGTTCCCAGCAGGCGTTCATCGCGTTTGAACAGCCCAACGAAGAGCATTAGCCCAACCAGTGCGATGACCACAATCGATGAGGACTTGGTCAATTGGGCGAGGCCGAATGCCGCGCCAGAGAGCAGCAGATAGATTAGCTTGCGTTCCTTGTTGAGATAAACTTGCATACTCAAAAATGAAACCAACACAAACATAGACAACAGGCCTTCATGATTCAGCAAGCGCGAATGTCCAAGAAAAAATGGCGCGAGCATGGAGAGCGCAACAGCAAGGAAAGCGAGGATGGGATCAAGAAATAATTGCAGAAGGAAGAAAATCAATAAAGCCAGAACAGTCAACAGGACGGTTTGAATTAACCTGCTAATGCGGACAAGGTCAATTGCTTCTTTCGCATGTTGGCGCATAAAGTTTTCAAATTGCGGTTTGCGCACATCAAAATAGCCCTGACCCAAGCCGCGATATTCTGGAAAATAGGAAAGCATTCCAGCCGTGACCACCCAGGTGGTTGTAACCGCAGGATGATAGTCGTAGATGGTATTTTCGAAATCACCATGTGTCAGCGCGTAATAATAATTGGAGCCTGAGATCACCCACCAGGGTTCGTCAAAGGTGATAAATTTATCAATGCCGATGATATGCGCGGGGAGAATCAAGACGAGCAGCAAAAAAGCCAGCAGCCATTTATACTTAACTCTTTGAGTGTACAAACTTATTATTAATCCAATAGACCATAGACTGCGGCCTGCAGACTGTGGTCTGCTGTCTGACGTTTCATAAACATGTTTTTGTTTCTTCAGCATAGTTTTCGGTTTCATTTGGCAAACGCCTCAAAGACTTCTGGTGGAAGGGCATCCACTTGATAGATCACCACATATTTATAGCCATCCAACCATATCTCATGAATAGGTTTTGCAATGGATAATGTTTTCAACAAAGGCGCGTATTTCTCCAACTGTCCCTGACTGGCGTAATACAGCACAAGGTAATCTGCATCATGGATCGAATTTACTAAATCTTCTTTATGAGCGGCCTCTACATAATAAGGCTTGAAGCGGGTGGTTTCACCGGGATAAAAATAAGAGAAACACCCGCGCGAGTAAAACGCAATGACAGTTGACTCTTTTGCATCGGGCATTTCAGCCAGATAGTGCGCGGCGAGTTCGAGTCCTTCGCCATAGGCGAATTGCGGAAACTGCGGATGCATCCCAGCTGAATATAAGATCGGATTACGATAGGTGTAATAGTATGGAAAGTATGAGACGGCGCTCCATATTTGCACAATAACCAAAAGAGACAAACTCGCAAATTGAAGTTGATCTTTACGTAAAGATGCGAAGCGATTTACAAGCCATTCGATCATATAAAACCAGCCGAGCGCGGCCAACAGATTCAACGCCAGATAACTGGTGAGGATGTAATGCGGAGAGTTGCGTCCCTGGGCGATGCCGAAGATGAGGATAAATGCGGCGGTAGTGGAAATCAAAAGGGTACATAAATGTTTATTGAGGCGAAGTAACTGACGATTAAGCATGAACGGCGAAATACATCCAAACAAGATGCCCAGCCATGTCAGCGGAGTGGTGCGCCAGAGCAGTACGTTAATCAAATCCCATATTCCGAAAAGGGCAAGCTTAAGGCTAAACTGCGATGGCTGCGGATTGTCGAGAGCGGTCAGACGCGCGCCTTGAAAGGCGTAGCTGAAGGCGTTGCCATAAACTTGATATAACATTTTTGCGGGGGCCACCCACATGCCCGGCCAAAATATAAAATACGTGAGGGCAAGCACGAGAAGCCAGATGATAAAGATTTTTGTATGCGCCCATATTTCTTTGAGAAAACCATTTTGCTTTTGTTGAAAAATCTGAATCAATAAAATAATTCCGATCGGGAGCAGGATGGCGATAGCCGAGGATTTGGTCAATTGCGCGAGGCCCGCAGTGACGCCTGATAAAAGCAGAAAGATAGCCTTGCGGCCTTGCGAAAGATAAATCAAAAAAGCCAACGTTGAAATGACCACGAACAAAGCGAGCATGGCTTCGTGATTGAGCAGGCGTGACTGGCCGAGAAAAAACGGGTCGAAGGCTGTGAATAAAATAGCGAAGAATGCGATGGGCTTTGGAATCAGGCGTTGTAAAAGAAAATATAAGAGCAGGAATAAAACAGCGATTAATATAACTTGTATCAATCGCGCGTCACGCAATAACACAAGCGGACTCTTGCCATGCGCCAGCATAAAGGGATCGAGCGCGCCTTTTTCAAATTCAAGATAGCCCTGCCCGAGGCCGCGATATTCGGGGAAATAAACCATCATCGCCAGCGTGACGATCCACATGGTGGTGACGGCGGGTTGATATTCGTAGACTGTGTTCTGAAATTCCCGCTGACCTAATGCATAATAAAAGTTCGCGCCCATGCTCAGCCAGTAGGGTTCATCAAGTGTGGAAAATGAATCGAGAGCGGGCAGGCGCGGCGCGAGCAATGTGACGATAAGCAGAATATAAATAATGATCTCTGTTTTCTTTTTCGGGGACATGAAAGGGATTATACCAAGCGGAAAATATCCCAATCTTCAGAACTGAAGTATTTTAACGACTGACCTTACGCGATTCAGGTCTATTGCCACACTTTGAGCATCATTTGACCGCAGACCGCCGACGGCCAACATAAGGCGACACACAGTGGTCTGCCGTCCGCGGTCAAAGTGCAGAGACGTTCCGTCCGCTGCGTAAGGTGAGTTAACGAGACTATCGTTAATGAGAACTTTAGTCTGTATATGATGGTAAGAAGCTCTGAATCATTTCAACCTACAATTTTGAAAACTCAATAAAAAAATATCAATAATGTAATGTTTAGCCCTTACATTATTCGGGGGGGGGGTAAACTGAACAATCAAGATAAATAAAATCAAGTTCAATTATTTTTATTCAATGGAGAAAATATGAAATTTTTATCATCATCTAAGAAAAATCAAAAAGGCCAGGGACTTGTAGAGTACGCGCTCATCCTGGTGTTGGTCGCCATCGTGGTTATTGCCGCGCTCATGATCCTCGGTCCCATTATTGGCAATGTGTTTAGCAAGGTCAATAGCTCATTGACTACAGTAAGCGCAGGTGGTGGTTCGGCTTCAACTCCAGTTCCAGCTCCGGTAACATTAAATTACACCTGCCCTTCCAGCGGCATGGTTGATGTAAAAAACATGTCAGGTGGACCCAATGGAGCTTCGTTTGGCTGTTCATCTGGTACATCGTTAACCTATACTGTTACCGGTCAAACTTCCGGGTCAATAATACAACTCAGAAATATGTACCCCCCTTATAATGTTCTTGGGAATGTTACTGTGCCATAATGTAAATTTACGAAAAGTGGTCATGGCAAATATTTTCTCAACCAGACGCACAGCTACCTGCTTATAGGTGGCTGTGCAATTTGTCAATGAATCCCGACCACACTTGGTATAATTCGCGCACTATGGACAAGAAATATCACATCTGGACCGAAGGTACTATATTCAAAAACTCCGAGTTCTTTTTAGAATTCGGAGTTTTTGTTTAGGGTCAGACAAATTCCAGAAAATGTGATGGTGCGTAGGTGACAGTCATCTTAAAGATGACTGTCACCTTTTCTGATTATGCTGTTTCAAGCATCTGCGGGCTGTGGATCGGGCAAGTGCAGCAACGTGATCGGGATTGCCTCTGAAAATGAAGGCGTGTAGGTTGACAGGGATAAAATCTCTTTCACAGGCGAACTGGATATGATTTCCATGACCAATTCCTGGTTTTCGTTTGATAAAAGAGCTATGCCAGTTAACGGAAAACTACGCGGGCCGAAATCCGCTTTTTGGATGAGGATGGAATAGTTGAAAAAGGTCAACCCAATTGCCTTACGCTGGTCTTTGTCCATTCGCAGCAAAATATTATCGTTCAATTCAATCCCGGTCGCCTTTGCGGCGGGTTCAAAGGACACATACAGCGTATCGCTTGTTTCGTCATAGTTTATGATCTGTTGAGACATAAGATTACCCTATTTCTTTCTGGTAAGCGGTCGTAATAAAATTGTGGAACTCGATCTCTCCAATTCCTTTTTCCTGTAACTTGAACAAAACGATTGCAACGATGTGGGTGTTGTTCATCGGTAAATTGTTAAACTCACAGGTATAACGATACTTTTGAGGGCTTAGAGGGTCTTGCTTTCGAGAGCCTTTTTGAATTGTCTCTTTTAATTCCTCTTCATACGTTTCCATTTCAGGATGATTGATAGAATCAATGACGTGCTCCCATCGTTCCTGAGTAAAATAAATGCTATTTCAAAATCTATCGAGAACCGTCCAGCGTATTCCTTGTGACATGATCAGATTCTATCACTTTTATAAAAAGACCTCCGAGTTTTTTTAGAAATCGAAGATATTTTATGTGCGGTCAGGCAAACTGCAGAAAATGAAGCGAGGCAAAGGTGACAGTCGCTTTTTCTCATCGAATTCCGACCACACTTGGTATAATTCGCGCACTATGGACAAGAAATATCACATCTGGACCGAAGGCTGCCAAATGAACGTCGCCGACTCACAGCGGGTCGGCTCTTCGCTTGAGCATCTTGGCTACATCCTTACTGAAACCATCGAAGAAGCGGATGTTATTGTTTTAAATACCTGTGTCGTGCGTCAATCTGCCGAAGACAAAGCCTACGGGCGTGTCACTTCGCTTGCGCCGCTTAAAAAGAAGAATCCCAACCTCGTCATCAACTTAATGGGCTGTATGGTCGGCGTGCGCGGTGCGGAAAAATTGCGCGAGAAGTTGCCCTTCGTGGATGTCTTCTCGCCGCCCTCTGACCCTGGCCCATTGATTTCGCATCTCACGCAAGGCGAGGTTCAGTCCCTCGAAGATTCTGAAACCACGCGCCGCTTCTTGATGATGGATGAGGAACTCATCCTGCCCATCGCGGAGCAGGGGAAACTGGTCAGCGCGCATGTGCCAATTGTTTATGGCTGTTCACATGCATGCACGTTCTGCATCATCCCATCCAAACGCGGCGGCGAACGTTCGCGTCCTGTTGGTGATATTGTGTCAGAAGTCCGCTCTTTGGCACGGCAGGGCGTAAAAGAAATTACTCTGCTCGGTCAGATCGTGGATCGTTACGGCAAGGATATTTCCGATGGCCCCAACCTCGCCGCGCTCTTAGGCGTGTTGCATGAAGTGGAAGGCATTGAGCGCATCCGCTTCTTAACCTCGCATCCAAATTATTTTGAAGATGACCTCATCCACGCCATCGCCGAACTTCCGCGCGTGATGCCGCATATCGAACTCCCCATTCAAGCGGGCGATGACGAAGTCCTCGTCAACATGAAACGCGGATACACTCAACAGCAATATCGTGACCTCGTGGCAAAAATCCGCGCTCACATACCTGACTGTTCCATCGCGACTGACATCATCGTTGGATTCCCCGGCGAGACAGAGGAACAATTCATGGAAACGTATCGGGTCTTATCGGACCTGAAACTGGATGTGGCGCATCTGGCCCGTTACTCCCTGCGAGAGGGTACCGTGGCCACCCGCCGCATGGACGATAACGTCCCCGAAGAAGACAAACTGCGCCGCCTGCACATGCTCGATGATTTGCAGGAACAGATCGTGGCTGAGATCAATAAAAAATATCTCGGTGAAAAAGTGGAAGTTCTATTTGAAGATAAAGTCAAAGGCCGCTGGCGTGGACGTACTCCCACCAACAAATTGGTCTTCGTTGAATCTGAGGATGACTTGAAAGGCAAAGTCATCCCCGTCACCGTCACCTGGACGGGGCCGTGGTCTATGCAGGCAGTACTCGCTGGAGTACATTCGCAGCCACAACCCGCATTACTCACTCTATAATCAAAAAGGACACAGCCAAATGGCTATGTCCTTTTTATATCATTCACGGATTGCGGATCGGATACATAGATTGCGGACTTGAGTCCGCGTTTTAAAGCAGACTGAAGTCTGCGATCCATACCCACACCCTGTTTTGTTTTATAATCCTTGCTACACAACCCATGACCATCCACGAACTCTTCACAACCTTCGCGAACAACCTGCTGCCCATTCTATTGGTCAGCGGCGCGGGATTTGCCCTCGGCAAATTAATCAGCATTGATTCGCGTTCGCTGGGACGTGTAGTTTTTTATGTATTCAGTCCCTTGCTTGTTTTTGATTTGATGCTAAAAAGTAAATTGAATTTACAACAGGCATTTACAACGGTAGCCTTCACCGCATCCGTGATTAGCGTGATGGGACTGATCGCCTTCCTGCTTGGTAAATTATTCCGCCTGGAAAAACCGTATTTACTCGCAGTGATTCTGACCGTGGCATTTGGCAACACAGGCAACTATGGATTGCCCCTGGTCAAATTTGCGTTTGGCGATGATGCGCTGGCAGTCGCGTCCCTGTTCTATGTGACCACAACTATTCTCTTCAATACAGTCGGCGTGGTGATCGCATCCATCGGCCACATGGATTTGAAATCTGCGGTGCTTGGTTTGTTCAAACTGCCGAGTATTTATGGAGTGGCATTGGCGCTGTTCATCAAAGGCATTGGAATTCAACTGCCTTTGCCCATTTCACGTACAATTGAGATTGCCGCGAACGGTGCGATTCCCTTGATGTTGATCCTGCTGGGTTTGGAATTGACCCGCATCCAATGGTCGCATAGTTTTCGCGCGCTGAGTTTGGGCGTAGGCCTAAGGCTTTTGCTCAGTCCACTGGTTGGGATATTATTTGCAAGCCTGTTCGGGTTACAGCATACCGCGCGGCAGGGAAGCATATTGGAAGCCGCCATGCCTGCGGCAGTAGCCACCACTGTCGTGGCAACTGAATACAATTTGGAACCGTCACTGGTCACAGCCATTGTTTTTCTTGGCACAGCATTAAGTCCGCTGACGTTAACACCATTGATTGTTTATTTAGCGAGGTAATGAAATGTCACATCCGCGCAGTTCGTTTTTTAAATTAATGGCTACCCTGCTCATAGCCGCAGTGCTCTCATTAAGTGCAGGGCAGGTTCACGGTCAGGAAGGAATCGTGGTGGAAGATCCCGGGGCTACGGTCAGCTTTGGAGAATCGATCACTTTTCACGCAAAGATCAAGTCAACGCTTCCCATCAAACAAGTATCTTTGCTATTCCAAGGCACAAACGAGAATGTAACGCATGTGGAAACACTGCAAATAGGCGAAGATGGTTCGGTAAGTTTTACCTATGACGCTTCGCTTAATTTATTCCCGCCATTTAGCTCGATTGTTTTTTGGTATCAAGCCACGCTTTCAGATGATAAAACATATACGAGTGACCCTGCCACATTCTCTTACAATGACGAGCGTTTCCCCTGGCGAACAACAAGCAAGGCAAATGTAACCATTCACTGGTATGCAGGCGATGATACTTTTGGCGCAGCCGCATTGGACGCCGCAGGTGCGGGCATGCTGGCGATGCGTGAATTTATTTCGATCTCCTTAACAGACCCGATCCATATTTATATTTACTCAAACGAAACCGATCTGCAAAACACGTTGTCGCTCGGAGGGCAGCCATTTGTTGGCGGACATGCCAACCCTGAACTCGGTATTGTGCTTGCGGCCGTTGCACCAGGCGCAAATCAGTCCATTGAACTGGAAACAAAGATACCGCATGAGTTAACCCACGTGATGATGTATCGCGCACTTGGTGATAATTATGCGCGTCAGCCTGTCTGGCTGCTGGAAGGCCTGGCATCCATGGTGGAACTTTATCCAAATCTGGAATATAAACGCGCACTGGATGACGCGAGCCAAAAAAGTTATTTACTTCCATTTGAAGACTTATGCGCTTCTTTCCCCGCCGATGCAGGCAACTACTTTTTAGCATATGCCCAGTCCCAATTATTTGTCACCTACCTGCGTGATTCCTATGGAGCTTCGGGTCTATCCCGCTTAATGCAATCCTATGGAGAAGGTTTCAATTGTGAATTGGGTGCAACGAATGCGCTGGGTATCCCCCTCAGTCAACTGGATATCCGCTGGCGTGAAAATGTATTAGGTCAAAATATTGCCGGTGTGGCAGTTCGCAATCTTTCCCCTTTTGTTTTATTACTGGCTTTGGTTTTAGTTGTACCTTTATGGGGGGCAATCGATATGTTACGTCAAAGGAGAAAACGTGGAAATCGATCCTAATGAAAAACAACGGGTGCATATCTGGGTTACAGGCCGTGTGCATGGCGTGGCGTTTCGCGCTCATGTGGAATTTTTTGCATTGCGAATAGGGGTTTTAGGCTGGGTGCGAAATCTTGGCAATGATACTGTTGAAACTGTAGCCGAAGGGACACCGTTACAAATCGATCAATTCATTGAGATGGTTAAAAAAGGTTCGCCTGCTTCAAAGGTAGAGGGAACACGCGTGGAATATGAACCGCTTACAGGCCAGCTGACCGGGTTTGTTGTAAAGCGAAGCGTGTGATTTTACGTAAACCCCAGACCGCGTTCTTTCAAAGATACCCATTTGCCGATCCCAATGACGAGGTGATCGAGCACATCCACATCCAATAATTTTCCCGCCTGCGCTATTGCACGCGTTACCGCTACATCATCAGGGCTGGGAGTGGGGTCGCCGCTTGGGTGATTATGCACAACGACCAAGGCAGATGCGTTGATCCGAATCGCATCTTTAAATAACTCGCCTACTCTTACCTGTGAAGAATTCACAGAACCTTTATATACTTCAACGATCTCCAACACCCGATTCCTTCTATCCAGCAAAATCACCCGTAAATGCTCCTGCTCCAAAGCAGACATTTCATATTGTACAAGCGCGGCCGCGTCTGCGGGGCTGTTAATGGACGCACGCTCTTCAGGTGATTCAAGTGTCAGCCTTCTGCCCAACTCGATTGCAGCTTTGATCTGTGAAGCTTTGGCCTCACCCATTCCATGCTGGCCCATCATCTCTTTGATGGGTGCACGATGCAAACCACTTAACCCGCCAAATTTATTTAATAAACGCTGGCCCACTTCGACTGCATTCTCACCCGGCACACCCACGCGTAACAAAATAGCGAGCAATTCAGCATTGGTCAAGGCTTGCGGGCCAAGTGCTGTCAACCGCTCGCGCGGGCGGTCTGATTCATGCAAATCAGCAATACGATAAACAGGTTTGGGATTGGTTTCGGTCATGAGTTATGCCTCACTTGGGTTTTAGCAATTTTACAGCAATAAACATAATTCAACATGGCTACGCCAAAATCAGGAGCGGCTAAAAGAATGGATTAAGAAAACCCTTCACCACTAGCACACAAAGGGCACAGAGATCTTTAAAGGTTTTCTCCGTGGACTCCATGATCTCCCCTAGCACCGCCCGCCAGGGCAGGTGTGCGGTTAAATCTTTAGGCAAGCCCACGAGATTAGCCACGCTCCAAAATCAATCTTCGGGTTGGTTTGTTGATGAGGCCAAAGAAGACTCCAATAAAAACAAATGAACGCTGATTCAATAGTAAAAATCAGCATTCATCTGTGACTAAATTATTTAAATAGGGGTTTATTATGGCGGCACTTCCGTGACGACAATCGAGTCAACTTGCGCTTGGTCTGGTGCGCCGCTAAGCGGAGAAATAATCACAAGGTAATTATATGTTCCCACAGGTGGTGCACTCGCTGCATTATCTACATCAATCAAGATACCTGTTCCACCCACCGGAGTGGGATACAAGTCTGTAACGGGAATAACGCGATTATCGCATTCTGGCGCCGTTGAGGTACCGTCACAAACTGGGTCTGGCGGCAAAGTAGTGGTATCGACGTTTGTATTCGTATCGGGAATATTGTTTCCCCAGTTGAAGACATCATAAAATACACTTCCATCAATTACATTTGAAATACCAATGATAATTTGATCCAGACGAACATAACCGCCGCTATCAAATTCATAAAAAACAAGATCATAATTTGTATCTGAAGGGCCGTTCACAATAACCGGGTTACCGCTTATATCCAGGACGACATAGGTACCTGGAGTAATTAATCCAATATTCCCATCAGGTACGCCAGTACCAATTTCCACAGGTGTGGGCACTAGGGTGTACGACGGATCAGGCGTTGATGTCACAGCAGTAGGCGGGTAGATACAGGGTAAAGGACCATTGAAATTAGTGGCAAGTGGATCCGTGCATGTAGTAGGTGGATACGTACAAGGTAGGGGACCATTGAAATTAGTGGCAAGTGGATCCGTGCATGTAGTAGGTGGATACGTACAGGGTAAAGGACCGCCGAAGTTAGTAGCGGCTGGGTCTGTGCAGTCTGTAGGTGGAGGAGGTGTAGTTGTTGGCGGAGTAGTTGTCACAACGCTAGTTGGGGGCGGTGGGGTTAAGGTGCTGGTCGATGTTGCTGGCGGAGGCGTTGTTACAGTTAAAGTTATGACAACAGTTTCTGTAGCAGCTGCCGGCTCGGTAGGAGATGGTGTAGTGGTTGGTTCAAATACTAAAAATGGAGGAAAAGATATACCTCCGCCAGAATCTGCACCTGGTGTTAGAAATGTATCAAGCCAGCCGGGGAAATTAAGAATCTCAGGTAATATAGGTTGTATCAATCCAGTCTGCGACCTGGGAGAAGTTTCAATATCCAAACTGGATTGCATCTCAGCATTAACGCTCCAATTCGGAAGAATTCGAACTGCATATTTCCCCGCAATTATCATCAAGAAAATGCCGACTGGCACAATGAAAATCAGGAGGCTCCAATCACGTTTCTCTCGATTTGATATTTTCATGACTCTTTCTCCGTCATTTTTTCCACAGGCAGGGAAACAAAGAATTTGCTTCCTGGGTTTGTCTCTTCGTTATGCCCTGGACTCTCCACCCAAATTCTACCACCATGTGCTTCTACAATACCTCTTGCAATAGCGAGGCCAAGCCCGGGTCCGCCGCCTTTAAACTTTGTTTTACCTGAAGAATGCAAAAGAACTTCACCTGTTTGGTGAAATTTCTCAAAGATGGTATGGCTCGAATCAGGATTAATACCAATCCCTGTATCACTGACAATGATCTCTACTTGTGGCGGCACCTGTCCATTTAGATATTTTCCACTAACCGTTATCGAGCCGCCATCAGGCGTAAATTTTATAGCGTTCATAACAAGGTGATAAAAAACCTTTTGCAGCAAATCAGGGTCAGCAGAGACAACTGGCAATTCTGTCAGCCCGCTGGTTGAAAAATTGATATTTCTGTCCTCAAATGCCTGTTTAAATCCTTTTTGTGTTTTCTTAATAAGCAGATCAACTTGTAAATTGGCCTTCTTTAAATTCAAAGTATTGCTATCGATTCGGGAAACATCAAGCATACTATCTACAATATCAGCCATTCGTTCCGAACCTTCCAAAATACCATGCGCCAGGTTCAATAGTTCGGGGTTACTTTGCGTATCCTGCTCAAGCATTTGCGAATACCCCATAATCAGAGTTAGGGGTGTACGCAATTCATGCGCAGAGATCTGAATAAAATTGGTTTTTGTCTTGTCTATATCCTTAAGGATTTGATTGGTCTTTTCCAGCTCACGAGTGCGTTCCTGCAAACGGGAAGTCATCTCATCGAAAGTAGTGGCAAGAGTACCTATTTCATCCTTCGAATGAATTCCCGTGCGCTCCTCAAGATTTCCACCTGCAACAGCTTGCGATGTACTAACCAGAGAATATAAGGGGTTGATAATCAATCTTGAAACCGCATATCCAATTGCAATTACGAAAAAGAACACAACTGTGAACAAAATCACGTAGGTTTTACGGCTGGTCACACCAGACTGAATCACAAAATCCAAAGGTAAAACAACTGCATACACACCAATGCGGTCGTTCCCTACTTGCAAGGGGCCGCGCGCAAGGCTATACCACCGATTCCCCACAGATAAATTATTCCCTGTTACAAGGTCATTCGACAGAATAACTTTCCTAAATTCATCCTCTGAAATCGAAATGGTTTGCAAAGTATTGTTGTCAACAGTGCTTAACGTAGTACCAATCGCTTGTCCATTACCACCATAAAAAATAACATCAGCAAGGGAGGTACTTTTTAAGTACGGAAGGATACTTCGAATGGATGTACCCACCACCACCACCCCGGAGAACTTCCCATTTAAAGATACCGGAATTGATGTGTAATAGTAAGTTTCGTTATTCGCCAAATTAACCCCCAAGCCTCGATGCGGCGGTTCATCCACATTTCTATTCTTTAAATAGGGCGTAACGATCGGCGAGTTTGAAGCACCAGTGTTTTGTTCTATCCGCTGTAAGTCTCCTTGTTCATCCGACAATAGATGAACAATCTCATTTCCTTGCGGCGAAATCAAAATCAAATTTCCTCCCCCAAGCCCCCCAAAAAGCGGCTTTACTAAAGCTGCCGCAGTGTCACCATCTTCTCTTTCCAGCGCATCTGCCAGGCCTGCCGTAAACGCCACGCTACGCGCTAAATCCACATGTTGAGATTCCTGCCTGACAAAACTATCAGAAACCACACGCCCGGCTTCCAGCAATTGATTTGTAAGCCGTTCAAGCATGGTGTTAGACACCAGGCGTGTGACCACATAAACCCCAATCACAGCCACGACGATAGTCAGTAAGAGATACGGCAGAATAACTTTTAAACGGATACTCATGAGAAACACACGCTGTACATGGATGTACAAAGGCCCATGAGACTATTATACAGGTCAAATCAGGAATATTCCACCCTTAAAAAATACAGGATTATTACAACCCAGCCCCCTAATACCCTGCCTTCACGCATAAAACCTGACCTTTAGCCTGATTCAGCGTTCTAAAGCATGTCTAAAGCTGTTTCACAAAATGGACAAGCCGCTCCACCTCATAATAACCCAGCTTTGAATGCGCGCGGATGCTTGCCTCATTATCCAGCCAGGTATCCGAAGCCATCTCAGCACATCCCTTTTCGCGTGCCCAATTTTCCGCAGTTTGCGTCAATGCACCTGCAATCCCTTTTCCGCGCAAATCATCCTGAACAAACCATCCCTCAATATATCCAACCGGGCTCGTCTCGCAGCCTTCACCATAGTCTCTGATGCGCGCTTCTATCATCCCTACAGGTTTATCATCAACGAAAGCAAAAAAAACAGCATCAATATCACTCGCAAGGATATCATCCATGTCAAAATCTAAATATTCATCCGGGGCCTCAGGCCAAATACCTTTTCGCATCCTGAACCACTCATTTTTATCTTCGTATGTCACACGACGAATTACAGATTCCATATCACTCCTAAAATAAATAAATTTTATTCGCCGAATACAAACAAGTCACTGAGAGACTCGCGATTAATATTATGCCGAATCGCATCTGCGAACACTTGAGCAACTGAAAGAACTGTAAGCTTCGGATGTTTCTTCTCTGCAGGGATATCAACTGTATCAGTAGTAATAATCTCAGTAATTTGAGGAACGGCGGCCAGTCGATCCAAACCACCGCGGCTAAAGACGCCATGGGTGCAAACCACAAGAATATCCTCCACCCCTTCCCTGATAAGCACCTGGCTTAATTCGTAAATGGAACCACCTGTTGCAATTTCATCATCATAGATCAAAGCCCGTTTGTGACCTTTTACCTGGCTGCCCACCAAACCGCTAATAATTACTTCCGTATCAGATATTCGTTCTTTATTACCAGCTGCCACAGGCAAACCCAGGGTTTTCGCAAAACGTGCCGCAGACTTGGCCTGGCCCATATCTGGCGCAACAATGATCGCTCCGCCAAGGTCTTTTTGTGAAAGATATTCCTTAAACACCAAACGGCTGCTTAGTGGGTCAGTTGGAAGACCAAAAAATCCATGTACCTGAGGTGAATGAAACATCATACTCATCACATGCGTAGCGCCAGCCGTTTTCAATAGATCTGCAACCAAACGAGCCGTAATGGATATTCGCGGTGCATCTTTTTTATCTGAGCGGCCAAAGGAATAATAAGGAATGATCGCATGCACCTCAGATGCTGCCGCACCCCGCGCGATGTCAATCATCATTAACAACTCCATTAAATGATCATTGACTGGTTGCGAGAGCGATTGCACAATATACACACGCCGATAGCGCACGCTCGCACTTAGCTGTATATATAAATTGTCATTGCTGAAACGCGTAATGTAGGTGGAGTCCAAAGGCACATCTAACTTGGACGCAATATTCTCCGCTAATTGCGGATTAGAACTGCCGCTAAAAAAACGGACCTCCCCAGCAGATATCGAACCTTCTGTCATTTTTCCTCTATTTCAAAGCACACATTGTTTTGAGAAAACCTGGTTTAAGAACGCCTCTCATTTGCCTTTTTCTTTCAGCCAACCCAACAACTTCTTCGTCGACCAGCAATTAATCACATCGTCTTTCGAAAGCCAGGCACGTCTGGCCGTAGCTACGCCAAAAGGCAGCATATCAAAATCTTCTTCAGAATGCGAATCTGTATTGATACTTATGGGAATACCCAGTTCTTTTGCACGCCGCGCATAAATATCCTCAAGGTCAAGGCGGTATGGGCTGGCATTAATTTCCATGGCCACGCCGCTTTCTGCAGCCGCGTTAAGCACTGCTTCCATATCCAGATCTGCCCCTTCCCTATCAGGGATCAACCTGCCAGTTGGGTGACCGATAATATCCACATGCGGATTTCGAATCGCATTGATCATGCGCTGTGTCACTTTGTCACGTGGCTGCCGTAAACTGGTATGCATGGAAGCAAGCACGAGGTCAAGCGTGGCAAGAAACTCATCAGGATAATCAAGAGTTCCATCAGCCTTGATCTCAACTTCGCTTGCATGCAAAACCAAAATACTGTCACCCAGCTGCTTTTGAATTTTCTTGATCTCTGCAGCTTGCTTTTTATGATCTTCCATTTTCAAACCGCCCGTAACGCCAAGGCTGGCAGAATGATCGGTAAAAGCGATCACTTTAATTCCACGTTTTGCCGCGGCTCTTGCCATCTCAAGCATGGATAATTTTCCATCACTCCACGTAGAATGTGTTTGCAAATCTGCTTTGATATCTTTCACTTCAATTAATTTCGGAAGTTTATTCGACTTTGCCGCCTGTACCTCTCCTCGGTCCTCGCGCAATTCAGGCGGGATCCATGGCAAGCCCAATGTTTCGTACACTTCTTCTTCAGTGGTGCAAAAAATTTCGCCCTTGCCTTTGGTTTTCGTCAACGAATGTTCTGATAAAGATAAACCTTTCGCGAGCGCGATCTGTCGCAGCTGCACATTATGATCTTTCGAACCAGTTGCATATTGCAAGGCAGTGCCAAATTTTTCAGGCGGATGTATCCAAACTTGCGCGCGCACGCCATCTGTAAATTCGATGCTTGATTTCGTCTCCCCTTTTCCTAATACACGGCTCACACCCGGCAGATTGACAAATGCTTCCATAACAGCGGATGAATCTTTTGCTGCCACCAAAATATCAAGATCGCCGACAGTAGAACGCATCCTTCTTAAGCTGCCAGCGGGTTGCGCATCGATAACTCCTTTGACCCTTTTGAGAGTTCCAATAATTTCCTGTGCAAGCGGGTAAGCGCGGCCTAATGGAATTCTGCCTGATCTTCTTGCAAGAGAAGCAATCCCCTCAATGATCGCGGTTTCAGATTTTGCACCCATGCCGGGCAGGTCGCGTAACTGTCCGTTTTTAGCAGCAGCTTCCAGGTCCGCTAGAGCCGTTATGTTTAATGTCTTCCATATCAATGCAATTTTTTTCGGCCCAAGCCCGGGCACTTGCAGCCAATCTGCCAGGCTGGCTGGGATTTCCTCTTTCAGCTTTTCCAAAAATTCAAGCTTGCCAGCAGTGAGCAGCTCATCGATTTTTTCTGCAATGGCTTTGCCCACACCGGGAATTTCCCGCAGCTTCCCTTCTTTCCAATACTCGCTGGCTTCGCGGCCAAGAGTCATTAAATTCTCAGAAGCCTTACGATAAGCAAGAATGACATAAATCACTTCACCCTTGATCTCACATAAATTAGCAATGAGTGTGAATGTGTCTGCAAGTTGACGGTTGTTCATCATGGCATACCTCTCAAAATTATTTTTTCGACGTTCTGCTTGCGGCTAACATTATATAAATTTAACGACAAGCAGACCGCCAGCACCAGCATAAATAAATAAGCAATTATATATTCCAAGGACAAGCCTAAAAGGGTGGACATCAACATTAAACTTGATGTCAAAGGAAGGAAAGAAAGAGCCAGGGTTTTGCGCCCTATATTCCAAAGAATTCCCATCACGCTCAGTACAGGCAATAGCAGGTAACTGAGGCCATGTATATGCAGGTGCGGCAAAGTAAAAACAGCTAGGCTCACAGCAATGCCAACATGCTCAATCCGCAACATATCACGTTTATTCCACCAGAAGATAACTAAAAAAATAATGACCGCTGAAAAAGCTCCCCATGAAATTAAACGCAAGACTGCCGCACTAACATTGGGAAAGCTCCGCAATAATAAGCCCAACAAGTTATACATGGATGATTGATTGAGCCCGAAGCCTTCTCCTTGAGAACTGATTGCCATCAAGTTCAAAAAATCTCTTCCTCCCTGAAATCCAATTAATAACAAACTATATATTAAAAACAGGAGGCTTGCAACAATAAACCAAAAACTTGCTTTTCTGCGCACCACCAAAAATGGAAGCCCCAATGCGCCAACTATCAGAGGCGACAAACTAGCCAGGGCAAGTCCGAAGCCAGCACTTGCTTCTTTTTTGTTCAGCAGGCCAAACATCCAAAGAAAAAGACCCAACATAATAAAAGCAGTATCCTGGCCGCCTAACAACCCAAGGAAGAATGGAAAGAAAGATAAACACCCAAGTGCCCCAAAAATCGCAGAACGCGCATCCCAGCCTGAAGAGTATAAGAATCGCCGTATCAACTCGCCGCAAACAAACATAACTATTAAGCGAATAATGGTCCACAGAATATAGGATTGAACAAATTTATCCACGGCCAGCAAGGATAAAAGCGGCGCCAAATATGGCGGGTGCTGGGAAAGATTTACGCCGCCAGGAAAAGTGTTTTCATCCACGATCGTATATTGGATCGCACGCTGCGATTCCAAATCATAAAGTTGATGATAATGACCCAGCCGTGCAATTCTGCCCGCAGTATAAAAGCTAATAAAATCCATGCCCTTTAAGGAGGAATCGTTCAATAGCTGAAACCACATGAAAATATATAATGCAACCTGCCCGCTGATGAGCATTATTACAAAGATTTCGCTTAGGGGAATTTTTCTTTTCAAATCACATCCCAATCAAACAGAAAAGCAAACATGGTCAAATGACACAGCCAAATTCATAGTGATTTATCAAACATTTGAATTATAAGTGTAAAATAAAAAACAGGCAGAAACACATCTGCACATTGTTAAATAATCCCATCTACATCAAACCTGATAAGATTAGCAAATCATGATTCAAGCCCATCGATTATCCAAATTCATTCTGCCTGCCGTAATACTAATCAGCGCATTCCTGGGCTTTCTGCGCTTCAATTCACTTCAAGTAGGTACATCACATGATGATGCACATTACATGATCCTGGCCGAAAGCCTCTCCAGCGGACAAGGTTATCAGTTAATCAACTTCCCACGTCCGCAAATTGAACGCGCCTTCCCGCCTGGCTGGCCTATTCTTCTAAGTCCATTAACGTTTTTGTTCCCAGGCAACTATGCGATTCTCAAATTACTCACACTCGCACTTTGGCTGACGTCCTTGATTTTGATGTATAAGTTTTTTTCAAAGCGCATTGAGACTCCTTATCTTGAAATTCTGATTGGGGTAATTGCCATCAACCCACTACTTGTTGGGACTTCTGTTACAGTCATGTCAGAATCGGCTTATTTGTTGTTCTCTTTGGTTGTGCTTACTCTTTTCGATTCGTGGCACAACAAAACAGAATCGACAAATTACTGGCTTATTATTCTGATTGCCTTTTTCGCTTTGTACGCACAGCTAATTAGAACTGTTGGAATATCCATATTTGCCGCGCTGATTATTTATTTTATTTTTTCACGCCATTTTCGAGAAGCAGGAATTACTCTGGGTGTATTTTCGGCAGGTGCAATATTACAAACCTGGCTAAACCTTCGCAATGGCGGTTCGGTGATCTCTGCTGGTTACGAGTCACAAGTATTCAATAGCTCTGTTATCGAAAAAATCGGGCAGATGTGGACAAACCTGCTTGGATATTTTAATGAAACCCTGGCAAGTTCCCTGGTTCCCATGTTTGGAGAAAAAGTTATCTCTCTTGCTGGCTCAGAAATATTATTACTTGCAAACACAATCATTATTCTCCTGACCATCCTTGGGCTGATATTTTCGCTTAAAAAATTTCAGTTGATGGATATATATTTTTCAATTTATATACTGGCCATCCTTGCATTTTGGAATCCCAGGGTTGGGAGTGTAAAAGTGCGCTTTCTTATTCCAATTATTCCCTTTTTATATTTTTACTTGATTCAAGGAACGAGATGGGGCGTCAACAAATTTGCAAGAGGCATCAGTTTTAACAGTGCGAAGATCATGGCTGGCTTAACTGTCATCATTGTTTTATTGTTATTGACACGCAATCTGCAAGATTGGCAAAATCCTGTCAAAAACCAAATGACTGACATATCCATTGGAGCAGATTGGATTTCACAGCATGCGCCAGCAAATGCCATTGTCATGGTAGAGGACCCTGTCCCAGCTTATATTTATGTGCGAAGAAAAACTATAGCCTATCCCAGCACGGATCAAAATCTGGAAGCCTATTTGAACAATCAAGATATTAACTACATAGTCATCTCGCCAAAACTTCAGTCACCTCGCTCAACAATACTGGATGAGTTTACAGAGAAACAAATTCTGCCTATTCTGAACTCAAAACCTGAGGAATTTCTGATTGTGTATGAAAATCTAGAAAATAATGTTAAGGTTTATCAACATATTAAGTAACTTATCTTACGCAGAAATAGCGTAAACTGGGTGAATGAAAAGTGAAAAACTGCTTGATCTATAGAGTGACTATCTGATACCCTTACACAATTGAAATCTGAGTGATTGGGATCAAAACAGGTTTCAATTTAAGATTAGATAATTTTATTTTGAAGACAGGCAAAAGATGTGC
>JAYVUA010000114.1:0-37142 GCA_043788255.1 Anaerolineales bacterium | reverse complement strand
GAGAAACTGCCTGAGATCGGCCGAGCAAGCCGCAGGTCCGCGGAGATGCGTGCGGACTGGAAAAAGAATGCTGAAACGTTGATGAATGTCTATCGAAGTCTTGGAGGAAAAAATGCTCACTAAAAAAGATCTGCTCAATGGTTTTGGGAAAATAAAAATTGAAAGTGATACGATTGTGGTGCATACTTCATATAAATCATTGGGCGGTGTGGAAGGCGGCGTGGATACGGTCATCGATGTGATGCAGGAACTGATCGGCAAGGATGGAACCGTTTTGTTTCCAGCATTCAATTTTCAATCGTGGACGGAGACGCATTATTTTGATGTGATGGAGACGCCTTCGAAGATGGGCATGATCACCGAGCAGGCACGCCTCCGACCTAACGCAAAGCGGACTCCGCATCCGATCTACAGTTTCTCCGCTTTAGGCAAACGCGCTGACGAATTTTCCAAAACCGAAGATGCAGAAGCCTACGGCCCGAATTCATCATTCGCGTTGTTCCATAAATTAAATGCAACCTTGATCAGCATTGGACTTGATTTCAATAATACATTTTCAATGCATCATTATATTGAATACAATGTGGGCTGTGACTATCGCCGTGTAAAAGAATTTAGTGGAATCTACATGGGTTACGACCGCCTGCCGCAGATCAAAAAATATTCGATGTTCGTGCGCTCGCATGACCGTGTGAAGACTTACATTGTGCCGGGTATGAATGATTTGCTTCACGCGGGGATCATCAAGGAAATTCCTGTGGGCGGCGCAAAAGTGCATTACCTGACCGCGAACGAATTCTTTGATAACATGTCTGTCATTGTGCGCGAACAGCCTGAGAAATTGCATTATATTGAAGAACCGAAGTATTAGAGATTGGTAATTGGTAAATAGTAATTCGTTGATAAAAAGTAAACTTGAAATTTGTGATTTCGGTACGACGGCGAAGAACACGCCCTCTACTCAATCACCATATGTTTTATAAAAGGTAGATTATGAAACCCTACACCTCCCTCAAATCCATTCTCGCTGAATTTTATCCGCTGCACCGTACTCTCGCTTCCGACGACCATGACAAAACGTTGGAGATCGTCGGCTCGTACATGCCTGATTCATCCAATTACACGATTGAGACCTACACTCCGCTCGAACAAGCGTGGACATGGAAAGTGCCCGAGCGCTATGTCGTTCATGAAGCCTATTTGGAAATCGAAGCTAGCATTGAGCAAGGTCGAAGTGTCGGCGAGCGCGTGGTGGATTTCAAGAATAATCCGCTGCATATTGTTTCGTATTCTTTGCCTGTGGATAAAACACTTTCCTTTGAAGAACTCCAGCCGCATTTGTATTTCAATGAAAAACGTCCGCATACCATTCCGTGGGTGTTCAAATACTATGACCGCGATTGGGGTTTCTGTTTATCGAAGAATGTTTTCGATAAACTTCCGCGTGACAAAAAATATCGCGTGGTGATCAAGTCCGAATTTATCACCGACCCGAAGCAGGGATTCAAAATGGCAACCGCTGTCATTCACCCCGAAGGCGGCGCGAACGCTTCCGCGGGGGAGATCATTGTGCAGGCGCATACTTGTCACCCCATGCAAGCCAATGACGACGGCGCGGGCGTGGTCAGCACGATTGAACTCGCACGCCGACTCGCAGAGAAGCCGCTTCCCGCTGGTTCGATGAGTGTCCGCTTTTGGTTCGGACCTGAAACCATCGGCACCATCGTGTATCTTTCACACAATGAGCATCTGATTCAACATTTGCGCGGCGGAATTTTTATGGAAATGACAGGCAATAAAAATAAAATTGCCTGGCACCACACGCGCCAGAACGATCATTTGTTGGATCGCATTACTCATCATGTTGTAAAAAATGTCGCGCACGATGAACGTGAATTTGCTGCGGCGCCTGCCAATGATGAACGTGTCATCAACGGGCCTGGTGTCAACGTGCCGTGTATCTCCATCAATCGCTGGCCCTACGATGAGTATCACACCACCGATGATAATCTTGACATCATTCATGAAGATATGCTGGTTGGTGCCGCTGAAACTGCGGAGCAAGTCATTCGTATGTATGCCACCAATTACATTCCCAAACGCACATTCCGCGGCCCCGTCTTTCTCAGCGGCAACGGCCTGTGGGTCGATTGGCGTGATAATTGGGCGCTCAACCGTGCCATTGAAAAGATCATGATGCGCTTTGAAGGCGAGCTTTCCGTTTTCGAGATCGCCGAGCAGGTAGGCCTCGATTATTGGATGGTGCGCGACTATATCGAAAAATTCCGCGCGAAGGGATTTGTCACGCAGCTGCCGATACCATCTGAGGCGCAGGAAGCGTAGTAATGACTTAAGTCGTTACTACATTAAATCTATGAAACAAAAAGTAGTCGCCATCATTCAAGGACGCATGTCCTCATCCCGTTTACCGGGAAAAATCCTCGCCGATATTGCAGGTCAGCCGATGTTGACTCGCGTCTACACCCGCACCATGCGCGCACAGACTCTGGACGAAGTCATCTTTGCCACGACGATAGACGCTTCAGACGACCCCGTAGCTGAATACTGCGACTTTAGCGGCATTCCCTTCACCCGCGGCAGTCAATTCGATGTGCTGGATCGTTATTATCAAGCTGCATTACAAGCGAAAGCAGATGTTGTTGTCCGTATCACAGCGGATTGTCCTGTGATTGACCCTGAGTTAATTGATAATATAGTGAAAGCAGTTATCAGTGACCAGTCGTCAGTGGACTTCGCCGCGAATCGACTTCCTCCGCCGTGGACGAGAACGTACCCAATCGGTTTGGATGTGGAAGCATGTACTTTTAAGGCGTTGAAGAAAGCCTGGAAGGAAGCGAAAGAGCCGCAGCACCGCGAGCATGCCATGCCGTATTTTTATGAAGGCGTTCAACTAACAACAGTCAACCGTCAACTGCAAACTGGCACGTCTCCACGCGGATTCAATATCGCCCTCCTCCATCACACCACCGACTTCGGCGATTACCGCTGGACAGTGGATACTCCCGAAGATTTGGAATTCATGCGCGAAGTTTATTCCCGCTTCGATGGCCGCGATGATTTCACCTGGAAAGAAGTCTTGGATTTGGTTCATGACAACCCTGAGTTGGCAAAGATCAATGAAGGCGTGCAACATAAAACTCTCAAAGACATTGACGAACGCGCCGCCAAAAAATAATTACCAATTACCATTCGCCAATGTCCTTACTCACTCTCTTCTCCGCCCCCAAACCTTTTACCAATCCGCACATCGCGATGATTCAACGCAACGCGATTCGTTCATGGACTCTGCTTCCTGATGTCGAAGTTATTTTGCTTGGCGAGGAAGATGGTCTTGCTGAAGCCGCAAAAGAATTTGGCGTGAAGCACATTCCCCATGTGGCACGAAACGAATCTGGCATACCACTGATCTCGTCCATGTTTCAACTGGCAGGCGAGAATTCAAACAGTGAATTACTCTGCATTATCAATGCGGATATGATTCTCATGTCCGATTTTGTCGAAGCGGCTATGGAGTGTGACAGCTTGCTGTCACAAAAGCAGGAGCGAGCTCCTGCACTCCAAAGGAAATTTGTTTTATTAAGTCAACGCTGGGATTACGACATTACATCTCCGCTGGACTTCGCCGCAGGGTGGGAGTCTCAGCTGAGGGAATCTGTGAGAAAACAGAATCAGCTTCACCGTCCGGCGGGAAGCGATTTTTTCCTTTTTCCAAAACCCTGTTATCAAGACATCCCCGATTTTATTATTGGCCGCGCAGGCTGGGATAATTGGATGATCTATAAGGCGCGCGCAGAAAAATGGCCTGTGATCGATTGCACGCCGTCGGTGATGATCGTTCATCAAAATCATGATTACAGCCATTTGCCTGGCGGGAAGTCGCATTATGATCATCCCGACACGAACGAGAACATCCGTCTCGCGGGCGGGCAGGCAAATATCCGCTACACAATTTTGGATTCAACCCATCAACTCACGGATGGTAAACTTATCCGCCCGAAGATGACCTTGCTGCGTTTTATGCGTAGGTTGGAATTATTTCTGCGGATAATCTTTTTCTTTTTGCCTGAAAATGCCATTGAAAATATAGCCCGTCCGAAACGATGGAAAAAGAGAATTGCCAAGCTCTTTAAATCGTAAATCCAAAATCACAAATCGGAAATCGATATATGCGTAAAGGCCAAAACCCCGCCAAGTTCGTCAAAGACGTTGCCCGCCCCGAGCGAGTGACGGTTGCGTTATTAAATTACATTCCATTCTTAAGTGGATTTTATGCCGAGACTTTGGATGTGTTAAAAGTAAGTTTGGAATCAATGAGAAAAGACGCAGGTCTGCCATTTGACTTGATGGTTTTTGACAATGGTTCGTGTGAAGAAGTGCGCGAGTATCTGGTCAACGAAAAAGAAGAGGGGCGGATTCAATATTTGATTCTCTCCGAAAAGAACATGGGCAAGGGCGGCGCATGGAATGTGATGTTGACGGGCGCTCCAGGCGAGATCATTGCCTACACCGACGCCGATGTTTTATTTTCCCCAAACTGGCTTTCACGTTCTGTGGAGATTCTCGAAGCTTTTCCAAACGTGGGCATGGTGACTGCGCGTCCGTTTCGCACACCGCCTGAGTTTTATGAATCGACTCTCAAATGGGCAAAAGAAAATTCTCAACTTGATGAAGGTCAATTCATTCCGTGGGAAACTTTCTTGGAATTCAATCTCTCGCTTGGACAGACCGAGGAAGAAAATGAAAAAGTGTATGCTGAGACAAAAGATTGGCGTATCCAATACAAAGGTGTGACCGCATTAGCGGGTGCATCGCATTGGCAATTCACTTCATACAAATTCACGCTGCAGCAATTTCTGCCCTTTGACATGGACAAGCCGATGGGACAAGTGCGCCAATTAGACAAGCGCATGAATGAAGCGGGTTTGTTGCGGCTGATGCTCTCTGACCCGCTGGCGATGAATATGTCTAATACGCTGGGATATTTGCGCGGAGAGTTGGGGCAGGTAGGGAAGGGACAAGTAAAAAGTAAAAAGGGAAAAGGATTGGCACGCCGTGTACTGGAAGTTGGGTTTATCAAGAAGATTTTTCTGGCGGTGTATAACAAGATTTTTAGTTGGTATTATTCGTAGGCATACTCGGTGGTTGAGTAGGCGACGCGCTCTTCCGTCGCCGTATCGAAACCACCAGTAACAAGCAAATTTGTAATTCAGAGATGTGGTTTCGATACGGGTCTCGCTATCGCTCGACCCTACTCAACCACCATATGGAATAAAGAGTTTTTATGGCATGGATGTATATTCTTGAATGTTGCGACAACTCATATTATGTTGGTTCGACCAAAAATCTGAAACGCCGCATGTCTCAACACCAGGAAGGGATTGGCGCAAACTACACGTCCAAAAGATTGCCCGTCAAATTGGTTTACTGTGAAGAATATGACCGCATTGATGAAGCTTTTTACAGAGAAAAACAAGTGCAAGGTTGGCGACGTGCAAAACGAGAAGCACTGATAAACGGCGAACCACAACTTTTGCCCGCGCTTGCTAAGAAAGTCTTTAATAAGAGTAGAATTGATAAAGTAGATTTAGTAAATGGTGAACTCGGTGGTTGAGTAGACGGCGGGACTTATCAAGTCTTTGCAAAGCCTCTTTCCTCCGCCGTCGTATCGAAACCACCTGTATATAACAAGATTTTCACTTGGTATTATTCTTAAAAAAAGCAATTCGATGGTTGAGTAGTGCGGATGGGTTTTCCCGCCCGTATCGAAACCACCAGTTCATTGAGAGTATTTCTATTACCTGTTGGTTTCGATACATTCCTCACCGCTTCACGGTTCGGAACTACTCAACCAACGGTGTACACTTGTAAATGACAAACTCGGTGGTTGAGTAGACGGCGATGCATTTCCGCCGTCATATCGAAACCACCACTGAAAGGTGGAATTAACATGAAAACAAAAAAACTCTTCTCAACAATTCTCCTCCTCGCCTTTCTCCTCACAGCCTGCGGACAAGGGACAGCCGCCCCTGCGCCTGTGACACAGACTCCCGTTGCGACACAACCGCCAACGGCAATACCCACACAAACTTTACTTCCCAATCTTCTTCCAAATCCAACTGCCATTCCATACCCAACCGCCAGTGCGGTGAAGTCAAATGCTGTGGCGTTTATTTCAGGAAATTCTTTATACGTTGCCAATGTAGACGGTAGTGGAGAGAAAAGGTTAGTTGACCTTGAAGAAAATACTGAAAGGATAAGTCAATATTTGTTGAGCTGGTCCCCTAATGGAAAATGGATTGGATATATATCTAAGGATGATTTATGGATTATTTCTCCAGACGGCTCAATTAACAAGAAAATTTTATCAAGTCAGAACACCAGTAAAAAAGTAATCAGGCAGTATGCTTGGTCTCCTGATGGCACAAAGATTGCTTACACTTTGGCTGTAAATTGGGGTGATTTTGAAGAACTCAAAACTGGATTGCTGGATTTAATAACGGAAAAGGATTTTGAGATATCAACATATCAACCTCCTGCCAATCTTGTGTTATCTTGGTCACCAGACGGGCATTACATACTTTTGAATACAGATACTTCGTTAAAATTATTTCAAGTTGACATTGGCAAAATTACAAAAGAACTAAGAAGTGCTTGCCCAATATGGCATGGAAAACCAAGTTGGTCCCCCGACAGTGAAAGGTTCTTTCGCTTTGATTATGGAACTGGATATTATTACATTTGGGTATATATGAATGATTTAAATGGCACGAGTTGGCAAGCTGTAGATGGTGTCATTTCTCCTCCTGTTTGGGATAAAACGGGTGCTTATTTGTATTTTGTGACTGGAGAAATGAATTTAGATATTGGTCCTAATTGGTTCACAAATCAACGGTTGGTACGTTATGATGTCAAGGCAAGAAAAATTGAGGAGTTACTTTCTTTGGAAGAAGGTGGTTCCACAGGATATCCATCAATTATGTCATTATCTCCCGATGGGAAAAAGATTGAATTATATTCATATATATACTACGAGGATAATTCTCAATATATAGGTATAGGCGCAACACGTCCCCCACAAAACCAATTTATTATTATAGATATTCAATCTTTATCAAAAAAAACTTTTACTTTAGAACTTGAAAGTTGGGTAGAAAATCAACCTGCATGGGCAAGTGATAACGAAAAGATAATTTTCTTTTCTAATTCTTTTTATTCGTTAGATGTAAAAACTGGGGATGTCTCCAAGTTTTCTGGGATTCATGTAGTAGAAAATGCAGTTATTTCCCCACCTACCACAACGCCATAAAACAACAAATAAAATTAGATATAAACTAAGAACTAACAAACTACCGAACTACATGACCAAACGAATCTTCATCTCCGCCGATCACGGCATGGCAATCATCTACTTCCTGCAAAGCGACGTCGTCCCGACTCTGCTAGCAGCGGGCGTTGAAATCGTCGTCCTCACCGATGATGAAACAAAAGAAAAAATAGCCCAACGTTTTGCGCGCCCCGGATTAACTTTTGAAGGCTTGCGATTGCAGCAAGCAAATGAATACGCAAAAAAAGTCAGCCCGCGCTGGCAATCGTTTCTCGGCTACCTGCGCCGCGTAGGCGGCTCGCGCCGCATCAACACCGAAGCCATGGATAGCCACATCTGGGAAGTCTGGGCGGAGAATGGCTGGAAATTCCGTTTGGGCGTGTGGATTCCGTCCGCGTTGATGATTTTGTTGCTGCGGAATTTTTCCTTCGCCCGCAAACTTTTAGTGAAGATACAAAACCGCTTCACGCCTGACCCTCGGCTGTATACCGATCTATTTGAGAAATATCAACCCGACATGGTCATCGCCTCAACTCCAGGCTGGCGTATGGACCGTTACCTCTTGCGCGAATCAGCTCGCCGCGGAATCCTGAATATGACCGTCATCGTCGGCTGGGACAATTCATCTTCATACAACATCTCCGGCGCAGATGTGCAATATGCAACCTGTTGGTCTCAACTGCAAAAAGATGAATTGGTTTACGGCTCCGATTGGAACCCAGAGCATGTGAACATCGGTGGCATCCCCTCCTATGACGGATATTTCCGCAAGCAGTGGCTTATGCCGCGTGACGAGTATTTCAAACTGCACGGGCTAGACCCAAACCGTAAGTTGATCTCTTACGCCAGTAGTTTTGTGCATTTCGCGCCGAACTTCCCAAATATTGAAGCGTTGGCGAAATTGGTTTCATCTGATTCACTCGCAGAGCCTTCGCAGTTGTTGATCCGCTTGCATCCGAGTCACTTTCAAAACAAGCCAAAGATATTTGCAGACGAACGTATACAGGTTTTTGAGTTGGAGAAAAAATATCCGCATGTGCATGTTGTCCAGCCTGTGGCATTAGGTGGCTCGCTCGGCTACTATGGCGGCGAAGATATGGATGAGAAATCCTCCATGATGGCATATTCCGATGTGGTGGTAACTGTCTATTCCACGATGCTGGTCGAGACCGCCGTTCACGATACGCCGATGATCGCCGCAACGATTGATGTCTCTGGCGGATGGAATAAAAAAGGAAAATTCTCTTTGTCGTTGAAAGATATTGGCGATTGGCCCACGCACAAACGTTTCCGCGAAGCCAAGGTAGGGCGCGTGGCGGAGAACGTGGACCAACTTCGGGACGCATTGAATCTCTATTTAACAGATTCAACTGTCGACGCGGCCCAGAGGCGCAAATTCATCGAAAATGAAATCACGTTCACCGACGGGACATCTGGCAAACGCACGGCAGAATTTATTTTGAAAATATTAAACTTGTAGGTCACGCTTTTAGTGTAACGTCACATTGCACATACCCTCGCACGGAGGAACGTGACCTCCAGTTTCATGGTAAAAATAGGGTCACGGAGAAAAAATGAAAACGACATATTTACCCATCCTAACAATACTTATCATCGCTATCATGTCCGCCTGCGGACCCGCCCCCACGCCGACATTATCCGCCGAAGAAATTTCCAACACAGCTGTTGCAAACGCTTGGATCGCCATCACACAAACCCAGGCGGCCATGCCGACCGCCACAGCCACGTCAACTCCCTTGCCGCCAACCTATACTCCATTGCCGACCTTCACCCTGCTTCCAACATTGCCTCCCGCAACCCTTGCTTCTGCCAATGCCGCTGCAACTCAAGACCCTTGTAATCAACCGCCTCCTGTTATCTCCAAGGGAACCCTGGTCAAGGCGAAATTTATTAACAAATCAGGCGGCACCGTAAACCTTTCATTCGGAATGATGTCGCCGAATACATTTGGCGAATGTGTGACCTACAGTTATTATATGGATAAATTTGACGAACCTGTTGTAACTATTTTGGCAGGCTGTTATTGGGGTTATGCCTGGGTTACTGGAGATGAACCAACTATCGCTAAAACTGGCAGAGATTTTATCTGCCTGACAGACTCTGCCAAGGTGGTTTCCATTTGGGTTGAAGCTAAAGCGATCTGGCTGCATTGAAAATAATGCGATTTGGGTTTCCAGAATGACCAGACATAAAAACATGCCCCTCTTTTATTTTTCTATTACATTGGCCATTGCTTCCAGTGCTCTTTATCATTTCAGCGCCAAGAGTGTTCCGTCAAATATTAACTTTGCGATATCTCTTGTTGTGACTTACGCTGTTGCGCTTGGGATTACACTGATAGTTACGCTTCTTTCCCCCGCCGACAAAGGATTCGCCTTCGAGTTAAAGCAGCTCAACTGGAGCAGTTTCCTGCTCGCCCTTGCCATCGTCGGAATCGAATTTGGTTTCCTGCTCACATATCGCGCTGGCTGGAACCTTGGCATCGCCGCTGTGTTGACCAATGTTGTTGCCTCGTTGATTCTAGTCCCTGTGGCGATATTTGTTTTCAAAGATAAGTTGACTTGGGTCAATATTATGGGAATTATGGTTTGCCTGGCTGGCTTGGTCATGCTGAATTGGAAAAGATAATTGGAGATTTCACGATAATGCTTTCCCGCCTTAAATCTGCTGCCCGCATCCTTATTAAGGGCGACCTCAAAAAAAATAAACGCAATTCCATCCCTGCAATCACGCTTGAGGAAGTTGCAGAGATCAAGCAGTTCTTTCTGCGCGAGAAATTCTTCATCTTTGGTCACGCCCGCTCTGGGACAACTCTACTTATGCGGCTTGCGCGCTTGCATCCCGAAGTACATTGTAATTATCAGGCACACTTCTTCACGCGCCAGCCGCTGCTCAAGTCACTGGTGAATACGCCTGAAGCCGAAGAATGGTTAACACGCAAATCCAACCGTTGGAATCAGGGAAAGGATTTATCTCCGCTTGTTTTGCGTGCTTCTGCTGATTTCATTCTTGAACGCGATGCAGCTCGCGAAGGCAAATTGATCGTTGGTGATAAGAGTCCCTCATCCACGATCCATGGTCAAGCCGTGCGTGATATGCATGCTGTTTATCCTGATGCGAAGCTGGTATACATTGTCCGCGATGGACGCGATGTACTGGTCTCCGAGCGTTTTCGGAATTTTGTGGAAGAGTCCAAATTTTTAAGTGCAGAAGATAAGCGCATCATCGAAGACCTTCGAAAAGATCAGACTCCCTTTACGAATGGCACACGCTCCATTTTTACTGAAGCCTTTATCCGACGAGTTGCAAAAGGGTGGGTAACCAACCTTCAAGAAACGGAAAATGAAGGCCGCAGATTGTTTGGAGATAATTTCCTTGGGATGCGCTACGAAGACTTGCTTGCAACCCCGTTTAACGAGATGACCAAACTTTGGAAGTTCCTGGGCGTAAAGAAAACCAGCAAATCCCTTGAGAAGATGATCGAAACTGAAATGGCATCCAATCCTGATGAGGAGTGGCAGGTCAAACGTAATGACGGAATCGCATCCTTTCTACCCAAGGGGCAAGCGGGTAACTGGTCCCGTTTATTTACTGAGGAGGATAGGACTGTTTTTGATGAAATTGCCCGTGGTTCACTGATTACATGGAAATATGAAAACTAATAACTCCCAAAAACGGAGTTCTTATACTGTTTTATTTTTTCTTGTTTTGGTAATATTTTCTCCCATTTATTATGTAAATGCGTATTACAAAGAGGGCACAGATTTCCCACTTCATGCACTGTTTGCGTTGGATCTCAAAGAAAGGGGAATTACAAGTCTGCCGGCATTTACAATAGCACACTCCGCCTGGCAGTATTTGCTTGTGTTTATAAATTGGATAAGCGGGTTTTCATTTCAAAAGAGCGGTTTCATAATTGCAGTTGCTTCAATAGAGCTGACATTCCTTATTCTATTTCTATGGTTTTGGCCAGTTTTAGTGAACAATCAATTATCAGAATGGAAACGCCTGTTTGTTATCCTCGGAATTAGTGTTGCAACTCCTATTAGCATATTATGGCCGTTGGATCATCATATGTACCTGGGCTATATAGGTATTACAACATATCATAGCCCGACTATTACTTTGCTTAAACCTTTTGCGTTGCTTCAATTTATTTTGGCGTATAAATGTTTTGATGGTTATTCTCCGTTAAAGAATAGTCAAATCGTTGCTGCTGGGCTTGTTTCATTGATCGCTGCATATGTAAAACCAAGTTTGGCGATTTGTATATTGCCAGCCTTGGGTGTTTTTGCGGCTTATAGGTTTATTCAAAAAAGATACGTGAATTGGTTTGGCCTGTTTTTTGGCTTTGGCTTGCCAAGTGTGACACTCTTGATCTGGCAGTTTTTGGTGACTTATTATGCGAATGATTCAGGCAGTGTCTTGTTTTCCCCTTTAAGTGTAATGAATGTGTATTCAAGCAATTTGATTCTCAAACTAATTTTATCGGTCTTGTTCCCGTTGCTGGTTTTGATAGCGTATTTTAAGCAAGTGAAAATTGATGACCGTATGGTCTTAGGATGGCTGTTTTTTTGTTTTGGTTTATTTTTCACATATTTTTTTGCTGAGGGCGGCTCTCGCAGCATGGATGGAAATTTTGGGTGGAGCGGTGAAATTTCCCTAATGCTTCTTTTTATAATTTCCACGTTGTTTTACCTTGAAATACCTAGAAAGAAAACCTGGATTGATTTTGTTGTTTTAGCGAGTTGGTTTCTTCACGTTGGATTTGGGGTCGTTTATTACTTTTATTGTGTTTATAATAATACGTATATATAAAGCATGGTAATTACTTTGGATCTATTAAATCCGTTGGGCAGGTGCAGAAATATATGAAAATATTGATTGCAGGCCTCGGTTCCATCGGCCGCCGCCATTTTCGAAATTTGATTGCATTGGGTGAAAAGGATATTGTCCTTCTCCGTTCGCATCGGGCTACATTGCCCGATGATGAACTTCTAGGATATCCCGTTGAAACTGATTTGCACGAAGCTTTGAAAAAACACAAACCAGATGCCGTGATTGTTTCAAATCCCACATCCATGCATTTGGATGTGGCGATTCCTGCTGCAGAAGCGGGATGTGCGATTCTCTTGGAAAAACCAATTTCACAATCAATCGAAAGACTCGATCAGCTTGAATCAGCTGTAAAGAAAAGCGGATCAAAAGTATTGGTTGGGTTTCAATTTCGCTATCATTCCACACTTAATAAAGCGCGTGAGATCATTCAGTCGAATCTGCTTGGTAATGTGTTGACCACACATGTGCGTTGGGGGGAATATTTACCCAATTGGCATCCGTGGGAGGATTATCGTCAAAGCTATGCGGCCCGTGCTGATTTGGGCGGCGGTGTGATCGTTACCCTGACTCATACCTTGGATTATTTACGTTTCATGCTTGGTAACGTGGAATCTTTATGGTCTTTCAATGGACATATCTCCTCTCTTGAAATGGATGTGGAGGATGTTGCAGAGATTGGCCTCCGTTTTTCAAATGGTGCAATTGGCGGCGTGCATTTGAATTATGTTCAAAGGCCGCCTGTACATCAACTTGAGATCGTTGGGACATCAGGCACGCTTTGCTGGGATAATGCGGATGGGGTTTTACATTTATATAAAATGCCCGCTCCCTTCGGATCTTATTCAGACCTTCCGCCTGCTCCTGTTATCGAATCATTTTCTCCGCCTGAAGGGTTTGAACGTAATCAACTATTTGTTTCACAGACAAAACATTTTCTGGATGTTGTTGCTGGAAAAGCGGAACCAATTTGCGACTTGAACGATGGAGTGTGTGCTTTAAAAATGGCGTTGGCAGCATACGAATCTCAAAAAACGGAAAAATTGGTTAGGTTATAAAAAACAACGGGCTTTTGCCCGTTGTTTTTTATTTTATGATCACCTTGTCCCATAGAATATTGGGCGAGTCTTTTAACAAATACACTTTCAGCTTTTCCCCAATTACAGCATTTACATAATCTTTTTCCAGGTAGGGTGCCGCTTCTTCGCTGGTGCCTTCCCATATTGAGACGATTACATCGGGCTTTAGCTTGCCAAATGTATATGCATAGTCCCATTTCATGTGACCTGGTCGCATGTTTGGAATATCTGGAATGCTCATAGGCGCGCGGACAGTTTGATGTGCGATAAATGGGTCAGCCTTGCCTAGAATATCGATTGCATACCGATCGGGCAGCAAATAAGGGATTGTCCCAGCGCCAACAACTGCTACTGAGGCACCAGGCACAGTGACATTTTCAATAGCGAGGGCAAGTTGCAAATTATGGTCACTGCCAGCCACGTAATCGGGACGCCTTGTAAGGTTCCAGCGTTCGATGGATTTCCATTCGCCGATTAATGCATTAAAGTTGAAAATGGAAAAAGCAAACAAGATAATAAAAGCAACGCGCCAACTTACCTCGAAAACCTGCCCCGCAATTAAAAAGTTTGAAACTGTCTTTTTGATCAATTCAACAGTTGACCAACTGAATATTACGAAGAAAATGGGCATGGCGATAACGATATAGCGATTCGCGCCGCCATGATTTTCCCAGGCATCTCCACCAACGTAGATGCTGTAAGCCACTTGCCCAAGTAAAATAAATGCAAGTAAAGTTACTTTCCAATCTCGGCGGAAAATGAAGGCTGTAAAAGGTATTAAGATAAGAACCCAATTTGAATAATACGCAAATTGGACCAACGCATACAAGCCGCGCAGGATGCGTAACTTGTACGACCAGCCTTCTACTTTAAGGTAATAAGTGTTTGGAAGTAACGCACCGTAATACAAGTAACGTGCAAGAGTTTGACCGCCCAGGAAGACAATAAGCAGGCCCAACCCCCAAATTAGGTGCTGTTTACGATGTTCCTTCTGTACAAAGAAAAGTATGCCAAGAATGACGAGGTAGGGAACCGCCATGTCAAAGCGGACAAGGGTTGATATGGCAAGTAAAATGTAAATCCAAATATTGAACTGGTTATTGTTTTCCAAAACTAACCAAATAACCATGGTTAACATGAGTACAAGTAAACTTACTTCCATGCCTAGCAATCCGTAAGAGTTGAGCGGCGCATAGAAAGCAGTTAATGCAACAGCCGCGAGCATGGCGAAGAGATCGTCTGTAAAATGTTCGACAATTTTCTTAACGAAGAACAGGTTGAGAGTTAAGAATGAAGCGCCCAAAACTTGGATATAAAGGCTTGTTTGATTTAATCCGATGGGTAGAAGATGGATGAGTGCCATAATCCCAACCCAAAGTGGATTGGTGAAACCTTCTACACGTTCGCCTGCATTCCAAACGGGGCCAAGCCCATGTGCAAGGTTATAGGCGTAACGCATGGAGATCATGGCGTCATCGAAGAGAACGTAATAAGTTGTGCCGCCGATCAAAAAACTGGTCGCAATGATATAACGATAGATGTAGTATACATAGCCAATGATGAGCAGGCCGAAAGTAAAGTTGCGTAACGATTTGGAATTCATGTTTGCGATTATATCCCAGTGGAGAGAAATGCTTGTTCGGTTGATTTGAAAATTCCAAAATTCATCCGCTGAATTTTGGAGTATAATTTGCGCTTGTGTAAAAATTAGCAGTAACGAATTAATAAAATATATCGTTGATTCATAAAAATATTGGAGTAAAAAATGGCAAAAGCAAAACTCATTCCCCCTTATGGTGGCAAACTGGTCAATTTGGTGGTTGAAGGCAAAGAGCGTGAAGAACTTCTTGCCCGCGCCGGGAAACTGCCTTCCATAAAAATCACAATGCGCAACATGTGCGATCTCGAATTGATCGCCACTGGCGGATTTTCACCGCTGACGACTTTCATGGGCAAAGCGGATTATGACCGTGTGCTCAAAGAAATGCGCCTTGCAGATGGAACCCTCTTCCCGCTTCCCATCACCCTGACAGCTGACCCCAAAGAACTGCCGACAGTAGGCGAAGAATTGGCATTGCGCAGTGCAAACTTCGATCTGATCGCGGTGATAACTCTTGATGAGGTTTATCACTGGGATGCCGAGACCGAAGCCGCACATGCATATGGTTCAACTGATTCAAAACACCCAATGGTTTCCGAGATGGCGCGCTGGAATAAGGTGTGCATCTCTGGCCCGTTGAAAGTTGTCAACCTCCCCAAGTATTATGACTTTGTAAATTTACGTCATACACCTGCCCAGGTGCGTACCATGCTCGAAGAGATGGGACATGACAACGTAGTTGCCTTCCAGACTCGCAACCCTTTGCATCGCATCCACGAAGAACTCACCAAACGTGCAGCAGCAGAAGTCAAAGGCTCGTTGATCGTTCATCCCGTTGTGGGTATGACCAAACCCGGTGATGTAGATCATTACACCCGTGTCCGCACGTATAAGGCATTGGTTGATAATTACTACGATAAGAAAGACACCATGCTCAGCCTGCTTCCATTGGCAATGCGTATGGCAGGCCCGAAGGAAGCGCTGCTACATGCCATCATCCGCCGCAATCATGGCGCGAATCACTTCGTTGTAGGGCGCGATCACGCAGGGCCGGGAAATGATTCTTCGGGCAAGCCGTTCTACGGTCCGTATGATGCGCAGGAATTGATGACGAAGTACGAATCCGAACTCGGCGTCAAGATGGTTCCGTTTGAAATGCTGGTTTATCTTCCTGACGAAGCTCGTTATGTGGAAGAGAAAGATGTGCCCAAGGGCGCGAAAGTGGCTAACATCTCAGGTACGCAAGTCCGCGATGATTATCTTGCCAAGGGCAAGTTGTTACCCGAATGGTTCACACGACCAGAGACGGCTGAGATTCTGCGCGAGATGTATCCTCCACGCCACAAGCAAGGCTTTTGTATTTGGTTCACAGGCTTAAGCGGTTCAGGCAAGAGCGCTACAACTGAAGTCCTTACAACTTTGCTCCTTGAGCGTGGACGTGAGATCGCCATCCTTGATGGGGACGTTGTCCGTACGCATCTTTCCAAGGGACTTGGCTTTAGCAAGGAAGACCGCGATACCAATATCATCCGCATCGGATTTGTGGCTGGTGAAATTGTCCACGCGAGCGGTGCTGTGATTTGTGCTGCGATTAGTCCTTATCGCGCCACACGCGCAGAAGCGCGCAAGATGGTGGGTGAGAATTTCGTCGAAGTGTATATGGATACTCCCGTTGAAGTCTGCGAACAGCGCGATGTAAAGGGTTTGTATGCCAAGGCGCGTCAGGCCATGGTGGACGGCAAGCCGATGGGTTTCACCGGCGTGGATGATCCCTACGAACAGCCGATTGAGCCAGAGATCACCTTGCAGGGTTTTGGCGCATCAGCAGAAGATAACGCGCGTAAGATCATTACTTATCTTGAAGAACAAGGTTATATCGCAAAACAAGCCTAATTGATTTCTAACGCAAAGACGCTGGGCACTTGGGATTATTGATTTCCATGTGCCCCGCGTCTTTGCGATTTATCAAATGAAACCTTTCTTAAAGTCTCAGCTTTTTTTTCTGCTTGCCATCGGCTTGATTGCCGTGGGTGCAGTGGGTGTGTTGCTGTATAGCACGCCCCAGGGACTTGGGCTTTCAGATGACTCGATAGCATACATTGCAGGTGCGCGCAGTATCTTAGCGGGGAATGGTTATCGCGAAGCATGGCTGGCATCCAATCAGCCGGTTACACATTTTCCTCCTGGTTTTTCATCCATCCTTGCATTGATCGGTTTAAGCGGACTCGACCCATTACGCGGCACACGTTTTCTGAATTCAATCTTGTTTGGTGCAAACTCACTTTTGCTCGGCATCGTCGGCTGGCGCATGACTAGATCCCAAATAGTTGGGGTGGCGCTGGCTTTACTGTTTGCTGTGAATGCTTCGTTGTTCAATGCCCACGCGGTGGCCATGAGCGAGCCTTTGTATATTTTTTTTAGCCTCACTGCATTTCTGTTGTTTGCTGAATATTTTTGCACCAAAAAAAATATCTGGCTTGTCGCAACAGCCTGCTTTGTATCGTGTGCGTATTTAACTCGTTATGCAGGGCTTGCACTTCTTCTAACTTTTCTGCTTACATTGGTCTTGTTGCACGACACCTGGAAAAAAAGATTGACCAGCGGAGTTATTTTTATTGTCACCACTCTGCCTTTTTTATTTGGCTGGAGTATTCGTAATAAGATCGTCGCTGATAATGCCACCAACCGCATATTGACCTATCACGCCATTACAGCCGAAAATATCCAGACAGGTATTTATAATTTCTCCGAATTTTTAATTCCTGTTGAGACATGGCGCCGAGCATTAATAAAGATTCCAAATTTCCTTCCTTTTCTTTTGTTAGTTATTTTTCTGGGTTTATTGATTTGGGTGGTTTATAAAGGACTTAAGAAATTTTTTCAACCTGCAACTGAACAGCCTGAAATACTTTCCTTTACCAGTGGTTTGTATATCTTTAGCTATCTTTCGTCCATTATCTCCACAATGTTGTTGTTTGATGCAAGTACAAAGTTCAAGTTGCGTATTCTTTCACCCATATACGTTTCTTTATTGGTCCTTCTGGTCTTGCTTGGATATTGGCTTTGGGAAAAACGCTCAATGGTGTTGCGTAGTTTGGTTATTATTGCCGCTATACTTATTCTTTCACTTTCGGTTTACGATACCGCTGGTGTTGTGACCAAACTTCATAAAGGCGGGCAGGGGTATGCGTCCTTCCAATGGTATGATTCGCAGGCGATGGACTTCTTAAGTAAATTGCCGAAAGACATCAGTATTTATACCAATCAGTCAGGCCCCGTTTATCTTTATGCAGGCCATCCCAGCCACGTACTTCCTGATCTGATCGATCCCGTAACTGCTTTGCCGCGCGAAGGTTATGCAGAGGGCGTTGCATCTCTTCAGAAGGATGTGCTTTCTGGGAAAGCCGTACTTGCGTTATTCAAGTTTGGCTCAGAAGCGGAAGACGTGCAAACGATTTATATTGAATTATCAAATGGCCTCTTTCTTGCCCACGATACCCACGGTGATAAGATTTATTCAGCTTATCCATAAAAGGTTAATATGACGATTTTAGATAAATTCAATTTGAAAGGTCAAGTGGCCGTAGTCACTGGCGGTATTGGTTTGCTCGGCGCAGAATTTTGTAAGACGCTGGCCGAGGCAGGCGCTGCGGTTGCTGTTGTGGATTTGAATGGTGACGCCGCGATTAAAGTTGCGGACGGATTGATTAAAGATGGATATAAAGCCAAAGGGATTGCAGTTGACATTACCAAACCTGACTCTGTGAATCAAATGGTCGCTTCGGTTCTTTCTACTTTTGGCAGGCTCGACGTTCTGGTAAATTCGGCAGCCCTCGATCCAAAGTTTGACCCTGATGCCGCTTCCAAAGGAATTGCACCTGGCGCCTTCGAAGATTATCCGCTTGAACAGTGGAATGCGGCGCTGAATGTCAATTTGACGGGCATGTTTCTTGTCACGCAAGCCTGCGTAAGACCCATGATCGCGCAGGGGAAAAAAGGAAGTATCATCAATATCTGTTCAACATATGGTTTGAATGGCCCTGACCAGAGAATCTACATCAAAGATGGCAAACGTGTGGCTTATAAACCTGTTTATTACACAACCACCAAGGCAGGCGTGATGGGCTTTACCAAATATCTTGCTGCATACTATGCTGAGACAGAAATCCGCGTGAATGCACTTACACCGGGCGGCGTCTTCAATAATCACGAAGAGTATTTTGTAAAGAACTATTCCGCTAAAACCATCCTCGGCCGCATGGCCAAGAAAGACGAAATGAACGGCGCCTTGTTGTTCCTTGCTTCCGATGCTTCCTCCTACATGACGGGTAATAATGTCATCGTAGATGGCGGATGGACGGCGTGGTAATTATGTAAGGACACAGCGCCGCTGTGTTCTTACGGAGAATATATGACCGAAATCTTAGCTCTCATCCCTGCTCGTGGCGGCTCAAAAGGAATTCCGCATAAAAATATCCGCAGTTTTGCGGGTTATCCGCTCATTGCGTGGAGCATTGCTGCGGCAAAACAATCTGATTTGGTGACGCGTGTTATCGTCTCCACAGATGATGAAGAGATTGCAGCCGTGGCACGTGAATGGGGGGCGGAGGCGCCATTCCTTCGTCCCGTAGAAATTTCGCAGGATAAAACAGCAGATTTGCCTGTTTTTGAGCATGCCTTAAAATGGCTGGAAGATGTGGAGGGGTATCACCCTGAAATCATTTTGCAATTGCGGCCTACATCACCCATCCGCCCGCGGACAATGTTGGATGATTCAATTCGAATCCTATTGGAGCACAAAGATGCAGATTGTGTTCGTGGGGTTGTTCCCGCAGGGCAAAACCCTTTTAAAATGTGGCGCTTCAATGGCGAAGGTAAACCTTTGAATCCATTACTTGAATTGGAAGGAATTGAGGAACCCTATAATGCCCCACGCCAAATATTACCTTCGGTTTACTGGCAGACAGGTCATATTGATGCGATCCGTCTTTCATCAATTACACAGAAAAAATCTTTAACAGGCGATGTGATTTATCCGCTGGTGATTGACCCGAAATACACAGTGGATATTGATACGCTATCGGATTGGGCGAAGTACGAAGCGCTCGTGTATAGTGGATTGGACATGGTTTCACCAGGCAAGCCTCGACGTGTTATGCCTGAGACCGTTAAACTTGTAGTCACCGATTTCGACGGTGTTCTCACTGATGGCAGGGTCTGGATTGATGAAAATGGCAAGGAAACAGTGGCAGCTTCACGATCCGATTCGATGCGAGTCAAGCAGTTGCGCGAGCACGGAATCGATGTCATGATCCTTTCTTCGGAGGTGAATCCTGTTGTTAGTGCCCGTGCAAAAAAAATGAATATTGAAGCGATTCACGGAATGGGACTGAGTGAAAAAGGGGATGCGTTGAAGAAAATCCTGGCTGAAAAAAACATTGACGCTTCGCAGGTTGTTTACCTTGGCAATGATTTCAATGACCTGCCGTGTTTTGAAGTTGCGGGCTGGTCTGTTGCGGTTGCCGATGCATATCCTGAAGTTTTACGTGCAGCCGACCACGTGTTGAAAACAAACGGTGGGTTTGGCGCATTGCGTGAATTGTGCGATCTAATTTTGAAGGAAATCTAGGAGATAAAATGACTCGTGAAATAAAATTTGGAAATCGAATAATGGGAGATGGTCACCCCGCGTATGTGATCGCGGAAGTGGGGATCAATCACAATGGCGATCTGGATGTTGCCAAGAAAATCATTGATGCCGCGGCTCATGCTGGCGCAGATGCAGTCAAGTTTCAGAAGCGGACTCCTGAAGTGTGTACGCCGCTTGATCAACAAAAGCAAATGCGTGAAACGCCCTGGGGCTACATTACCTATTTGGATTATCGCTACAAAGTTGAATTCAATGAAGAGCAATACCGCGAGATTGACCGTTATTGCAAGGAAAAGAAGATCGATTGGATGGTCTCGGTATGGGATGAGCCTTCAGTTGATTTCATGCAGAAGTTTGATACACCCGCGTATAAAGTCCCTTCAGCTTCGTTGACCGATCATAATCTTTTGAAGTACGTTCGTCAGACAGGTAAGCCTATTATTATTTCAACAGGCATGTCTACCATGGAACAGGTGCATAAGGGCGTGAATGCTGTTGGTGAAGGTAATCTGGTCATCATGCATTGCACCAGCACATATCCGTGCGAACCTGAAGAATTAAATCTCAATATGATTGGCACGCTGCGTAAGGAATTTCCGAATAGCCCCATTGGATATTCAGGTCATGAAACAGGCCTTGTGCCTTCTGCTGTTGCCATTGCTCTTGGCGCTACATCTATTGAACGCCATATCACTTTGGACCGCGCCATGTGGGGCAGTGACCAGGCCGCGTCGGTTGAGCCAGGCGGTTTTGAGAAACTTGTCAAATATATCCGTGTCACCGAATCCGCTTTGGGCGATGGTGTGAAAAAAGTGTACGAATCTGAAAAAGGTTCGATGAAGAAATTGCGCCGCATTGTAAGCGAATAAATCTTTTAACCACGAAGGACACAAAGAGCACCAAGGAAAAACCTTTATGTCCCTTCATGCCCTTTGTGGTAAATGTTTCTTATGTCACTCACTCAAAAAATTCGCCGCACACTTCGTCCCGTTGGAAAAACCGCTCAAGCCATTATTCGATGGCAGCGGTTTTCTTTTCATGAAGCGCCGCCTATTTTTGGGAATTCCAAACCAAAAAGCGGTTCGCATTTGTTGTTGCAAATTCTGAATGGCTTCACACAAATCATGCCATATCGTTATGTGGATGCCGATCCGATCCGCACGATCAAGAAAGACGGCGGACGACGAACGACAGACGATATTCTGTCTGATTTGCGCGCTGTGCCAAATGGTGTGATCGGTTGGGGCTATGTGGATGCGACCCAGGAAAACGCATCTTTCTTAACTGATACAGGGCGCGTCAACTATTTCATTTATCGCGACCCAAGGGATATGCTCGTCTCGCAAGTTTTCTTCGCGACCGATATGCACGGCGAACATGGGATGCACGCGCACTACAATTCCCTGCCTGATTTTGGCGCGCAACTCAAAGTCGCCATCACCGGCATTGATAAAGATGGGCTGAAAATGGTCAGTGTGCAGCAGAGATATGAAGGCGTGTTTCAATGGCTGAATGTCTCACAGCAAAAAAATGTGATGTGCATTCGCTTTGAAGATTTAATTAATAATCGCGATGTCACATTGAATGCCATGCTCAATGAAGTGGAGAATACAGGCTACAAGATTCCAACTCCGCGCGAAAAGGCATTATCGATTTTAATTGAGGCAATTCAGCCTAGGAAAAGTCACACCTTCCGCTCTGGGAAAACGGGTAGCTGGAAACAGCATTTCACTGAAGAGCATAAGAAATTGTTCAGGGATGTTGCAGGGGATTTGCTGGTCAGGTTGGGGTACGAAAAAAGTAATGATTGGTAAATTGAGGGCGGCTATAAGTCGCTCTTTTTGTTTATAATGAATTCAATGAATATAAAAGATTTCTACACCCAACGCATTAAACGCGGACTTGTCCGCAGGCTCAATAACTTAAAAGTTGCCAACGTTGCAAAACAGGTGGCGAAGCGCGAACCTGAGCCGAAGGGACAACCTGTTGTCTTCTTTAAAGCCTCTACAGGGATCGATGATCTTTCGTGGAACAGCGGATTTCATTTACTGGCTTCGTGGGCGTTCCGTTTGCAGGGGATTCCTATTGTCTATTTTGCATGTAATGCGGGGATGAGTAAGTGTGTATTAGGGACGAATCGAGATGATCCACACAAGGACATGCCTTGCAAAACTTGTATTCAGCAGTCGAAAGTGTTGTACAAAGACGTTGAAACGTTTGCACGTTTAAACGTTGAAGATGATGCGCTGAGCTTGTCGAAGAGTCGAAAGTCAAAGGTCGAGTGGTTTTCTTTTGACTATGATTCTGAACTAAAAGAAACCATTCGTGATTTGGACATCAATCATCTATCACGTTTTATTTTTCACGAGATTCCTCTTGGCGCATTATGCTTGCCAGGCTTGCGCTGGGTCTTACGGATTCATCACCTGAATGATAATGAGAATACTCGTTATCTTTTCAGAGAATATATTCTGTCTGCATGGAATGTGGCACAGAAATTTTCAAAACTTCTCGATGAAACCAATCCGCGCGCAGTGGTGGTGTTCAATGGGCAGTTTTTCCCCGAGGCAACAGCGCGTTACATTGCACAAAGGTGCGGAATTCGAGTCGTCACGCATGAGGTGGGATTGCAACCTGCTACAGCGTACTTCACTGAAGGCGAAGCGACAGCCTACCCGATTAATATCCCCGATGAATTTGAATTGAACGATGAACAAAATGCAAAACTGGACGCATATCTTGCCAGGCGCTTTCAAGGCGACTTTACAATGGCGGGCGTCAAATTTTGGGCAGACATGAAAGGACTCGACGAGTCGTTTTTGCAGAAGGCGGCAGGATTTAAACAGATCGTGCCCATATTTACCAACGTCATTTTTGATACCAGCCAGCCCCATGCCAACACCGTTTTTGAGGATATGTTCGATTGGTTGGATTTGGTGTTGGAGGAAATTCGTGAACATCGTGATACGCTGTTCGTGATCCGCGCGCACCCCGACGAGTTGCGCATGAGAAAATCCAGCCGCGAAACTGTTGAAGGTTGGGTATCAAGCCAGAGCGCGGACAAAGAGCCGAATGTCATTTTCGTGAGTCCGCGTGAGACATTGAGTTCATATGAGTTGATCCAAAAGTCGAAATTCGTGATGGTCTATAACTCAACGATTGGTTTGGAAGCTGCGATTATGGGCGTGCCTGTGTTATGCGCGGGCAAGGCGAGGTTTACGCAATATCCCACTGTGTTTTTCCCGCAGACGGTTGAGGAAGTAAGAAGAAAGACGAAAGAATTTTTAGCGGTTGATTCGATTGATATACCCGCTGAATTCAAACGCAATGCGCGCAAATTTTTATATTATCAATTATATAAAACCTCATTACCGTTTGGGGATTTTCTGGAGCCATCCGTCCGCACGACACAAACGAGATTGAAGTCATTTGCATTGGATGAGTTACTGGAGTCGGATGCTGTCAAAGTGATTCTGGATGGGGTGTTGAATGACGGCGAATTTCTATTGAATGAGTAAGGTAGGTCGCATTTAAAAATGCCGTTCGCATATCGCGGGCGGAAGGCTTCTTTGAAAGATATATTCCTAATCATTTTTTAATTAACGGCTATTTTGATAACGATCTTTTTGATAAGAGCAGGCCCCCCAACCGCCATTCCTGGCATGTGCGCATCTTCTGGCAGCAGTAGTACAAAACTGCCGCTATGCAACGTGACCTGGTCACCTTCTCCGTGAAGCGGCAGAAAGTCTTTGCTGGCATCATACGCACCTTGTTGAAGATGGTTAATGTTGGCATATCCAATTCTCTCAGAGCCTTGAACGACATATTGCAGGTCTATGTAACGGCGATGCGCTTCCCAAACACCCTGCTCTTTTAGTTTCGTATTGTATTCCTGAACAAGCAAATACATGGCTTCTCCGTCGATTTCATGTTTTCCAACGGGGACCGCGTCAATGTTGATTTGGTCAATATATTCAAATGCACGTATAAATTTTGAGTTTACGCCGTAGTATAGGCGGGCGTTGCTGATTCTATCGATGATCATATTTTCCTTTATGCTTCTGTTGGTTTATCAATCTTGCAGCGTAATGTATTTTTGTCTTGGGTTGATTCCTGTTGCCCCCTCAAAAAATCCCTTGATTACCTTGATGTCAGCATGTATATTCTCTGTGAGATGAAATACCTGTCCAACCCGCACAGTTTTATGCTTGCCGTCCACTACTGCCATTACCACAGGTATCCCTGCACTTTTGGCGATGTGATAAAAGCCCATCTTCCAGTCACTTACTTTATAGCGGGTGCCTTCAGGAGCAATCGTCAAAATAAATTTTTCCGATTTTCCGCAGGCATCCACCATTTGCTCCACGAGTCCCTGTGATTTTTTACGGTCCACGGGAACACCGCCACACCAATAGAAGAACCAGCCAAACGGATTGCGGAATAATTCCGACTTGCCCATGAATTTTACATTCGCCCGCAAATGAAAAATGATTCCCAGGAACAGGACAAAATCCCAATTTGAGGTGTGTGGCGCGCCAATTAAAATATATTTCGGGATGTCTGGCAATTGTCCTTCAACGCGCCAACCAACCATACGGAAAATCAAATTCGTGATTAATCGCAAAAGCGAGCTAAGAATGGGGGTGTTGAAAATGGTGGTTTTCAAATTATTATCCTCAATTATATAACCCTGAAATTCTGTTTACGTCTCTTTCCATTATAAATCTGTGGTTAAATACCTGCATGACTTTGAAATCATCTATCCGTTCCATTATCTATCAAACTGAAAAACAGATACAAAGTGTCCGTTTTTCAGCCCTGCCCAAGCCTCAAAATGACTGGCCGATCTTGCTTGGTATTTCTTTTCCAAAAAGCGGTACGCATCTGCTCGACCAAATTTTACTTGGCTTTTCAAATGTTGCGCCTTTCTCAAAACGTGTACATTCTTTCTATGCCGAATACGAAGGCGAAAGCGGAGCAAAGCGCAGCCCTGAGCAAGCACTAGCCTGGCTCGATTCACTTCATACACGAGATGTTGCTTCGGCCCACTTGTTTGCGCGGACTGATGTGGTTAAGCGCGTGTGTTCTCCAAAATTTATTCCCTATTTTATCTTTCGCGACCCGCGTGACGTGGTTGTTTCGCACGTTTTTTATGTCACTGATATGGAAGCGCGTCATGTTCATCATGACTATTATCAATCGCTTTCTGATTTCAATACGCGGCTCAATGTCAGTATTTTAGGCAGGCCTGATACAGATGTCGAATTTTTAAATGTTGCCGACCGCTTTGCCCCATATCTCGGCTGGCTCGATCATGATGAGGTTCTACCGATTCATTTCGAAGATTTAATCCATGACCGCGCCTCAGCACTGACCCGCATCATGGAGCATTTTCTTACCCGTGCCCCGCTTCCTTCCAACCGACAACTGATTCTAGACACCTTGGAAACATCCATCAACCCGAAAAAGTCACCAACTTTTCGATCCGGCAAGACGGGTGAATGGAAAAAATATTTCACTGATAATCACAAAAAGATTTTCAAGAATGCAGCAGGAGATTTACTGGTGAAATTAGGGTATGAAAAGAATAACAATTGGTAACCTATATTTCAACGATATTAAATCAAAGACCCACCTTATGGCGGGGTTTTGAGTGATTAACACTTTGATAATCCCCTGAAGATTTATATAGGTGATTGTGTAGTATTATTAAAAGATATCTCAGTCAAGTTTTATATGAATGCCAATCATCTTAATGAGATAGGAAAGACATATGAAAACTAGATATATCTACCTAATCTCATTAATCTTCCTGGTTGCTTGTACATCACAACCTATTCAACCCGTATCCACTCCTTTGTTTACGGCCAGCCCGACAGCCACTTCAAGCCCTATCCCTTCTTCTACGCCAACCCCCACACCAACCCTAACACCATTGCCTACAGAAATCGGAGGTGGGGCAGGGCAGTTGATTTTCACATATGAGCGAGCTGGATTTATTCAACAATTCCCTGATCTTAAAGGCAACAGTAATATATTTACTTCCAATGTGGATGGGACAAACCTGACCCCGATCACAAACGGATTAACTGGGTACAACACCATTCAAGATGTCTCTCCCGATGGACAGAAGGTGCTGATCACATCTGCAGTGGGTGTCTGGTCAGACAACCCAACCTATGATCTGTACTTGATAAATTTAGATTCGCCTAGTGCTGAACCGATAAAGCTGGTTGAAAAAGGTATTAAAAGCAGATCATGGACTTTTCCATTGGCGCGTTTTGTGGATGATGCCCAGATCGTTTATACAGGTAAAGGACCCCAGGGATACGGTATTTATGTCATGGATTTGGAAAATTTAGATCGCAAAAGAATCAGTTTGGGCCAGGCTGGACCATACTCGATCATCGCAGTGGATGCGAAACGCGTATATTGGACTACTGAACTTACGCAGATGACATTTAAAGATATGAATGGTTTTAAATATTCGTATGGCGGCGTTTTTGTATCATTATGGTATTCAAATTTAGATGGATCCGAGGAAGGAAAACTTGAATTTGATGGAAGGCAGATCATTGCTGCCTTTTATGAATTAGCAATATCTCCTGATGGAAAGATGATCGCATGGGTTTCAGCCGACGAACAACATTATTGTGGTTTGCCATTGCCTACGGTGATCCTTACTTATGAAGACAGCATCAACTACAATTCCAAGTGTTATGTCATGTATGCAGCTCCTCTTGCAAATCTCGATAATCCCATTAAAGTTCCCCTCGTCTTTCCAAGCTTGGGAGAAGCAGGGAATGATTATGTTGATGATCCCTCGATAGACTATCTGAAATTTTTTCCTGATAATTCAAAAGTTTTAATAAAGGATTCGAACAAGGGATTTTATTATGCTGAGCTTACAGAAGGTGAACATAAACTTACATTTACTTATGAAGACCCATCCGCTTTGGATGGGTTAAAGAATACTTCCATCCAAGATTTTTCCCCAGATGGCAAACTACTGATGTTTATAGATTATGACAAGAAACCCTATATTGGTATCTTGGATTTAGACACCCTGACAATTTCTGATGAATTCGACAGCACTTTGGATCTAAAAGATCCAAACTATCTGCGACCTATTTACTGGATGCCTTGAAGATTTAATCAATGAAGGTACAACCCCCGCAACTGCGGTTTATCAGGAGCGATTCGATTAGGATGGCTAGATAAAAAAAGACCACCTTGTTATTAGTGGTCTTTAAAGTGCCGAGGGAGAGATTTGCGAAGTCCCGTTTAGCGGGGAACTCTCGACTGAAGGCTTGTAAACACCTGTAAAAAAAAAGACCACCTTGTTATTAGTGGTCTTTAAAGTGCCGAGGGAGAGATTTGAACTCTCGACCGAAGGCTTATGAGTCCTTTGCTCTGCCACTGAGCTACCTCGGCATTTTTGGTAGAGCGGGGCAAATATTACTATGGGAGAGGGCATTTGTCAACGTGAGGTGAGAATTTTCATATTAAAAACAGTTCAACAATTATTTTTAGGGCTGGCCTGCTAAACACACTGCTATAATAGCGAAAAAGGTTCATTTATGAAAATAATAATACTAGAAAACGACCCCAAAGAACTTTCACTCCTTCAGCAAGCTCTAGGCGGTGAGCGAAACGAGTTGATTCAGATCGGGTCTGCTGAACAGGTTTGGGAATATATAAAATCTGGTGCATCCCGGTTCCTGATTGCCAATTGGGATACGAGCGATTTGAGAGCCACGCAATTCATTCCACGTATGCGTGCCGCGAAACTTGCAGTGCCTTTGTATGTGGTATTGACCACCACCAAAATCACAGATGAAGATTTTTCCCCATCCGGTGCAGATGATATTGTTCAAAGACCCTTTAAGCCTGCGGATCTAAAAAATCGGGTTGCCATGGCTGAGCGGATCATTTCATTAGCAAGCAATCTGGCAACTGCCCGCACTCAACTGGAAAACCAGGCCGTATTCGACAACCTGACTGGTTTCATGAACCGCCCCGCATTCTTCCGGCAATCCACCGGCGAATTGGAGCGTGCTCGCCGGGCTTCGATGCCGGTTAGTTTGATCGCCCTGGATGTGGATAATTTTAAATCCATTAACCAGGCTTATGGCACAGCTGTTGGAGATGAAGTGTTGCATGTTTTGTCTCAAGCGATAAAAGAGAAAAGCCGTCCCTATGATTGTATTGGCCGTTGGGCGGGGGATGAATTTGTGTTGATGCTGGCTGGTGTCATTGGCGCGGATGCGGAAAAAGTGGCAGACAGGATCATAGCCGGAGTACGCGGAACCAGGATCGAGGTTAAGGATGAAACGTCGCTCTTTGTGAAGGTCAGCGCTGGGATCACTTCAGTGGCCCGCATCAGTACATCCACTGAAGTGGAACCATTGATCCAGCAAGCCTTGCAGGCAATGGCTCGCGCGAAAGAGGCTGGGGGCAATCAGGTCTTTTTAGTTTATGTATAAAGGTGCGCCCGCTGTATGAGGGGGCGTTTTTTTATATGAATTGCAGAAGGAGTAATGCGAACATACCTGCGAGAATGGTGATCAATGTATTCTTTGTATACCACGCCACAAGAATTGCGATAACGCCTGCGAGCAAGCGCGTGTTGCCAAAGGATAGATCAAGGCTGCCCGCCGGATAAAGTATTTCAGGAAAGATGATGGCAGAAAGCACTGCAGGCGGAACATAATGCAAAGCCCTGCGCATCGTTTCCGGGACCTCGAACCTGCCGAATAAAAATATCAGGGAGAATCTCATTCCAAAGGTGATCAAGCCACCGATAATCATAATCAACCAGATATTCATAACATCTCCTTTGGGGATTTTTTACCTTCCAAAATAGTTCCAACAAGTATGCCGGTAAATGCGGCAAGAATAATACCAAGCCTAAACGGCAGGCTGTATGCGAGTAATGCCACCAGCCCAGCGGACAACGCCGCCGCAACCATGGGACGATTCTTGAGGATGGGAACGACCATTGCAATAAAAGTAAGGGGGAGTGCAAAATCAAGCGGCCATTCTTTTGGAATGGCCGCTCCCAGAAAGATGCCAACCGCGGTACTGATTTGCCAGGTAAACCATAACGAAAATCCCGCGCCGAATAGAAACCAGTGACTGAATGGCTGGATGCCATCTTCTTCGTATTTAAGAATGCTCGGTGCATAGGCTTCATCGGTGAGTAAATAAGAAAGTAAGGCCTTCCATTTCAAGGAAAGGTTTTTTAAATACGGAGCCAGCGATGCGCTGTATAGCATGTGACGTAAATTTACAACCGCGATGGTTAATATGATTACGAAGCCCGGTGCCGCAGCATGTACAAGTTGTGCTGTGACGAGTTGTGATGAGCCTGCAAATACGATGAATGACATTAATTGAGCAGCGCTTGTAGGGATGCCCGAATTAAGCGCCAATACTCCATAGATCATGCCGAAAGGGAATACGCCAACCAACAGGGGCAGTTCGGCACGAACACCTTCCAAAAACATTTTTCTTTTTTCACTCATAAAATTCTCCTCCAAGTAACTGTCACATCATGCCTTCAATAATATTTCTCGCCGCGCGTTGACCGCTTTCCACGGCGCCTTCCATAAAACCCTGATAGATTGTCGCGTGTTCGCCTGCGAAGAACAATCGGCCTGTAGGTGTAAAAAGAGTTTGCCAGTGCGCTGTTACTTGACCCGGTGCAAGCGCCATATAGGAACAGCCTATAAACGGTTCGTTGATCCAGGCAACGGTAGCGGTGTTTTCGATCAGAGCAGAGGAGCCGGGAAAAATATTTTCGATGACCGCGACTGCTGTTTTAATTCTCTCTTCATTAGATAAAGCAGACAATTTTATACCCGGTTCTCCGCCAGTGTAAGCCGTGATGATGCCGTGTTCTCCCTCAAGGTGGCTGGTCGCATCCCATGTCTGGATGATGTGCTGGTCTGTGGACAAGCGGCCATTCCACCCTTTGGCTTTCCAGAAGCGCTCGCGATATTCGATCATTACCTTGGTTAATGCGCCGTATGAAATTTCATGCGCCATACGTTGATGCGCTGAAGGCAGCGGTGGATTAAATTCGATCAGCCGTACGGTTGTCAGTGGAATGGCAAGAATGGCAAACGAAGATGATAAGGTCTGAAACGAATTACCTTGTTTATAAGTGACACAGACTCCATTGGTTTGATTGCTAACAGAAGTCACTTCGGCGTTCAGGCGAACATCAGGCAGCAAAGCTGCGATTGCGCTCGGGATCTGGTCATTGCCGCCAATGACGCGATAGGTTGGTTTATAAAAACCTGGAGTGCTGTAATACATGGCGGCATTGCGTGCCAGATCGAGCAACGAAAAATTCTCAGGCTCACAACTATATTCCGAGCGGATGTGATCTGCGAAGGCCAGGCGTGCAAGTGGATGTGCGGCTTGCGCATGAATCCAATCTGCGGAAGATTGCTTATCCAACTCTTTTGCATTGAGCGCGGATTCAGGATGAGCAGGGTCGGGCACTTGTCTTGCCAGTTCTGCAAGCGCAGCCCACATTTTTTCATATTCATTTCCCAGGTCAAAGCCCCATACGTTTACGTCATTGGATTGTCCAGCTTTTCCTTCGTATGCGCCCCAATCATCGGTTTGACCCTGCCAACTGCCGACCTCTCCCAAAGATAACTTAAACTCTTTTGCAAAAGCCAGCATGCGTGTGTGATGTTGATCAATAAATTCGCCGCCAGCTTCAGCGACCAGTCCACTTGAAAAACTGCGCAGGGTATGCACCCGTCCGCCAACACGGTTGCGCGCCTCAAGGACAATCACCTGCCAGCCCGCGCGCTGCAGATCGTATGCGGCGGCCAGCCCTGCCATGCCTGCGCCGATGATGGTAACGGATTTGTTGTTGATGTTCATGATGCTCACTTATAGGCCAAATTTAATTCGGCCTATATTGTAACGCTTCCATGAATGAGCTTGTGGTGAAAAAGGTTTTGTTTTCCCCAAATAAAAATTACAGTAACAAGCCATGTTGCGAAGCTGCCGCAATCGCAGCGGCGCGTGAGTCAACGCCCAGTTTATTGTAGATGCTTGCCGGGTGCGCTTTGACTGTAGGCTGGCTATGTGGAGATTTAAAAGGGTGGACTTATAAATAAACCCTTTGCGAAAGTCTTGTGCATTGTTGTGAAGGCATGGCTTTTGCAAAGTCAGGAAAACCTTAACCCCATGGCTTTTCCAAGGTCAGCAAAACCTTAACGCAAATTTTGCGAAAAAGGCGAAAAAGCATGAATTTTTATTTTTCGCGAAATTCCCCCTATTTGCGCTTTTCGCGTTAAGCCCGTGCCGTAAAAATAGAAATCCATCAAGCGACTTTGTAAAAGTCAGGAAATCTTATTTACGGGAGTGCAAAAGTTCTACTTTTGCGTTTCGGAAGTAGAACTTCCGAACTCCAGAATATAGTTATGCAAGAGGTCTGTTATAAAAGCAGAAAACCAAAATAGGTGGAAAATGTACAAATTTCAAAATCCAACCTATTAATAGCTGCCTATTGCAGTAGAATGAATGTAATAAACAAATAAGGCTCTGGCAATCGAAGAGAATTGAGTTGAAAAGCAGACCAAAGAGCCGCAAGAACCGATAGCGGACCAAATATTTATGCAGCCATCAAACCTTGTTCAAGCTGCCGAGAGCAGGGTTATAAATTTAACAAAAGGTGATCTTTATGAATAAAACTCCTGATGATCCATTAACTTCTGAAGAAGAGTATCGAAATATCTTTGAGGCCGCAAGCGATGGCTTGATTATTTATAATAGGGAGATGGATTTGGTGGTTGAGGCCAACCCCGCTGCATACAAGATGCACGGCTACACTCGCCAGGAATTCATTGGACTGAATCCAATCGTATACATGATTCCTGAAAGCCTCGTTTTGTTTCGGGAGCATGCCCAGACAACTAAAGCGAGTGTCGTATTTGAGTCGCTCGCTGTCCATATACACAAGGATGGCACACCTTTTCACGTTGAAGTAAGCAGATCGGCGATTAATTATCGCGGCCGCATATGCATGTTAAGTATCATCCGCACGATTGGTCAGCGCGTCCAGACAGAAAAAAAACTAAGCGAAGAAATAGAAGCCCAAAGGCGCGAACAATCCACTTTGCTTGCCATTTCTCATACTTTGGCATCCACACTGGAACTCCAGCCAGAGTTGATCCTTGACCAGTTGCGTGAAATTATCGAATATAACCATGCCGGACTATTCTCACTGGAAGGCCAAAGTCTGGTCACCCTGGCCATGCGTGGCACACAACAATTTGAACTATCAACGCCCATCCGTATTGATTTGGATTCACCTCAGACTTTGATTTCGCTATTCAACAAACATCAACCCATTCGCATCGCGGATGTATGGAGTGAGCACCCGCAAGCGAAATTTCTACGCTTGCTGCTAAACGATGGAGCTGCTGTGCTGCTCAGTGGGATGCAATCCTGGATGTGGGTTCCGCTGGCAGTCAAAGGCCGTATCATTGGCGGTGTAGGCGTGGCGCACGAGAAGGAGAATCATTTCACAGCCCATCACGCTGACCTGGCGTTGAGTGTGGCCAATCAGGCCGCCATTACCATGATCAATGCGGAGCTATATGCAAACGCGCAGGCGCTCGCAGTATTGGAAGAACGACAACGGCTGGCGCGTAACCTGCATGATGCGGTCAACCAGTCGCTCTTCTCTGCTGGTTTAATTGCCGAAGTTTTGCCGCGGCTATGGGACCGTGATCAGGCTCAGGCACGAGAATCACTGGAAGACTTACGCCGTTTGACGCGCGGTGCCATGGCTGAGATGCGCGCACTGCTGGCCGAACTGCGGCCGTCTACGTTGACTGATTCAGACCTGGGCGATTTGCTGGGTCTGTTGGGGAATGCCCTCGAAGGCCGTACCAATCTTCCCGTAGTTTTGACCCTGGCCGGGGAGTTTACCCTGCCCGCCGAAGTGCAAGTCGCTTTCTATCGAATATGTCAGGAAGCGCTTAATAACATCGCCAAACATGCCAAAGCCAGCCGGGTTGAGATTAATCTAAAACAGGAAGGGGCTGTCATCGAATTGCACATCTGTGATGATGGCCTGGGCTTTGATATTGGAGAAATATTTTCAGGTCACTATGGACTGAGCATGATGCGCGAACGCGCGGAAGCCGCAGGGGTGTTGCTAACCATTAAGAGCCAGCCTGGTCAAGGTACTGAATTGACGATGCTCTGGACCAAGGAGTCCTTATGACAATTTCTCCATCTCAACCCATTCGAGTCATGCTCGTTGACGATCACCCCATGGTTCGCCGTGGACTGGCAACTTTTTTAAAAGTTTTTGATGACATGCTTCTGGTGGGTGAAGCTGAAAATGGCGCGGTTGCCGTCAAACTTTGCGGTGAGTTCCTGCCGGATGTGATCCTGATGGATATGGTTATGCCGGAAATGGACGGAGCGGCAACAACGCGTGCCATTCGTCAGAAATTTCCGCATATACAAATCATTGCATTGACCAGCTTTAAAGAAGGAGATATGATCAAGAATGCGCTGGAAGCTGGGGCGATTGGTTATTTGCTCAAGGATGTTTCTGCAGATAACCTGGTGCGGGCCATTCGCGCTGCAAATGCTGGCCGCGCCACACTCTCTCCGGAAGCTGCTCAATCACTTGTTGAAACTGCCAATCTGCCGCCATTACCCGGCCAAGACCTGACAGAGCGCGAACGTGAGGTTCTGACTTTGATGGTGGAAGGGTTGAATAATACACAGATCGCGGGAAGACTGACTGTCAGTCCATCCACGATTAAATCGCATGTCAGTAATGTTCTTGCCAAGTTGGGAGTTGCGAGCCGCACAGAAGCTGTGACATTGGCACTGCGTAATCATATCGTTTCCTGATATCTCCCCCAAGTAGTGGAGATAAACACTCCCCAGCCGATGGATGCGGCTGGGGAGTGTTTGTTATAAGATAAACATTGATGTAACTAGCTGAAGTATAAGAAAAGAATCTGAGGTTAGTTGAAGGCCATAGTTATGAAAGCGGAGGCGTTTTTTCATGCAAGAAATAAATAGACCAGAGTTGCCTTACCGCCGCTTGTTCGATACGGTTCAAGATGGGAGATTGATCCCTGGTGCCACGACGGTAACGATCGAAGATGTCAAGCCGCATTTGATGGAAATATCAGGTTATTCAGGCGAAGAAGTTGTAGAAAAAGAACCATGTAAAATCGGCGCGTTTAAGGATCTTGAAGCCAGCCCGAATGTCTTTGAAGCATTGCAGGTAAATGAAGTCATTTGCCATGAAGCTCTACCCAAGAGCGAAGCGCTGCTGCTCCATGAGCAATCCATACGGGATCAATTGACCGGCCTTTTCAACCGCCGTTATATGGAAGAGACTCTGGAACGCGAGTTGCGGCGGGCCTTGGACAAAAAAAACCACTCGGCCTCATCCTGCTGAATGTGGATGATTTCAAACAGATCAATGATATTTATGGCCATGCTGCGGGCGATACAATTTTGCATGAACTAGGTGTTTTATTGCTCGGGCACATCCGCGGGGATGATGCAGCCTGTCATTATAGCGGCGACGAATTCATTATTATCCTGCCCGGCTCCTCGCGAGCGGCAACCCGTGAACGTGTCAAACAGATTCGCAAATATGCCAAACAACTCCATCCTCAATTGAAAGGCCGAACCCTGGATGCGGTCACACTCTCACTGGGTCTCGCCATCCTGCCAGAGGATGGTGCTATGAGTGCGATAATCTTGAGAGCTGTTGGAAAGTGTTTTGAAAATGGTTGGGTGAACTTGTTGGTGTGAGCAGATAAGTCTGTCCAGCCGACCTGAATGATACCCACTGGTAATGAGGCGTATCATGTAGTACTACTTTGGGTGTCATCTCCCCCAAGTAGTGGAGACAAACACTCCCCAGCCGATGGATGCGGCTGGGGAGTGTTCATTATAAGATGAATGTATGAATTATCTCTTAAAAGAAGGATTTAGCCTGTAGCATTTTATGGGCAATAATGATGTTTAAAAAGATGTCCGAACCGGCAACAGAGAATAACACGACACCAACATCTTTCCCCGAAATGGAAGGTAAATTCAAGCATCAGCCTGTGGGTAAAATTGGATTGCCCAAAGGTGATGACATCAACCTTGAGCAGCATTTCTTCGAGTTACAGGAGTCAGAGGTTCGCTACCGCCGACTCTTCGAGACAGCCAAGGATGGGATCCTGATCCTGGATGGAGATACAGGCCGGATCGTGGATGCCAACCCTTTCCTTCAAGATATGCTGGGCTACTCTGAAAGCGAGTTGGTTGGCAAAGCTCTTTGGGAGATCGGCCCGGTTGTGAATATTGCTGCGAGTCAGGAGGCCATGCGGCAGTTGCAGCACAATGAATATATTCGCTACGAGGATATCCCATTGGAAACCAAAGCAGGTCAGCATAAACACGTGGAGTTCGTCAGCAACGTTTACACTGTCAATGGCTGGAGAGTGATCCAGTGCAATATTCGGGATATTACAGATCGTAAACGCGCTGAAGATCAGGTGCAAACCACGAATGACGAGCTGCTGGCTTTGGTGGATGAACTCCAATGGCGCGATAAGCAAATGCAGTTAATGAATCATATGAATGACCTGTTACAGTCTTGCGTGACACAGGAAGAAGCTTACCGGGTAATAACCCTGACTGCGAAAGACCTGTTTCCCGGGCATAACGGCTCTCTTGCGATTCTACACAGCAAGGATCAGCATCTTGAAGTAGTGGCACGCTGGGGGACTGAGGAGTTTACCGAGTCCACTTTTTCATTGGAAGATTGTTGGGGATTGAGGCGTGGACGCTTGCACGAGGTTCTCGATTTGCAGTCAGGCTTGATGTGCAGCCATTTTACACATCCACCCCAGGGTGGCTACTTTTGCCTGCCTTTGACGGTACAGGGTGAAACATTGGGAGTATTGTCCCTGGTTGATAACAACATTCTGAAAGGCAAGCATCCACCTGGACTGAAACAACTGGCGGTGACGATCAGCGAGACCATCAAACTCTCCCTCTCCAACTTGAAGCTGCGCGAAGAACTGCGTGAACAAGCTGTGCATGATCCGCTGACAGGTCTGTTCAACCGCCGCTATCTGGATGAGACCCTGCCGCGTGAGTTGCTTTTGGCAGCGAGACGGAATACTTCGCTATGCGTCGTGATGCTTGATATTGACGGCTTCAAAGAGTTTAACGATTCTTTGGGGCATGCCCCGGGCGATACGGTCTTACGCGAGTTTGGTGGTGTTCTGCGTGAGCATCTGCGTAAAAGCGATATTTCATGCCGCTATGGGGGAGATGAGTTTGTGCTGATTCTGCCTGATTCATCCATCGCAGATACGCAGGAACGAGTGGAGCAGATCCGTGTATTTCTAAAAGGAATTCAACGGATCCATTATGGCGAGAAAATGCAGGATATGATCACTTTATCCGCTGGCATCGCCTGTATGCCGGACCACGGGACAACCGAAGTTGAGCTGCTACGAGCCGCAGACGGAGCCATGTACGCCGCCAAAAAAGGCGGTCGAGACCGCATTGTTGTTTACAGTAAGGATCATTCTCTAC
>JAYVUA010000113.1:0-10948 GCA_043788255.1 Anaerolineales bacterium | reverse complement strand
ATTTATATTGGCGTGAATTTGAAACCGCTCTGCGCTACGCCGAGCACGGACTTGAAATTTCACAAACGCTACATCTGAATGAACTATTGCCCGCTGCTTATACCGCGCTTGGTAATGTACTTACCCGCTTTGGTGAAACCGCGCGCGCTGAAGCTGCATTGCGTCAATCTGTGGAACTCGCGCAACAATTGGGCATTGCTTCCTACGAACAATTAATGGCAACAGGCTATCTTGCTTACAATCTATATGGTCAGGGACGTGTAGATGAAGCCTGGCAATTAGCTGAGGGTGCGTTGTGGGCGTATACAGGCAGCCCTGATACTTATGAAGCCTTTGTTTGTCGAAGCGTGCTCGCAGATATCGCTTTGGAAAATAACGAACTCAACCGCGCTGAAAATCTTTTTAGCGACCTTGCAGAAACAGGTGAGCGCCGACAATTCCGTGTGCCGCTTGCCATGGTCTATTTCGGACTGGCCTTTATTCACCTCGTTTCAGATCGTAAAGAGACAGGCATTCAGCACGCACGTAAAGCTCTGGAGTTGATCGAACCCACCAAAGCCTTCCAACTTTTTATTGACCAGGGCGAACGCAGCCGTGTGGTGTGTAGTGCTCTTGTAGATGCCGGGTATAAAGGTCCATTCCTTGAGCGTGTGCTTGAGAACTTACCTGGCAAAAAGAAATTCACCACAATTATGATCGCCAATCAATCTGTGATCAAAATCAAAACTCTGGGAAGTTTTCAAGTCTTTGCAGGTAATGAAGAGATCTCACAAGAGCGCTGGGTTTCCACCAAAGCAAGAGACATGTTGGCTTACTTCATCACATTTCGCGGCGAGCGCATCCCGGCAGACCGTGTCTTCGATGGCATCTGGGTCGAAAAAGGCGGGCGCGGACTGACAGCCTTTCACACAGCACTGTCTCGTTTACGCAGCGCTTTGAAAACAGGGGAAAACTCTCCACGCCTTATTCTCGTAGAGGCAGGTGACTATCGCATCGACACGGCACGCTTCACGATTGATGTGGATGAATTCGATGCAGCCCTCGCCAAAGCTCGCTCTAACACAGACGATGAATCCACTGCACGTTTATATGAACAGGCTATAAATTTATATAATGGTGAATATCTGCAAAACTTTTATTACGATTGGATTTTCCCCGAACGCAGGCGAATAACGCAGGCATACCTTGGCTCTTTACGGGCGCTTGCCGATCATCACTATGCGCATCGGCGATATACACGCTCCATTGAATTACTGGAACGCGCGCTGCGAGTTGATAATCTGCAGGAAGACCTGCAATGTCAGGTCTTACGTGCCTACGCCGCGTTGGGAGACCGCACAGGATTGATCAATCAATATCAAGAGATGAAGCGTGTACTCGCCAAAGAACTGGACATGGAGCCTTTACCTGCAACCGAGGGGCTTTATCAAAGACTACTGGAAAACTTCAAAAACTAAAATCAAAACAAACAGGATCATATGCAAAAAACAAAACTTCTTCCCTATCTTGAAGCCTTGTTCGCAGTCATCGTTTGGGGTGCGTCGTTTATTGCTACAAAAATTGCTGTCGGAGAAATCTCACCCATCGCAGTCGTCTGGCTGCGTTTTGCAATGGGCATTCCAATTCTTCTGGTTGCAGTGATCATGCGCAAGCAATTTGCATTTCCAAAAGGTGGAGAGTGGTGGTATTTTGCGCTGCTTGGCTTTCTAGGAATCACGTTTCATCAATGGCTACAATCCAATGGACTGAAAACCGCGCAGGCCACAACCACCGCATGGATCGTATCCACGTCACCCGCATTCATTGCCATATTGGGCTGGATGGTTCTAAAAGAAAAATTAAATCTCATTCAATCCTTGGGCATCGTGCTTGCCATGCTCGGTGTGCTCGCGGTGGTTAGCAAAGGCGATATTTCATCCATCACTGGCGGCAAGTTCGGCACCTATGGTGATTATCTTATCCTCATCAGTTCGGTTAATTGGGCGGTATTTTCCATTCTTTCACGACGCGGGTTGAAGAATCACCCATCAACAATGATGACCCTATGGGTAATGACCATTGGTTGGCTGATTACATCCGTGGCATTTCTGGCAACCAAAAGCTACACTGAAATTCCGTTACTTGATTCACGCGGTTGGATCGCGATGTTTTTTCTCGGAATTTTTACCACGGGACTGGCTTATATCGCGTGGTTCGATGCGCTCGGCCAATTGCCCGTCGCACAAACAGGCGCTTTTCTTTTTGTTGAGCCGCTCACAAGCATGGTCGTTGCTGCCGTTATTTTGAATGAACAAATTACGCTTGTTTCTATCTTGGGCGGCGCAGTAATTTTGCTTGGTATTTGGCTGGTGAATAGGCAGGGATGAAGGATGAATGAAAGAGCTACAAAAAATGCGAAAGTTGAAAAACTAAAAAACGGTTGGAGATTGGGAATACAGGCAGGGGATTCTTCCAGCTATCGCGATGCCCAGCTTGATGACTATTCCCAACTCCCTCGGCATCAGTTTCCGCATCAGACTCTAAGCCTGAGCCTGCGTGCAAAAACTTCAAGCAGCTCCATCGCTGGGACATGGGGCTTCGGGCTGTGGAACGATCCATTTGGATTATCGCTTGGCTTTGGCGGGAGTCCGTTTCGGCTGCCTGCGCTGCCAAATGCGGTTTGGTTTTTTTCAGCTTCACCACAAAATTATCTATCATTTACAGACGATAAACCCGCACAAGGTTTTTTAGCGCAGACCTTTCGTTCGCCAAAATTTCATCCTCTGCTTATTCTTGCGGGGTTGGCTCTCCCCTTCTCGCGTACAGTAGCAAGAAAATTATTGAGTAAGGTGATTGAAGAAGATGGAGTCTCCCTTTGGAGCGCAGGATCTTACTCAAGCAGGTCTCGACAGCGAGCTGTCGGGCTCCAGAATGAAAGCCAAAGTGTAGATGTCACTCAATGGCATAGATACAAGCTTGAGTGGAGTCCGATGCGCGTGCTATTTTATGTGGATGATGCGCTCGTGTTTGAATCGCCTGTGAGTCCGATTCCGCCATTGGGAATCATCATCTGGATCGATAATCAATATGCAGCATTTACACCTGAGGGCAAAATCACGTTTGGGGTTTTAGAGGGGGAAAAGGAGTGGTTGGAGATCGAAGCTATTGAGATAAGTGAGAAGTAAAAAGTCCCCGAGTACCGAGGACTTTTTACTTCTCACGTTTTACTGTTTATAAATTACGCGGCTGGCTTTGCCTTCGCCTTGGCCATTTGCATTTGCACAACTGCATAGATCAACCCAAGGCCCAGGACAATAGCTCCGAGCATATTGATATTGATCGGCAGGGATGTCGCAAATTTGCGGGCAATAGTATCAAGCAAAATGCCTACAATAAAGAGACCGCCGAACATACGGTTGTGATAAAAACAAAAGCCAGAGAACCAGGTGGGCCAGAAGGCTTCAAAACCTTTGGGTGCGCCATCAGGGCGCGGCTTGGATAACGCAAAGATAGCATACATCGCGCGCTGACCTGCGAAGACAACGATCAACATGAGCGTGGAAAAATAACCTGTGGCAACAAGATAGATGATGACGCCATATGCCGCAACGATGGAAAAGATATCCACATAGCGGGCTACAGTTTGGCCGACGCGCACTGGGAAAGTGCCAACGCCTTTCTTTTTGTCGTCATCCATCTTGTCGATATGTTTGCCAATGTTAATGCTGGCAACACTCAAGCCAAAGGGAACGCCTGCGAGCGCAACCTTGAACACATTGGCAATATTGCCGCCAGCCCCGAGGGCAAGAACAACGTATACACTCCCGATCATAATTGGCCCCCAAATCAGGAAGATGGACAACTCACCAATACCCCAATATTTAAAAGGCCAAGTGTAGAAAAGCAGGACGAGCGCGCCGAATGCAAAAACACCGATGATATACGGATCGAATTTTGTATAAAATAAAGCATACACGCCCGAAAGTGTAGCAAGCACACCGCTAACCAGGAACCATTGGATTTGCTTGCTTTTATCCCAAAAGTTTTGCACGAGCGGGTGCACACCGTACTGTGTGCGGAAATAATTGTCATTATCTATGCCGCGCGAGAAATCAGTGTAATCATTGAGCAGGTTGTTTGTGCCATGTGCAATGAATAAACCGATGGTCAAGATGATCCATGGCAGCCATGAAAAATAGTTATCGCGCCATGCGAGGGCTCCCGCAATGATGCAGGAGTAAACTGTGACAGCGGTCACTGCGGAACGGGTGGCGATCAACCACTTGGAGACGACATCGAGGGCATCCCACTCGTTCTTGTCGTCCATTTTGATTAGTTCCCATGAGGCTTTGCGCCACATGGCAAAGTTGATGTACATACTCTCTCTCCTTGAGTATTATTAGAATCGGTCTGAATAATTATTCTTTTACCACAAAAGCACAAAACACTAAAAAACAATCTTTGTGTCCTTGAGTCTTTGTGGTTCATATTCCAGATAGATTCTTTGGTAAATTATCGGCAAGTGCCGCCTGGATAAACGAACGTTCGAGATTATACAACTGTTTTGTGAAATTGAGTACTTTTGTCAGATTAAGAAAAAAGGCTCCGAAAGACGATTGTCTTTTGGAGCCTTTTCAAAATCAAAGCTTTAACGCCAGAAGGCTGGCAGGAAAATTCTTAAAGCGACATCAACCAACAAACCAAGCATGAAGAGCGAGCCAAAGGAGCGGTTATTGCGGAAGGCAATTGGCGCGAAATAAAGCGGCCAGCCCCCCTGTCCATCGGGGAATCCTTCGGGGCGGGTTTCAGGTTTGGGCTTCATCAAAGGAGGAAGGCTTTCACGCAAAGCTGGAATGGCGAATAAGACCATCAACATGATGGGCGTAAAAAATTTGGTTGCAATAAGATAGCCTGTGAAAAAATAAGGCAGAACCATCATTGTGATCACTGCATAGCGCGCAGCTTTCTCGCCAATCACTACGGGCAGGGTGTGAATCTTCTTGACTGTATCCACACTGATCTTATCAATGTGCTTGCCAAAGATGACAGTGGTCACACCCAGCACATACGGCAGGCTGGCAATGGCTACTGACCAATTCCATTGATGGGTCAGTACGTAATATCCGCCGCCAATCATGAGCGGACCCCAAACTACCAGAACAGCTATCTCTCCAAGTCCAAGTCCTTTGAGCGGCCAAGTATAAAATAATACAAAGAATGCACCTGAAGCCAGCAAAATCCAAATCATCGGGTCATTGGCATTGATGAAGATTAAGTACAGTCCCGCCGCAACTGCGAGAAAACCAGTCACCGCGAAATATGTCAAATGCTGACGTTTGGTCATCAATCCAGAAGCGATCGGCTGTGCTCCATACATGGTGCGGTAATAGTTATCCTTATCCACGCCGCGTACGAAGTCAGTGTAATCATTAAAAATATTATTGCTGGCATGTGCCATAATTAAGCCAAAGACGAGAACGATCCATGGGATGAAGCTGAATGAACCGTCACGCCAGGCAAAAAGCCCTGCTAGCGCCGCAGAGATAAAGGTCATCACGAGAACCGCAGCGCGGGTGGAGATCAACCATCTTGAGATCACATCCAATCCATCCCACTCTTCTTTTGAAACTTCTGGAATTACATTTAACGCTTTCTTCCACATTGCAAAATTCATTTATTGCTCCTTGAATTTTTTCTTTATTATAACGAATCCGAATCCATATTAAGCTGGGTTAAAGTCAATTGTTGACATCTGTCATCCAAATTCGGGAATTTGGTCACGGTCCTCGAGGCAAAGAAAAGAAAAAAGTTGTTCCCTTTCCTATTTCACTCTCCACCCAGATACTACCGCCATGTAATTCAACAATCCGTTTAACGATGGCAAGTCCCACACCTGTGCCTTCCACGCCAACATCAAGTTTGTTAAACAAACCAAAAATGCGTTCATAATGTTCAGGCGCAATGCCCATACCGTTATCACGCACATAAAAAACTGGCTTATTATCCCTATCGCCTTCGTGTCCGATCTCAATGACAGGAATAGCTTGCTTACTGGTGAACTTGGCTGCATTATCAAGCAAATTTTGAAATACCTCAACCAGTCTAAGTCGGTCGCCGTATACTGATTCTGTAAAAGGCAATACATCCACTCTTACTTTGTTTTCCTCAAGCCTGCCTGAAACCAATTGTATGGCATCCTGAATCACTTCACCTACATCTATTTTCTCAGAAGGGTTTAACACGCGGCCGATCCTCGAAAGCTCCAAAAGATCATTTAGCAGTTCATACATTTTATCGGCAGCATCGCCAATACGTGTAATATCCTGTTTAAGACGCACGGAATTTCCAGACAAGACATCTCTCTCCAAGTGCCCTAAAAAACCACGAATGGTAATGATCGGCGACTTCAAATCATGTGAAGCAGTATAGGTAAAGCGTTCCAGCTCAGCATTTTTTGTCTCCAATTCACGGTTTGCCGCGCGCAGCTCTGTTGTACGTTCTTCTACCAAATTTTCCAAATCGTTTTGATAACGGCGAAGTTCATCTTCCGCTTTATTTCTTTGTTCATTCAGAATAACACCTTGCAGCGCATTGCTTAATAATCCGCGTAAAGCACTGCACACCATAACGTTTGCCGCATCCACATCCAGGAGCATAAACCCTAATTTTTTCTCCTTGGAATATAAAGCTTCCACTACAATCCCAAAAGGATGTTGGTCCAAAAAACCATCGGGCAAAAGCTGGCGTGAAGGAAAAGTCATATCTTTTTGATTTAAGTCATACCGCCCATTTTTATCGTACGCAAGAATAATCTGCGCCCGGTCTGTGGAATGTTCCACATCCTCAAACAAAGCCAGATAACAAGCATGTATGCCCAATCGTGGAAATTCCGAAACTACCCCATCCAGCAAATCTGCGGTAGTTTGCGAAGTCATCAATATCTCGATCACTTCCCTCAAAATCACATTGCGATTCTCAACCTGAAGCCGAAGTTGAGCCTCCTGTTTAAGCGATTCCTCTCCGATCCATACACGCGCCTGTTGCCAAAGTGTTTCAGCCATTCTGACTCTATGAGGGTCGTACAGAAACGGGAGCACTGCTTCACGCATGGCGGTCAATACATCCTGCCACGGAATGGAATGCACCCCAGTCAATTGTCCCTGATGGATAATTTCCTTCCATTGGTTTACAAAAAGATCAGGGGTCTCGGAATCCAAATCCAGTTCAAAGCTCGTGTAAATACTTTCAACCCAGGCAGGGAATTTTTCATTGGATGGCAGGGATATGGCATCCAGCATGGCAGCACACACCCGTTCACGCAAGTGTTGCATGGTAATAGTTTCCGTATCCTTCCCCGCTGATAACTGATTTGCCATCCTCAAGCTTTTCTCCACACACCCGCACGATTCTCGGACAATTAACGCGGGTTCCACAATTACTTTCTCTTGATACGGCTTTTCACGCAAGTGGGCGATCAACATATTGCCAGCCCGTAACCCCATGTCGTAAACGGATTGATACACAGTGGTCAAGGGTGGGACGATATTACGACTGGCTTCAGTATCATCAAACCCTGTAATTGCGATATCCTGCGGGATGCGAATCCTGTGCTCAAGCAACACTTCATAAGCACCAAGCGCCATTGAATCGTTTGAAGAAACAATTGCGTCCATTTTGATTGACCGATCCAGCAATTGCTGCATTGCCTGTTTGCCCGATTCAAATGTGTAATCACCAATTCCCACCCAATTACTTAACTCATCCAGCGAACGCCCGCATTTTAACATTGCATCCTGATATGCTTGAAAGCGTTCATCTGCTTCCTGGTGACCAATTGGCCCCCGTAAAAATGCGATATTCTGATAAGAGTGCTCATTGACAAGATGATTGATCACATCAGTAATTCCCCTATAACTACTATTCAATACCTTGGGAATTTTATCCAGGCTGACCGCGACTGTCACCAAAGGTAAAGGATCATAATTCGCGCAAAAAGCTTGCAACTCTTCATGGCCCACAACATGTCCCAAAGTGCCGCTAACCACCAATCCATCCACAACTTCCTGATTGGCAAGGTTGTACAACATATTCCGCTGAAATTCAAATCCATGATATGAGCGAATGGCGCCGCTTGTAAAGCAAATCCAATTCCCCCCCGCATGTACTGCGGCATCTGATACACCTCTCAAGAGCTCGCTCTCAAACTTATCATCTGCCGAACTTACCAGGATGCCCAAAACAAAATTATCACGCTTTGGCATTGTAATATCCTTCATGGCATGGCAGGAAACAATTCACTATCCATTCATCCTTTTACAGCATTATATAACATTGGCGTACTTATTTGGAAATGACTAATATATGCACTGTCTTGAGAATCTGCCATTCCATCTTGACATACCATCCTATCAGCATTCAAAGCCGTCCGTTACCCTTCTCCCAACTCGGGAATCGGCTCAACAGGTGTACGGTTGGCAGTAAAATTTTCGACCCAGAAAATAATAAGCGCGGCCCATACAATACCAAATCCGATCAAATGAGACTGATCAAATGGCTCCTTGTATATAAATATGCCGATCAGGAACTGAAGTGTGGGAGCAATATATTGAAGAATACCCACCATCGTCAGCGGGATTTGCTTGGCAGCTGACGCAAACATTAGTAACGGAATTGTAGTAACAATGCCAGCGCCCATCAGGAAAAAGTCCACAGTTGTACCGCTATGAAGAAATGCACCTGCGCCTTTTGCTTGAAGAAACAGGAGATAGATCAATGCCGCGGGAAATACAATTCCCGTTTCAAGTGTTAAACCATAAAGCGAACCGAGCGGCGCAAGTTTCTTCACCAGACCATAAAGCCCAAAAGACAAAGCAAGTGATAGAGCGATCCATGGCAAACGGCCATACACTGTCGTCAAATAGACCACGCCGATTGCAGCGACTACGACGGGAATCCACTGTGTGGGACGCAAACGTTCACGCAAAAAGATCACTCCCATCAACACACTCAAAAGCGGATTGATGAAATAGCCAAGGCTGGTTTCGACAATAAACCCTGCATTAACACCCCAAACATAGACCAGCCAATTGATGGAAAGAAGAATTCCCGCAACAGCATATATCAAAATGGTTTTGGCATTAAAAGCAACCGAACGAAAATCATGCCATTGTTTTGTAACCAGGATATAAATCAACAGCACAGCAAACGACCAGCCAATTCTATGACCAATCACCTGCAAGGCTGGAACTACATGCAAAACCTTCCAATAAATTGGAAAGAAGCCCCAAAGTATATAGGCCCCAATGCCATACAATATCCCTTTATTCATTTTTCTCCTTTGGATAAATATCATTTCATTCAAAGCACAAGCCAAGTATAAGCATAAAAAGAAGACCCTGCTGCCCAGGCAACAAGGTCTTTGATGAGAATGATGCCCAAGCTCTTACAATTTTCTTAAATACCATTTCCCTGATACAACTTCAGCCACATCCCGGGCAAAATCACCAGCAGTGGCATAACGGTCATCAGGTTCTTTTGCCATGGCTTTTGCAACCACCTCCTGCCAAACCGCAGGAATGTTACTCTTGATCTGTCGAATATCAGGAATGGGAAGTTCCACGTGAGCATTGATCAGCCCAGTTGTTGAGTCAGATGAAAAAGGTAATTGACCAGTCAGCAAGCGATAAAGAACAATACCCAGTGCATAAACATCCGAGCGCCCATCTATGCGGACACCTTTTACCTGCTCAGGGCTCATATACGCAGGCGTACCCACCAGCCATTCATCTCCATCATCATCTGAAACAGCTCTGGATTTGGCAATACCAAAATCGGAAAGGAATGCTTCGCCCGTCGAATCGAAAAGAATGTTGGAAAGTTTTACATCGCGATGGACAATCTTTCTAAGGTGGGCAGCGTCAAGTGCATCAGCAACCCGTTTGATAATATGAGCAATCTCCGTCAACTTGAGTTCCGCTTTGGCCACACGATCGTCCAGGCTGCCTTCAGACATGTATCGCATCACAATATAAGGCTGTTCACCATGAAAACCGAAATCATATATGGGCACAATGCAGGGATGTTCAAGTGCCGCAATTAATTCGGCCTCCTGCTGAAAAAATTCGCGATAAACATCATCCAGCATTCGGCTATACATCAAAACTTTTACAACAACCTGACGCTGAATAAAAGGATCGCGTGCAAGGAAGATCAGCCCCATACCTCCTTGCGCAAGCTCCTTCTCAACTTCATAACGTCCTATCTTCGATATGCTCATCATCCCTCAACCAATAATATAAGATGGTTGCTAGTATAGGTCAATTCAGGATAGTTGACAACGGAATTATTCCCAGTCAATTAACTGGCGACCTTGAAAACCCGCTTCGATCTCGTGCCAAAACTGGATATTGTCCTCGCCAAATCTCCAACACAGATACACTTCTCTGCCATTACGCAAAGCGACAAAATCTATCAGCCCGATGGTCAAATCCTTCACTTCGATTCCCATATCCTGAACTTTATGCAGGAGCGCATCCAGACGGTCAAAATCTGGAAGCAGTTTGCTTAATGCGGGATTGCCGCCATTGCCTGCAGATTTTTGCACAACAGACCAGTATTCTGGTTGGTGTGCCCGAATCCGTTCGGCAATTTCCATCAACGCTTTTATCATCGGGCGGACATCGGTCAATGCCTCGTTTGCTTCTTTGGGTGTGTAATATTTTGGCATGGCGCGAGTATACACGGAAACAGGCAGATATATTAATTTATATCTGCCTGTTTCCGTGTAGGTACCTATTATGTTGCTACAGCCTGATAACCTTTTTTCTTGACCGCCATGATGATCTGCTCATCAGTAAGTTTGGATTCGTCGTATTCAATGACCATTTCCAATCTATGATAACTGGCATTGATCTCTTTGACTCCATTGAGAGTATCTTCGAGAGATTCGAGTTTCATGGCGCAGTTGGAA
>JAYVUA010000112.1:0-48424 GCA_043788255.1 Anaerolineales bacterium | reverse complement strand
GGTGTATTTGATATCTTTCACCTCCGCATCGGCGCGAGCTTGGGTGGAGTCATAGGCGGTCTTGACCACTTTGACTTGCACCGTATCCACATCTGCGCCGGTGACGGTGACCTTGCCCGCCGCGTCAGCCACTTTCAAGGTGATCGGCTTTTTGGCATCCACTTTCAGGGTCTTGCTTTCCTCAAGCTGCGAAGAGATGTTCGACCTGTCGAATGGGTTATTGGTTTGGAAACCGTTGGCAAAGAAGATCACCGCACCAATGCCCGCGCACACCAGCGCGAGTGCTACAATCAAGAGGGTAATTACAATTGGTCTTTTCATTTTATTTCTCCTTGGTTTTGTTTCTCACTACGTTTGACAGGTGTGGAGCGAAAAAGTTTCAATTGGTTTTATGTCATTGCGAGCGAGCGCTCTTCGAGCGAAGCAATCCCCTACTCGATGAGAAGATTGCTTTGGGCTGTCGCCCTCGCAATGACGGGAAAGTGAAACTTTTCCCGATTTCCCCTGTCTAACCCTATAGAAGCCGTATGCCTGATAACGAAACCACCCTCATCCAAAAAGCGCAGAAAGGCGACCACGAAGCTTTTGCCGCGCTTGTAGATGAACATCAACGCTATGTCTATAACCTTGCTTTACGAGTTGTCAAAGACGAAAACGAGGCGCTCGATCTGGCGCAGGAGACCTTTGTCCGCGCCTGGACGGCTCTCCCAAATTTCAAGGGACAATCGCAATTCCGCACGTGGCTATATCGCATCGTTACCAACCTTTGTTATAACCGCCTGCCAAATTTGCGCCGTTCATTAAATGATCTTGGCGACGATGTGATGGAAAATATTCCTGAAGCCGACTCAACCTTAGATAATCCCGCACATGAATTTGAAACCAATGAAACCAGAAGTTATTTATATAGAGCGATCGAAAACCTGGACGAAAACTACCGCCTGCTTTTGACCATGCGCTACCAAAACGAGCTTTCCTACGACGAAATCGCAGCGACTCTTAACCTGCCGCTGGGTACCGTAAAAACAGGCATTTTCCGCGCGAAAGCACAACTGCGAACCGCGCTCGCAAATTTGGAGGACTCATGCATACCCGCTTAACCCCCGAACAGGAAAATGAAATCATTGAGGATGCGCTAAAAAATTATCCGCTCGCACCCATGCCGCACAGTATTACTGTCAACGTAATGACGCGTATTCAAAAGGATGTGCGCCTCAAACTTGTCACATGGAATGACCTTGCTTTGAGTCTGGTCATTGCATTATGCGTCGGGGCATTATTCTTTGCAGGACAAAACCTGCCTCCGATTCTCATTGCAAAACTTCGTATTCAAGGCATTCTTTTATATCAAGACTTTCTGGTCAATTTCCGCTGGCTTGTACCTGCCATGTTGTTTGGGCTCGCTGCATTGTGTTCGGCATTGACCATTCCATATCTGCAAAAAGAATTGAGAAAGTAAGATTTCAAAAGAACAAACGGCAAAGTTGTTTAGAGAGATCTGTTTACGAAGGGTAATTTACAAGGGTAATCCATAATATAATCACCTCTTATCGAGGGCATCCTAGATTTATGAAAATCCTGTTAATTAATCAAGCCTTTGTCTCGCCGAATGAGCCAGGGCATACCCGTCACTTTGAAATGGGACAATTTTTGCGCAGCCGTGGACATGAGCTCGTCATCGTTGCCAGCGACTTAAACTATCAAACAGGTCAACGCACAGTAGAGCGGGCTGGTTTGTTTACCGAACAAATCATCGATGGCGTTCGAATTTTACGCGCGTATATATATCCCGCTCTGCATCGTAGTTATTTTTGGCGCATCATTTCATTTTTTAGCTTTATGTTCAGTTCTGTATGGACAGCTCTCACAGTAAAAGATGCTGACATCATCATGGGCACAACGCCGCCAATCTTTCAGGCAGTTTCAGCCTGGTTCGTCGCGTTGATTCGGCGCAAGCCGTTCCTGTTGGAAGTGCGTGACCTGTGGCCTGAATTTGGCGTGAGTATGGGTGTGCTGACCAACCCTGTATTGATTACGTTGGGCCGCTGGCTGGAAAAATTTTTGTACGCACAAGCGACTCATATTCTGGTGAACTCGCCTGCATACAAAGAATACATGATTGCGAAGGGTGTGCTTGAAAACAAAGTGACTTTCATCGCCTATGGTACAGATGTAGATATGTTCAACCCGCAGGTGGATGGCTCGTCGATTCGCAAAGAGTTAAAATTGGAAGAAAAATTCGTCGTGTTGTATGCGGGCGCGCTGGGCCAGGCCAACGATGTTGACACGATATTACGTGCGGCGCAGCGATTGAATGGCGAAGATAAAATTCGATTTGTATTATTCGGCGATGGCAAGGAACGTCCGCGGCTGCAAAGTGAAGCAGAGCAGATGAAATTATCGAATGTTGTTTTTGCAGGTGTCCGCGCGAAAAAAGATATGCCGTTGATCGTCGCTTCTGCGGATGTGTGCCTCGCGATTTTGCAGGATGTTCCAATGTTCCGTACCACATATCCAAACAAGGTTTTTGATTATATGGCGGCTGGTCGTGCGACTGTACTTGTTATTGATGGTGTCTCGCGCACATTGATCGAGTCTTCAGATGGGGGAGTGTATGTCCAGCCTGGGAATGATGAACTCCTTGCGAAAACAATTCTCGAGCTCTCGCTTGATTCGCAACGTGTCAAACAAATGGGAGTAAATGCCCGCGGCTATTTGGTCAGGCATCTCGACCGTCGCGATAAGTTGAATGAAACGTTTGAATTGCTTATGAAGTTGGTTAATGAATAACGTCATTGCGAGGGCGCTCTTGTTCTTTGCCCGAAGCAATCTCCACACCGAGCAGGGGATTGCTTCGTCGGACTATCGTCCTCCTCGCAATGACGGGTTATGTGAATAGGAGATTATGAAAGTCTTTGTCACAGGCGCGACGGGTTTCACCGGCTCACGCGTCGTCCCTTTGTTGTTGAAAAATGGATACGAAGTCCGCTGTTTATATCGTGCATCCAGTGACCGCTCGTTTCTTCCTCAACCTGAAATTGATTGGGCATTAGGAGATGTATCCGACTTGCAATCTTTATCCACTGCCATGCAAGGGACAAGTGTCTTCATCAACATTGCCTCGCTTGGCTTCGGTCACGCGGACTCGATTATCAGTGCCGTAACCAAAGCAGGAATTCAGCGCGCGATCTTCATCAGCACGACCGCCATCTTCACGCAATTGAACGCGCCGAGCAAGAAAGTCCGTGTGGCGGCGGAACTTGCCATCGAAACAAGCGGATTGAGCTACACCATCCTGCGTCCCACCATGATCTACGGCAGCCCACGTGACCGCAACATGTGGCGGCTGATTCGTTTTATGCGTTTTTCACCGATTATGCCGATCTTTGGCGATGGGAAATATCTGCAACAACCCATCTTCGTGGATGATGTCGCACACGCACTGGTGAGTTGCTTATCGAATGATAAAACGACTGGCAAGAGTTACAACATTGCAGGGAAACAAGCGCTGACATACAATGAGGTCGTTGATACGATTGCGAAAACGATGAAAAAGCGCGTCTGGAAACTCCACGTCCCATCGAAACCTGTTGTTTCTCTGCTGAGACTCTTCGAGCGGATTCGGATTCCATTCCTCATCAAAGCGGAGCAGGTCTTGCGGCTGAACGAGAACAAGGATTTCAGTTACGCCGAAGCGCAAAAGGATTTTGGGTTTAGTCCCTTGTCGATTGAAGATGGGATAAGGTTGGAGTTGGGTAAGGTTCGTTGAAACCTGTAAGCTGTTAAACGAACGGGCAATGAAAGTCTGAGAGAGGGGAAGGTATAATTCTCCCAATGGAAATTTTAGATTTGGCTTCACATAGTTATGAGCAGGGAAAACGTATTCTTGAAGAGCGTGAAAAGAATACTCTCAAGGAACACGGTCAATTTCTCACGCCTCCATCTGTTGCTCGTTATATGGCAAAACAATTGGGGCAAATTCAAAGCGGTGCATCTCTGCTAGAGCCTGCAATCGGCTCTGGAGTCTTGGTCTGTGCAGTGATTGAACGGTTGATTGCTGAAAAACGTCCGCTTGAAATTTCCATTACTGCTTACGAAACAGATAAAGAATTATGTAATATAAGTCGTGAAGTTTTGAAGGTTGCAAGCGAGGAAGCAGAAAAGGATGGAATAAAAATCAACTGGCAGGTGTGTCAGGAAGATTTTGTCCTTGCCTGTCTACCAGAAGATGAGCAACCTTCCTTGTTTGGTTCACACGTATCAAAACAAAAAGCATTTACTCATATTATTAGTAACCCACCTTATTTCAAACTTAACGTAGAAGATAAACGCGTAAAAGCCGTTTATGGGAAACTGAACGGACATACGAATATCTATACATTGTTCATGGCTCTTTCTGCAAAGTTGCTTTCTCCACAAGGTAAAGCTTGTTTCATTGTTCCACGAAGTTTTTGCTCCGGCGTTTATTTCTCTGAGTTTCGCCGCGATTTGCTCAAAGACGTTACGCCGATTTCAGCTCATTTATTTCAATCTCGTGATAATCTTTTTAAGAGCGATGAAGTTTTGCAAGAGAACGTGATTTTTTCTTTTGAAAAATTATCTCAACCCAAGGAAAATCGTTATTGGGCAGGATATGTGAATATCTCTTCGTCCAAGGACGATAAGAGTTTAGAAAATGGAATTATCTCGCGTCAGGTTTCTTTCAGTCATTTTCTAAGTGACCATAACGGATTACTGCTTTTTCGCTTGCCGACGGGGATACTTGATGAGCAAATTCTAGAAGCGGTTGATAAATGGGATGGTTCGCTTGAAAAGTATGGTTTTCAAGTTTCAACTGGTCGAGTAGTTCCTTTTCGTGCAAAAGAACTGTTGAAAGAAAAAATCAAAGTAGGCAATGGAACCGTCCCATTGCTTTGGATGCAAAACGTCAAGTCGTATCAAACCAAATATCCGCTTGATGGTTTTGATAAACCACAGGCGATTTTGGCAAATGATCCTTCGCTGCTTATGCCCAATGCGAACTATGTTTTATTGCGTCGCTTCAGTGCGAAGGAAGATAAACGTCGCCTCGTCTCTGCGCCGTTTATTGGGGAGAAATTTGAATTTGAGCAAATTGGATTTGAAAACCATTTGAATGTGGTTTTTAGAAAAACGGGAATATTATCCGCTTCTGAAGCGATCGGTCTTTCTGCGCTTTTGAACAGTGCAATTATTGACCGCTATTTTCGGATAATAAATGGAAACACTCAGGTCAACGCAGCAGAGTTGCGAATATTGCCCATTCCTCCGCTTGAGGCGATAAGAAATATTGGTGTAAGGATTCAAAAGTCTAACGTAGATACTCAAGAAAAAGTCGAGAGCATAATTTTCTCAACACTTTGGGAATCTAATCTGCTCACCGAAGAATTTCCGATGATACAGGAGACAAGAATTACTATGGGAAAAATCGAACAGGCACAGGAAATTTTGGAGACGCTCGGTCTGCCATCTGCTCAACAGAATGAAGTCTCAGCATTAACTTTGTTAGCATTGGCTCAGTTATCGGAAAAAGATGCATGGAGAAATGCCGCCAATCCAATGTTGCGTGTACATGATATTTTGATTGAAGTTAAGCAAAGATATGGGCGTGTATATGCAGAAAATAGCCGCGAGACAATAAGGCGCAGGGTATTACACCAGTTCGAGCAAGCTGGAATAGTAATTCGAAATGCTGATGACTCAACACGCCCAACGAATAGCGGTTTGACCAATTACATGTTATCTGATTTGGCGTTGGATGTTGTTCGTGCTTACGATAGCTCAAAATGGAAGACAAAGGTCAAGAGTTTTACTGAGCAACAGGGTAGATTGCTGGATGTTTATCAAAAAGCTAGAGATCAGACAAAAATTCCATTGCAAGTTGCCGATGGGAAAGTTTACCAATTGTCACCTGGCAAGCATAATAAACTTGAAGTTAACTCAGGTTTTATCCCTAATAAAGAAGGAATACCTTGTAATGGTAGAATAAGTAAATTAACTTGGAATTGGGTAAAGAAATAGATGGAGGAAATACTATGTCTTCTCAATCAAGAAAACGAAGAACTGACCAAAACGGCGCTGGTTGCTGTTTAATTGCTATACCCCTTGCATTTCTTACATTAATTTTCAAAGCCATCACTTTGCTCATAAAGTTTTTGTACCAAACCGCTGTGAAGATATATAGCTACCTAAAAGAACATCCTGTTGCTCGGCGGAATGTATTTATTGCAAGCGGAGTGATTTTTGCTTGTATCATGTCATATACTTTTTGTGTTGGAACTATCAACATGATTACTGGCTTCATACCAACCACAACTCCTACTGTAACTCTTACTCCAACGCTTACAGCAACTCCTACAATCACTTTAACTCCAACTATTACATTTACTCGCACAATTACACTTACTCCAACTGAAACTTTGACCCCTACTATATCGCCAACGTTTACTCCAACACTTACTAATACGCCAGAAGCGCCTACGAGTGGCTTTATATTGATTTCGGTTGACGAAAAAGCTATTATCGGAGGAGCGGCAAGTGCGCAAATACGAACACAGCCAGATTCACAGTGTACTTTAACTTTCTACTTACCATCTGGTAGGGTGAGTACAGCAGATGGAGTAGGTATTCACACCACAGATAAAGATGGCTATTGCACTTGGTTCTGGAATATCCAAGGAAATGTCAGACCTGGAACTGGAACTATAGTCATAGTTGCTGGTGGACAAACTGCAAGTTACTACATCAAGATAGAATAAACTGAGTTTGTGTCAGTGCAGCCACACGGGAATGAACTCCCGTGCTATGTCAACAAAGCCGACTGAAGTCGGCTAGTCCGCTTGAGCGGACTTTGTAGGATTAGCCCAGACGTTCACGTCTGGGCGGGGCATAAGGGGATGCCATTGCCATTGAAACAGAATCAATCTCCAGCCACGCATAAATCTCGTTTAGAATCATCCCTGTGACACAACTCATCACCTTCATCCTCCTCACCATCCTCTCCTACTTCCTCGTCTACTTAATTCGACGTTACGCCGAGCGACGTCAGATACTCGATCATCCGAACGAACGCAGTTCACACGTCATACCCACGCCGCGTGGCGGAGGGTTGGCGATCGTGCTCATCGTAACAGGAGCAGGCTTATCGGTAATAAAAGAAGCGGAATTAAATCACGCGCTGGTGTATCTTGTCTGCGGCTTGGTCATCGCATGGCTCGGCTGGCGCGACGACGTCCATCCGCTTTCGGCGCGTGTCCGCTTTGCAGTGCAGGGACTCGTCGCGGCGGTCTCCATCTATGGCTTGGGATATTTCAAGGTTGTCACGATTCCGTTGTTCGGTGAATTGCATTTGGGCGTGGTGGGCATCATCATCACGTTTTTGTGGATCGTGGGACTCACCAACGCCTATAACTTCATGGACGGTATCGACGGCATCGCGGGCGGTGTGGCGTTGGCGGGCGCGCTCGGCTGGCTGATGCTTTCCGCGAACATGCACAACGCGTTTGTGTTTTGGATCGCGCTTGCCATCGCCGCGGGCAGTTTGGGTTTTCTCGGTCACAACTGGTCGCCCGCCAAAATTTTCATGGGCGATGTTGCCAGCACCTTCCTCGGTTATACCTTTGCGGTTTTGCCGTTGCTTGCCGCCACACACGGCGGCGACGCGCTCATGCTCGGCACGCTCCTGATGTGGACGTTCATCATGGACGCGGGCATCACCTTCATTCAACGTCTGCTCCGCGGCGAAAAACTTTTATACGGGCATCGTTCGCATGTCTATCAACGTCTCGTCATTGGCGGTTACAGCCATGCGGCAGTCAGCACGTTATACATTCTCCTGACCCTGCTCGCGAGTCTGCTTTCCTACGCCTGGTCATGGGGACAAGTTTACGCCCCGCCGCTAATTATTCTTGGACTTCCGCTTATCTGGATTCTCTTATATCGATATACAAAACGTTTAAACACTAAGGTCACTAAGGTTTAAAGCCTTAAGGATTTTCCTTTGTGACACTTCGTGACCTTTGTGGTAAAAAAATATGTGGACGAAAATAAAAAACCTCGCTTCGCTCTACCGAGAACTTGGTCCGCGTTGGACACTTTTTCGCCTCTCCTACGCCTTCCGCCTCCGCACTGGACTCATCCGTTTGCAAACGCCGATGGGAAAGTGGAGTGATTATAAAAAGCATGTGGAGGTTCCTCGTCCTGAGCGGAGGGACGAACGTTTTTTTCGTCCCGTAGACGAAGGACAATTACCAGAAAACCTCCCTTGGAATCCCCAAACCGCCATCGCCGAAGCCAACCGCATTCTCAACGGCGAAATAAAATACTTCGCCCACGACTTCATTCAAACAGGCTTTCCTCCTAATTGGCACACGGACTATGTCACCCTGAGCGATAGCGAAGGGTCTCTACCAATATCGTCAGAGATTCTTCGCTCCGCTCAGAATGACATGCACAAACACTGGTCCCAAATCTCCGACGACTCCACCATCGATATTAAGTTCATCTGGGAACCTAACCGCTTCGCATTCGTCTACACCCTCGTCCGTGCCTATGCCGCGGCACAAGACGAAAAATACCCCGAAGCCTTCTGGACCTTGATCGAAGACTGGGCGCAACACAATCCACCCAACACTGGACCCAACTGGATGGACGGACAAGAGATCGCCCTCCGCCTCATGGCATGGACGTTTGGCTATAACGCCTTTATCAACTCTCCTTCCACAACTCCTGAACGAACCGCAAAACTCACGCTCTACGTCGCCGCACAAGCCGAACGCATCTACAAGAATATTGACTACGCTATCTCCACGCGTAGCAATCACACCATCAGCGAAGCCTTCGGCTTATGGCTTGTCGGTTTACTCTTCCCTGAATTAAAGAACGCTGAAAAATATTTCGCCCTCGGACGCAAACTCCTTGAACAAGAAGCCGCCGCCCAAATTTTCCCCGATGGCAGTTACTCCATGTACTCGCTCAACTATCATCGCTTTGTTTTGCAGATTTATCTTTATGCAATTCGCCTCAGTGAAATTTACCAATTACCATTTACAGAACAACTCAAAGCATCCATTACCAACTCCATTACCTACCTCTCCCAACTCATTGACCCCCAAACTGGACAGATGCCTGTCTATGGCTCCAACGACGGTGCCTTAGTCCTACCTCTCAACAACTGCGACTTTACTGACTACCGTCCGCTTTTGCAACTTGGATCATACATCACCAAAAAAGAATTTCTCTTTGAACCTGGCGCATGGAATGAAGATCTATTTTGGTTATGTGGAGTGTCATCTACCGCAAAGACCGCGAAGGAGAATAAAAATCTTAGCGACCTTGGCGTGCTTAGCGGTGATTCATTCACCAATGGGGGAGTCTACATCCTACGTAATACAAATAGCAAAGCCATCATTCGCTGTACCGACTTCACCTCCCGTCCCTCCCACGCCGACCAACTCCATGTTGATTTATGGTTTGGAAATCAAAATATCGCCTGCGATTCAGGCACCTATCTTTACAGTGGCGAAGACAACTGGCGAAACGGGCTTGCTCATACATCCGCGCATAACACGGTGACGGTAGATAACAAAGACCAAATGACCATGGTCAGTCGCTTTACATGGACGAATTGGGCGAAGTGCAAAGTCCTCAATCAAGATAAGAATCTTTGGCAAGGCGAACATGATGGCTATAAACCTGTCTCCCATAAACGAACGGTGATGACACTTGAAGGTGATCGTTGGCTGGTGATTGATAACCTTGTTGCAAACAAATTACATCATTACACATTGCATTGGTTACTTGAAGACTTTGGAGTGCAGGAGCTTGCTACTGCACATGGCGTAATACTTACTCTAACAAAAACGGACAGCAAGCTGTCCGACTCCAGAATTAAAATTCAAACTGGACTGATCGAAGGCAATGGCAACTTCTCCATCGTCCGCGCGGACCCTAACTCCACACGCGGCTGGCGTTCGCAGTATTACGGTCACAAAGAACCAGCCATTTCCATGATGCTCGAAGCGCATCAGCCCCAGGTCACATTTTGGACGTTCTTTGGCTTTGAATCGGATTTGCTTGAAGTGGATAGCCGCTCTTTGAGAATTACATCGCCAGAAACAAATTTACTCATCAATCTCGACACACTTTATCTGAATACCCCTCCGTAGGAGGGGTACTTTTTTATATGGGCGGACTATACTCGCGACTTATGAGAACCATATTCATAACCTTCACTCTGATTCTGATTGTATCGGCTTGCGCTGTTTCGCAGCCAAGCCTAACACCCACGCCAATTCTAACGGTCATTGTTGAACCTGTTTCCGGAGAGTGGCTCGGTGGTTTTGCGCAACCTGACGGGAAGGTAATTTCCCTTCTCGTTAACTTTTCGGAAAATGGAAAAAGTTTAAATATCCAGCCATTTAAAAAATCGCAAGGCTTGACTAATTTTGTTCAAATTGGAGAAAAAATTGCGTTTGATGTCGAAGGCAAATCATTAGTCCCGTATAAGAATATTCATTTTGAAGGGAATTTCTCTGTAAGCGGATTTGTTGGCAGTCTGAACTGGGATGGCGATTCTTATCAAGTTGAATTTATACCGCTGACTCAAATTGCTCCTGAAGCGCTTGATAAATATGTGGGAGTCTATCGCTTTGACTCGGGCCGCATGGTGAGTGTGCTGCTTTGTCCCAGTTATGATGATGGTACGCTGCAATATTTTCCACCTGGCTTAATGTTCACTGACCTGAACACTGGAGATTCACGCGGATTGTATCCATTGGAAGTTTCCTCTTTTGGTATCGGGTCTGCTCGAGTGCTGGCTTATCCGCTGGAAAAAGAACAGATCAAATTTGATCTGAACGATGCAGGCGAAGTGATTAGTTTACAGTCATTCAATTCTGATAACTCAGCAAATTGGGAAACTGCTTCACGAATAAACTATTCTGTGGAAGATGTTAAATTCACAAGTGAAGATGGGGCAGTGATGGCGGGCTTGCTTACTTCACCTGTAACTCCTGGTTTGCATCCTGCGTTCATGATGCTGCACGGTTCCGAACCCGGAGTAAAAGATGGATTTGGTCAGCAAATATTGGCTCATTATATGATTAGTCAGGGCATTGCCTTGTTGACTTACGACAAGCGCGGGGTAGGCGGCTCTGATGGGGTTTATCGCGAAAGCCCGGACGATGCGAATATAAAGCTGATCGCCTCAGATGCTGTCGCCGGAGCAAAGTTTTTATCTTCACGCCCTGAGGTTGATTCTGCAAAGATCGGCCTAATCGGCGGAAGCCAGGCAGGCTGGGTAATTCCAGTCGCGGCTGCTCAATCAGTAGAAGTGGATTTCTTCGTGATCCAATCAGGCCCGGTTACATCAACGGCGCAGGAGGATCTGTATAGTGCAGTGACGAATGACGGCGATTCAGTCACAACCTACGATGCTGACAAACTGAATCAAACCATACGCGGAATGAATCCAGCAAGTGGGAATCCACTTCCCATTCTTGCGGACATTACCCAACCTGGTTTTTGGATGTGGGGGAGTGTCGATAAAAATATTCCTGCAACTGTCAGTGCAGAAAACTTACAGGCGTTGATCGATTTGGGTAAGGGTAATTTCTCCTATGTCATGCTCCAAAATGGTGACCATAATCTCAACGAATCCCCGCATGGATACTTTGCCGAGATTCCATATTCGCCGCGGGTTCTTTATTTTTCTGAGCTAACCCGCTGGTTTAAAGAAAAAGGCATTGTTTCAAATGAATAAACCCATGAAAAAATATTTTACCCTTTGCCTCAGTTTTATTTTGATGGCCTGCAGTTCGCCTGCCGCGAAAATTATTTCAACGGAGACGCTGCTTTCCACATCAACGCCTATACCTATCTTGCCATCTACAACACCCGAGTCGCAGCCATTCTTCACTGTCTTGGGTGATAATCCAATTATTCCCAGAGGACAGGTTGGTGCGTGGGATGACCGCTTTACCGACCCCGGCGCTGTTGTTTATTATGATGGAATATTCCATATGTTTAGGAATGGATTTCGAGATTTCCCTGCCACATCGCAGGTTGGATATGTGACATCAACCGATGGCTATACATGGATCGAGCAAGGGAGTGAACGAGTATTTAAAACCAGTGACGTGCCTTATGCAAAGATTGCAATGTATGCATCCAGCGCGTTAGTTGAAGGGGATGGCACCTGGGTAATTTATTTTTACACATGGGACTCGGCGGGTTTTCCGTCAGCGAGTGTGATTGGACGGGCAACGGCGGCCAGCCCCAACAGTCCGTGGGCGGTGGATGCGGAGCCTGTTCTCAAGCCGGGTTCAGTACATGAATGGGATTCGCGTCAGGTGCTCGCGCCGCACGTTATCAAAACAAAAGATGGGTATCTAATGTATTACAGTGGAGCGAACAATGATGGGATACAGCAGATCGGCATGGCCACATCCACCGATGGAAGGCAATGGGTGAAATATAACGACACAGCCACCTCCGATGCGCCATATCTTGAAAGCGATCCTGTGCTGAAATCTGCAGATAAAGGTTCATGGGATGCTGGTTGGGTGCATCAGCCGCGTGTCTTTCAAACCGAACAGGGCTGGACGATGATCTATCGAGGCACAAAAGATGTAAACGGCGGCAACATGGCTCTTGGTCTTGCCGCTAGTAATGATGGCATTCATTGGAACAAGTCTATGCTTAACCCTGTTTTTCTGCCCGCTGAAATAAAAGGCGCACATCAATTCTGGTTTCATGATGCGCTTCTTGTAAATGGTAAATACTATTTATTCATTGAAGGCGATATCAATCAGAGAACGCAAATTTATTTGGCAACCCATGAGGGAGTGATACCGAAATAAACCATCATATGTCATTCTGAGCGAAGCGGAGAATCTCCAGGACTATTGTAGAGACCCTCACCTGCACTGCACCAAACGCAGTGCGGTGCAAGTGTCGCGATGCGCAGGGTGCATACTAAAGCGCCATTAAAATATGACTCACTGCCGTGGAGGCTGGCCCGCCAAGCGATTGGATGAGTCCATACTTTGCATTTTGAATTTGGTTCGCTTCAGCCTGACCTCGAAGCTGGATGACTGCTTCGACAGCCTGATACACACCGGAAGCGCCACCGGGGAATCCGCGGGCTTTCATGCCGCCCATGGTTGCGCAAGGAATTTTTCCTTTCAATCCAATCGAACCATCTTCTGCAAGTTTCCAGCCTTTGCCTTTAATGGCAAATCCTACAGCTTCAAGCGACAATGCGGCATAGATGCTGAATGCATCGTGATATTCAAAAAAGTTGACTTGGTCCAAAACGATCCCAGCTTGTTTCATTGCCTTGCCTGCTGAGATTTGTGCTGTGTCAAAGTACAACATGTCTTTGCGATCATGCAATGCCAGCGTGTCTGACGATGCTGCCGAGCCAGCGATCTTCACGAGTGGACGCTGCCAATCGGACGGAAGCAGGTCACGGCGAGTCAGAACGAGTGCGGCAGCGCCGTCTGCATTTGGGGCCACGTCAAACATGTTGATCGGGTCACTGATCATTTCTGCTTTGGCATAGGTCTCGGCTTTGATTGCTTTGCGGAACATCGCGCTTTTATTTGCAACCCCATTGGCATGGGCTGTTAATGCAAAGCCAGCAAATGCATTGGCAGGGACACCGTATTCGTGCATATAACGCTTCATCAACAGCGCGGCTTGGGCAGTGGTGGTCATGCCTTGCACGGCTTCAAAATCTGAATCGCTGGTGGTGGCTACAATTTCTTCAACCTCCGCGCCAACTTTGTCTGTGAACTTCTCTACTCCAACAACGAGAGCAACATCCACCATGCCGCTGGCAACAGCAAGGTAACCCTGGCGAAGTGCAGCGCCGCCCGAAGCACCTGCCGCTTCCACAGTTACAGCTTCAATTCCATTAAGCCCGGCATAATCTGTGATGAGCGCGCCGAGATGCGCCTGATTGGAAAGATTCGGCGCGAACATATTGCCAACAAATAAGGCCTGTAATTTAAGCCCGCCTGAATCATGGTGCGCGGCTTGAATAGCGCGCAGAGCGAGATCGCGTAAACTGATCTCCCAATGCTCGCCAACTTCTGTTTGTCCGATACCTGCGATAACGACTTCTGTCATGTTTTCAAGATTCCCGTATTTCCAAAAAATTCACTTCCCAAAAGGCCACCATGAATTGCTTTTTGCTTTATCCTGTGTGGCGCTTTCCACTTTTTTTACTTTATTGCCGGTGACTTCTCTAACATTGGCTTTGTAATCTTTCAGGAAGTGCCAGTTGATGTTGACGAATTCCATTTCACCAGCGCGAACTTTTTCCCAATTTTGTATCGTTTCCTTCGCCACATTTCGGCGTGGTGTGATGGCTGCTTCTGTCTTTTCGTCAACGACCTTTTGTAACATGTCAATGTGATAATTGACCCATTCTTCAACGGCTTGCGGCTGTTGTGCGCGCAATGTGTCCAACAATTGTTTTAACGCTGCTCTTGCTGCTTTGCTTTCTTCCCTGAGTTTCTCAATCAACTCCTTCGCCTGTTGTGCCTGCGCCGGACTGGGCTTTCCGTAGCTAAGATAATCTGTTCGGTCTCCAGTTTCAAATTCAGCATCTTCAATTTTCTGACGTAAGGTTTCGAGTTCGACGGTTTCTTTTAACATGTTTTTCTCCTGCGGGAAATCATTATTTCCATAAACTCTTTATGAACTTCAATTTTTCAAGTGTTTGATAACTCTGGCCGCCCTCGTGCCCATTATATGAATAGACCTTGATATCCTTTTCGCCGCCCCAGTAATTGTATGCCGCATAGACCGTCGAAGGCGGGCAGACTTGATCCATTAAGCCAACGGAGAATAAGGTTTTCGCTTTTGCTCTGGCAGAGAAGTTGACTCCATCAAAATATGAAAGCGTGTTAAAGACAGTATCTACTTTGTCGCGGTGGGTGTGACAATACTCGGCGATTTCTTTATATGGATAGGTATCCACGATTTCAGTTGCGCGGCGATAGTGACAAAGGAACGGCACATCAGGCATGGCGGCGACAATGTCAGGGACGAGTCCTGCGGCGGCGATGGTGATGCCTCCGCCTTGCGAGCCGCCCGTCACTGCGATGCGAGCCGCATCCACATCAGGATGACTGCGTGCTGCTTCGATGGCACGCACTGCATCTGTGAATACACGGCGATAGTAATAATGCTTTGGGTCGAGGATGCCTTTCGTCATGCTGCCGGGAAAATGCGCGTTGCCGCCATCGGAATATAAATCTGGAGTGTCGCCTGCTGACCAGGTACTGCCTTGTCCACGGGTGTCCATCACAAAATGAGCATAGCCCGTACTTGACCAGAGAAGCCAGTCGAATGCGAATGCGCGTCCGCCGCCATAGCCGATGAATTCAACGACACAAGGAAGTTTTCCAGTGTGTTGACTCGGCAATATTAACCAACCTTTGATGGGTTGTCCGCCAAAGCCATTGAATGTGACATCGTAAGTATCTTGTGCCACGAGGCCATAATCTACTTTTTCAAATGTTGCATTGAGTGGATGCGCTCGCGCTTCATCCAATGTGGATTTCCAGAAGGAGTCAAAGTCCGCGGGTTCTTCACGCGTGGGGAGGTAGGTCTTAAGTTCGTTGAGAGGAAGGTCGAAGATTGCCATATTTATTCCTTTTATTCGATCTGGTGGTCGAGTAGGGCGAAGCCCGTATCGAGACCACACCTTGAAATTTTATTTTTACTTTTAATTACTGGTTTCGATACGCCCCGCGAAAACCATGCGGGGCTACTCAACCAGCGGATGTTGGATGATTTTTTTATTTCATCGCCAATTTCCCGCGATACCTGACATAGGTTGCGTAATCAATTTCAGTACGCCTTGCGATGTATTCCTGCGTTTTCATCGCGCGATTCTGGCGCTCGGTGATTTTATCAGTAACGAGAATGTCGAAGGCATCGGAACCAGCTCCCGATCCGAAAGAGACGACGAGGATTCTGTCACCAGGTTGGGCGATGTCGAGAGTCGCGGTTAGGCCGATCATGGCTGCGCCTGCGTAGGTGTTTCCAATCGTGTGGACTAAAAGCCCGGGCGCGATTTGCTCGGCTGAAAACCCAAGTTGACCCGCGACTCGCTGCGGAAATTTTGTATTGGGTTGATGAAAGACTGCCCACTTGTAATCTTTTGCAGTGGTGCCGCTGGCTTCCATTAAATGTGTGGCGGCTTCGCTGATGTGTTTGAAATAAGCAGGTTCACCCGTGAAGCGCATTCCATGTTCGGGATATTTTTGATATTCACGCCGCCAAAAATCAGGCGTGTCGGTGACATAAGAATATGAGGCGTTGATAATCGCCAGCGACTCTTCGGCGGGGCCGATAATATACGCGCCGCCGCCCGCGCCCGCGGTGTATTCGAGCGCGTCGCCGGGCTTGCCTTGCGCGGTGTCCATGCCGATGGCCATGGCGTAATGTCCCATGCCCGAGCCGACAATTCCCATCGCGGCGACCACGGCTTCGGTGCCGGCTTTGCAAGCGAATTCAAAATCTGCGCCTTGCGTGTTTGGGACTGCGCCGATCGCTTCGGCAACTACGGTTGAAGTTGGTTTGACCGCATACGGATGCGACTCTGACCCGACCCAAACTGCTCTTAATTCAGTTGGGTCAATTTGCGCACGCAACATGGCATTACGTGCCGCTTCAATGGACATGGTGATTACATCTTCGTCCAGGCCGGGCACGGCTTTCTCTTTGATCGGAAGTCCGCTGGTCTTGCCTGTCCATACGCGCGCGACTTCCTTGGCGGGCAGACGATAGCGCGGCACATACGCGCCGTAGCCAACAATGCCGACCGGCTTGATGGGTTTGAGGAGGGTAGGGGAGTGAGTGTGAGGTTGGGGAGTTGTCATTTCGTGACCTTCTTTTTATGAGAAGTTTTATGTTTTTTTATATTGGTTTTATTAAGTTCTTCTATAATCGGCTTCAAACGTTGATCTCGACTAATTCCCTCAATATCTTTATGGATTTCATCGAGAGATTTTGTAACTTTTTGCATTTGCATCGGCATATCATCTGGCTTGATTAAATGGCCCGCGTTATACCACCCTAAGGTTAAATCACTGAGTTTATAGGTGACATTAAAGACTTTTGTATAACCAAAAATGTTATTCCATTTAAGTTTTAAAACTAAATTATTGTGTTTTTCTGAGAGTTGCTTTAGCGATTCAAGTCCACCGTTTCCTTCTTCATATGGAAGGAGGAAAAGTTCTTTTTGACCAACTAATAATGCTGGGTGTTTCCATATCTTGGCATCCTTTTTTAGTGGTGGATCAAGCGATATAGTTAATTCAATATCAAGCGCTATTCCAGGTCCTGCATTTTCAAGTTGGATTTGAGCATAGACTTGTCCCATGGTGACAGGAAATGCAATCAAATTAGAATCTGATTGATTTTCCCGCGCTACTTTCATTTCTCTAACCATTTTCCATGTAAGATATGCATAAACGCCAGTAATGATTACAAGAATCAGATTCAAAATAATTAGTATTAAATTTGAATATACAATGAGTGAATTCAATAAATGTTCCATTTTCTAATCTCTTTTATCTTTTATTTTATATATACCAAAACTTTGACTTCAATCCTGCCAACACCGTGCGGACTAAAATAAGACCTGACATGTCTCCGGGATAGGCTGATTAATTGCGACCTATGTTCGCGCGAGGGTTGTGGTTAACATTGGCGCGGATGAGACATGTCAGGTCAGAGTGTTACAGTTATTCTCTCATCTACTTTTCAATTTCACGAACAACAATTTTCAAATCACTTTTGACGTTGCCTCTTAATAGAGATTCATATACATTCCCATGTTCATCATGGAAATGATGAGGTGAATTGGCGAAATGTCCATAGTGGGGCGCATTGTCCCAGCGTAAAAGAGGGACAGTCGTAAACAATTGATATGCATAGTCCAGTGATTCGGGTTCGAGGTGAATCCAGATTTGCAATGTATGATTTTTCGGGAGTTGGCTGCGGAGTTTGGCTTCCAACCTGCCAGAGGGGGGTCTCGTCGTAATTGACGACGCGCGTGTTTTGAATCAGGTTGTTCTCTTGCAAGATACCCAATATATCGTCAACGATTTTGTTCACGGCGTAAATCCTGATAGGTCTTTTGCCAATCCGTTAGCATGGAACGGGCGGACTTCCAAGCCAGCCAGTCATCTTCCTGCTCGGGTATGGCTTTGCCTTTCAGGCGTGCAGTGAACTTATCAAAGTCCGTCCCATATTTATTTTCCATTTTCTTGATGCGGCGACGATAATACGATACCCTGCCGCGCACGGTGGAAATTGCCATGTCCCATAGTGCGTCTTCCACGGTTGCGAAACGTTTTGTGGCGACCAATGAGTTTGCAACTTTACTTAGAACTGAATTTGGAAATTGGTGAAGCGTCATGTTTGCTCCTTTTGGAGAATTATACTCTTTCAAAAATTACACATTCCAAAACTTTGACTTCAATCCTGCGAGCGGTGCGGACTAAAGTCCTTCCTAAGCACATGGAAGCCCTTCGGGCTGATGAGTGAGGGATTTATCCCGAATGATGTTTATTTGACCTATACAAAACTCTGACATACAATCCTGTCCGCTATTGTGTCTTGAATTGCTTTTCCTTTGTGTTCTTTGTTTCCTTTGTGTTCTTTGTTTCCTTCGTGGTTAAATATTTTGAATTTCCAACAAAATCTCTTCCGCTCTGCTGACTCGAATTGCCTTCTCGGCCACCATTTGCGCGGCGACCTTCTCGATCATGTCACCCGATGCACCTGCGGCGAGTGCGATTTGCCTCGCATGCAGAGACATATGTCCGCGCTGAATGCCTTCGGTGGCGAGCGCGCGCAGGGCAGCCATGTTTTGTGCGAGTCCCACGCAGGCGATGATTTCAGCCAGTTCGGCGGCGGTTTTGATGCCCATCAATTTCACAGCGGCTTGTGCCGCAGGGTGGACTTTCGTTGCGCCGCCCACAATTCCAACCGCCATCGGAATTTCAATTGTGCCAACCAAATTTCCGTTCGCATCCTTGCCCCAAGTGGAGAGTGATGTATATCTTCCAGAGCGAGCCGCGTATGCATGCGCGCCCGCTTCAATCGCACGCCAGTCATTGCCTGTGGCGAGCACCACCGCGTCCACGCCGTTCATGATGCCCTTGTTGTGTGTCGCGGCGCGGTATGGGTCACTCGCGGCGAAGGCATACGCGGCGATAATTCCATCGCGCACGGCTTCACCTTTGAAGGTTTCAAATCCCACCGTCAACTCGTTGACAGGAATTGTGCAACGCGCGCGCGCCATTCTTCTATCTGATAAATTGGACAAAATACGCAAATGCACTTTTCCGCCTGTGATGGCTTCGATTTGCGGCGCGAGTCTTTCGCAGGCTGTGTTGACCGCGTTCGCGCCCATCGCATCTTTCACATCATATATGAGATGTACCACGAGGAACGGGCCAATCGGGGATTCCTCGATTAAACGGATTTCCAAATCTTTGGCACCGCCTCCCATCTTGCGGAGAGTTGACTCTGCCCGATCTGCATTTTCCAGCAATTCAGATTTGTGCTCATATAACTTAAGTCGCGCTTCATCCATATTGACCACGTTAATCAGCTGCATCTGCCCGATCATCAACGATTCGGTGGTGGTAGCTGTAAATCCGCCGCCAGCACGGACAAGTTTTGCCATAAACGAAACACCCGCTACAATGGAAGGCTCTTCCACCACAAAGGGAATGAGCACATCCCGTCCGTTGATCATGAAGTTCAACCCAATACCGATCGGTAACGAATACATGCCGATCACATTTTCGATCATGTGGTCGGCTGTCTCAGCGGTGAGTCCGCCTGTAGTAAACGGGAGCAGGTCTTCGGGAGTCTGATTCGAAGCTTCCGCCAGTTTTTTGCGGCGCTCTTCGATGGTCAGGTTGTAGAATCCAGAAATGCGGGAATTGGTCATTGAGTTGTCCAAGTGTAGTTTGAGTGTTCTTTCAAAATCTATCAAAATGCGATGGATTGATTATAATGTCTGCGAGGTATCTTTGATATGTTATTGACCCGTGAACAATTGCAGGAGAGATTATTCGCGCTCCATCGCGCAAGCCTGGAGTTGGTGAAGGATGTTTCCCTTGAAACATTGCTTGAAAGAATCGCGTCGACGGCTTGCGAACAGTCTGATGCACGCTATGCGGCCCTGGGCGTTTTGGATGATGAAGGCAAGCTCAAGCAATTTATTACTGTCGGTATGACGGATTCCCAGATTAAAAGAATCTCCCACCCGCCACTGGGTCTTGGCTTGCTCGGTGAGTTAATGAATACCGAACATCCATTGCGGGTTCCTGTAATTTCAGAACACCCGCATTCAGTCGGCTTTCCTGCACATCATCCCAAAATGGTCTCGTTTTTAGGTGTGCCGATCCGTGCGGGCGATACACAACTCGGACAGATCTATCTGACAGAAAAAAAAGATGCGGCTGAATTTACATCTGATGATGAGATGATTATTCAGATGCTGGCTGCCTACGCTGCCACGGCCATTCAAAATGCGCGGTTATATGAGCAGATGAAGGAGCGCGACCTTGCTCTGACGCGCCGCAATGTAGACATGGGCTTGCTCAATGGCATCGCATCCACGCTGACCTCCAGCCTGGAACTCGACGAGATTCTGAATAAGACCCTTGGGCTTGTGATGAACTACATGAAAGTGGAAGCAGGTGATATTTTCCTTCTGGAGGAGGATAAGCTCACACTTCGCATGGTTTTGCATCGCGGACAGGCTGCCGAGGCATTCTGGACAAGAAATATTTTTATAGTTGGAGAAGGATATCCAGGAATTGTTGCCAAAACCCACCAACCCTTGATTGGTGTGCATTTGGAAAATGATGCGAACTTTCAGCGTGATGCTGTGGTTAAGGCTGGTTTTCAGCAAATTGCCTGTATTCCTTTGCTGGCAGGCGAAAATTTGATGGGCGTTATGAGCGTTGCAACCCGCGCAACCGATCCATTTGATGAAAGAAGCATTCAATTGCTTAGCGCTGTAGGGGCCTGGGCTGGGCTGGCCATTGAAAATGCGCGTTTACATTCCAACGCACGCAGGCTTGCTGTGCTTGAAGAACGTGACCGTATTGGTATGGACCTGCATGATGGCATTATTCAATCGATTTATGGTGTTGGTTTATCGCTTGAAGGCGCGAGGCTTACATTAGATGAAGATCCACAGGCTGCAAAAGATCGAATCCACAAGGCCATTGACGGATTGAACGAGGCTATTCGTGATATTCGTGCTTATATTCTTGACCTGCGGCCTCGTCAGCTTGGTAATGAAGGCTTAATAAGTGGAATTAAACGTTTGATCGCTGAATATCGTGCTCATACTTTCTCTGAAGTTAACTTTACAGGTCCGGATGAGTTGAAAGACCTGCCGCATTTACAGTCATTGGCAATGTTTCACATCTGCCAGGAGGCATTAGCCAACGCTGCCAAGCATGCCAAAGCAAAAAATGTGCACATTGCGATATGGACAACCGATGAACGCGCTCTGCTTGAGATCAAAGATGACGGCAAAGGGTTTGATATAGATAAGATGCACACATCCATCGGCCATGGTCTCGCGAATATGCAAACGCGCGCGCGCGCAGTAGGTGGTGATATTGATATTTCATCCAGTGTTGAAGAGGGAACAACCATATTCGTATGGGTCCCGCGTGCAATGAAACACTGAATCATACGAATCAATGATTCGTTGCGAAACGAATCACCGGAACTCGTGTTTCACGACAAGCGAATCTAAAAAGTTATCCACAGGCATTTTTTAAGATAGATATATGCTATCTGCTGTAATAAAGCTGTGGATACCCATATGTGGGGGGTAGGCAGGTTGAAATAGGTGCGGTTGGCTGAAACGTCTGTTCTATTCAAAATTATATTAACGATTGATTACGAGATGATTCTTTAACATAAGGCAACCTTAATAAAACAAGTTTATTTAACTTAACGTAGGTCTAGCGCCTGTTATCTATTACAAGTATCTGCTAGAATGTATTCACGCTGATATAAAGGATATATGCCCCATGTATCCAAGTCCCTGAAGAAACTATTTTAACAACAACACATATCAAGTCACTAAGCCGCAACCAATGGCGGGCTAGTTAATGCACTCTACATCTCAAACTTAGGATTTTTTATGAACGCAGAGCAGGCTTGGCAATCAGTACTCGCACAACTTCAAATGGAAATGCCCCGTGCCTCTTTTGACACCTGGGTGCGCGATACCCGTCCCATGGCTTATGAAAATGGGATGATTACCGTTGGAGTACGTAATGCATATGCGCGTGATTGGTTGGAAAGCCGTCTTTCGAGCACCGTCAGCCGTTTATTGATCGGGATTTTGAACTCAAACGTCGCTGTTGAATTTATTGTTACCCAGGCAGACGAGAACGAATCAAACATGGACCTGGAATCGGGTGCCTCTTCCATTGAGATTACCACGCCTGAGCCAAAAGCACGTCACGTTACACTAAATCCACGCTATACATTCGATACTTATGTAGTTGGTTCTGGCAATCGCCTTGCTCATGCAGCTTGTCAGGCTGTTGCAGAGAAGCCAGCCCGCGCTTATAACCCGCTTTTCCTTTATGGTGGTGTAGGACTCGGCAAAACTCACTTGTTACACGCGATTGGGAATGCCTGTCACGCCAGCGGATTGAATGTTTTATACGTTTCCTCCGAAGAATTCACGAATGACATGATTACCGCCATTCGTACCCATACCACACAAGCCTTCCGCGAAAAATATCGCTCTGCCGATGTCTTGTTAGTGGATGATATTCAATTCATCGCTGGTAAGGAATCTACTCAGGAAGAATTCTTCCATACCTTCAATACCCTGCATGGACAAGACAAGCAGATCATTGTATCGTCTGACCGTCCTCCAAAGTCTCTTGTGACTCTGGAAGAACGCTTACGCTCCCGCTTTGAGTGGGGCTTAAGTGCCGACATCCAGGCACCTGACTTTGAAACTCGTCTCGCCATTTTACGTTCCAAGTCTGAACGGACTGGCAGACATATCTCGGACGAGATCTTGGAAAATATTGCCAAACGAGTGCAGTCCAATATCCGTGAATTGGAAGGTGCATTAAATCGGATTATCGCTTTTGCCGATTTAAGCGGCTCCGCTCTTACACCAAACCTCGTAGAAATTGCCTTATCTGATTTATTGCCTTCGCGTGGTGATGTGGAACCTGGCCGTGTTGTAGACCTCGTTGCCCGAAAGTTCAACCTGACCGTTGAAAAACTCTTAGGCCGAGACCGCACCAAGGATGTGGCATTTCCCCGTCAGATCGCCATGTATTTATTGCGTGAAGAAACCAATTTTTCCTTCCCGCAAATTGGCGAAGTGTTAGGTGGGCGTGACCATTCCACGGTGATGTATGCGATAGAAAAAATATCAGACCAGATCAAGCACGATGATCGTTTGCAGAGGGATATTGTCTCTCTAAAACAACAAATCAACGGTCAAGCCGCAGCAATGTAATAGCAAACAGCCCTGAAAAATTCAGGGCTGTTTTTTTTATCTGAAGAAACTTATTGCGGTAGTTTCATTCGCAGGCTTTCGGGGGGAGTTCCACGCCACATTTCAATTCGTCGAAACGATTCGACATAGCCCATTTTATATAGAGCAGGTAAATGCGGATCGTAGACCTGAACATTTTCGATCTGCGTATCGAGGCGGGGGTATTGGGAATATAAATGCGTCAGCAGGGCAAATGCCACTGTGGCTGGGTCGCCTTTTTCAGTTTTGAATGCGAAGCGGGTCAGTAAAAATTTCTGGCGTTGATACACAAGCCAGCCGTGACTGCCATCTGCAAGTGTGAGTCTGATTCCTGATACTTCGTTTGCGTTGATTAACGATTCAGATTGATTTGTCCAGGGCTGGGTGCCGCGCTCACGCCCAACAAGATTAAGAGCTGTGGAGCGATCCAACCGTTCAGCATCTGCAACAACGGGTTCAGGGGGAAGTAAATTTGGGGCACGGCGCATGACCAGCAGTTCGCCAATTTCATAGAAACCTAGTTTTAAGAACAGTTGATGTGCGGGTACATTGTTCTTGATCACTTCAAGCATGATGAAATCGCGTTGCAGGGAAACTGCCTGTTCGATAAGCCCATGCATCAGAGCCTTGCCAACGCCGCCACGCCGTGTATTGGGCAGCACTCCCAGTCGTGTGATCCATGCTCGTTTGTCGCGTACGCCCAGCATGGCTACGCCCAACATTTCGTCGTCTTCTGCAATGGCTACAAAGGAATGCTCAAGGCTGACATCATAAATAGCAACGTACTCAGCCAGACGAGCCGCGTTCATTGGCATCGGAACCATATAATCAACACGGGTTTGGTTATAAATAGCCGTGAGTTGTTCCAAACTGAAGCGGCTGGCAGAGATCAGCTTAATAGGGGTGTTCGTTATAAGAGATGTCATTTATGAAGTTTTTAGAAAAGATGCGACTTGATCTGCAAAGTCACTGATCTTCACGATCGGTTTGCTTATATAACCATTACAGCCGTAACTATCCACCATTTGTTTGGCAGTCTCTTGAGGCCAGGCAGTAAAGGCGATGATGGGAGTGGCATCCAATACGGATTCGGCGCGCAGCCAGCCTGCCAGTGTTTGACCATCATAATCGGGTAGGCCAAGGTCAAGCAATATGAGATCGGGGATATGGGTCAGGGCGAGCTTAAGTCCAGTTTCTGCGTCGGGTGCATGCACGATCTCATATCCGCGAGGGGATAATGCTTTTCGCACGAGTTCAACATTGTCGGGGATATCTTCAATTAATAGGATTTTTGTCATGTGGGTCTCATTAGATTGCATGAAAAATGTTGATTGTTTTTTACTATTGTCGAGTATAGCATGTGACCTGCCCGGTTTGTTGTATAATTTTCCCAGCGCATCAACCCTAACCAGGAGGAAAGCCCAATGTTGAACACAATTCGCCCTTACATTACGAAAGATGAACCTTTCGGCCCGATCGACTCAGTGGATATTGATTCAAAAGATGTGGAAGCTTTGGATCGCCTGTTTGAAAGGCATAACTGGATCTATAAGAACATGCGCAACAGGCCGTCGATCATTATTGGGAGGAGGGGTTCGGGAAAGACATCTTATTTGCGAAGTGTTTTTTTTGACAAGCAATATGATTTTTATACCGAGATCCGCACAGCCCGTGTATTGAGCCAGATCGCCAAAGTGATTCAAAGAATGTCGAAAGAGGCTTTCTTTCCTGAGATGGTTTCAGAACTTTGGGAGATGGTGATCTGGATCGGTGTGTTTTCGGAAATACGCAATAAATCCCTGCTTCCGCCTGATGATCTGTATGCTGTAATGGCCTATCTCGAAATGCTGGATATTCGCACAAGGGATAATGTGGACGGCGTACTTTCACAGCTTGCTACCCGGTTGGACGAAACCATGGACAGAAATCCGCATGGCGGGGCTGCTGAGATATTGAAACAGTTCGACAGAAATAAATTTGACCATGTCCGCTCGGTGGTGATGCAAAGCTTCGAAAATTCGAAGAAAAAATTTGTTGTCTTGATGGATTCTTTGGATGACTTTCAGCTGGATATCGATTCGGTTTCCCATTCCTTGCAGGGACTTTTGAAACTGGTCGGTTCGATGAACAAGCCACGGGACATTGTGGACATCCGCTTCTGTTTGCCAGCCGAGGTGTATCACCGTTTTATCAAGATTTCTTCCAACCCAAACAAGGACTTTCGCCGCGCGCTCAAACTTCAATGGACTGCTGCGGAACTGATCTTGATCGGCGCACAACGCTTGAAGTTTTATCTCGATATTTATTACCCCGATTTTACGAAGGCTATCCAGCCGCTGGATGTGACCAAAAGAACAGATGCATTAAGACTCTTTCAGGCTGTGCTGCCTGAACGGGTCACGAATCAGGCTGGGTTCCAGGAAGATACGATGTCTTACATCCTCAGGCATACGCAATTACTGCCCAGGCATTTCCTGATGCTGTTAAATTCCATTTTTAAAAGCCCAGGGTCGACTCAGAAGCTGAATCCTTTTCCTGTGAGCGAAGAGCGCATCATCAATGGGATTCGTCAGGTGGAAGACTTGATCGTGGGCGAGATTTTCGTGGCCTTTAAATTGATCTACCCCACTGCGAGTGAGACGTGCAGACGAAGCCTGCCCGAGCTGGGACACAAGTTCACAATGGGGGATTTGCACCGTGTCTTTACCCGTCATGGCAAAGCTGTTTTTGAAAACGACAATCTCTTTGACTTTCAACGCATGCTGCTGGAGATCGGCGCTATTGGCAGAGTGATTCCTGGCAAGGAAAAAGATGTGTATATCAAGGGGCATTTTGAATACACCATTTCCCATGAACTGGCGCTTAGCCAGGAAGATGAACTGTGTGTGCATCCGCTCTTCTCTGGCATCTTTCACGGGAATGGTAAGGAACGTCCAGTTTATCCGTATGGCAGCGTGCTGGACGATGAGGATTATCGCGATAATGAAGATTGATTTATGAACGGGCATGGGCTTTATGGTTTATCACGCCAGGTTCTGTTCGCCTTATATTAACCACTTTTTGCAGCCCGATAGTTTGATTCCCAACCTGTCCAATCCGCAGACGTGGATTGTGTATCATCCAAGAACAAGAACTTTCGCAATGACATTTTCATACCTAACCATTTTTCCAGTACCAGCCCATCCCTTTAGGCGATACACTCCAGAGCTACAATAGCTATACTGAATCACAAGGAGATACCCCATGAGCAAAAATTTATTACTCGAACTTTCTGACGCAATTGCAGATGCCGCCGAACTGGCTGGAAATTCCACTGTGTTGGTGGATGCGCGCCGCCGATTCCCTGCGAGCGGCATTGCTTTTGCCAAAGATTTAATTTTGACTGCTGACCATGTTGTCGAGCGTGAAGAAGATATTAAAGTGATACTCGCAGACGGGAGCGAAGTCACAGCCCGCCTCGCAGGTCGGGACCCGGGAACTGATCTGGCTGTATTGAAATTGGACCCTTCGGGAGCCTCAGCCACTCCCGCAGAAATCTCAAAGACAGCCGCTCGTGTGGGGCAGTTCGTTTTGGCAATCGGCCGCCCATCCAGGAACGGAATCGAATCCAGCTTTGGCACGGTCAACTCAATTGGCGGCCCTGCCCGTACTGCGCGAGGCGGAATGCTTGATAAATTTATCAAGACAGATGTAGTTTCCTATCCAGGTTTTTCTGGCGGACCATTGGTCAATGGCGACGGAACCATCTTCGGTATCAACACCTCTGGCTTCGGCAGCGGCTCTGCCATCACCATCCCAGCTGAGGTTGCCTGGAAAATCGCTGAGACCCTTGCCAAACATGGCAAAATCAAACACGGTTATCTTGGTATTCGCAGCCATACAGTCAATGTCCCTGCTGATTCTCAAAAATTATTGAAGCGTGTACAAGAGACCGCCCTCTTATTGGTTGGTCTTGAAGAAGACAGTCCCGCTGGCAAAGCTGGTTTGATCGTTGGCGATATTCTGGTAAGCATCGCGGGCGAACCTGTGGAACACCATGAAGAGTTATTCACGCATTTGAGCGGAGACGTTGTTGGTAAATCTGTACCCATCCAAATTCTGCGCGGTGGTAGGGTAGAATCAATTAATGTAGTGATTGGCGAGCGGTAATGAGATTATATGAATAAAGAGACCTATTGATTCGAGTCACAATCGTTTCACCCAACCCTGTGCTGCGAATCGGTCTGCGCGAATTACTCAGCAGACAGGGTGATATCGAAATCGTTGGTGAGACAGTTGATCTTGAGAGTATAAATGAAAAAGAGACCGAGGTAGTGGTACTTACCTTGGTCTCTTCTGTACGCTCACTGGAAATTAATTCAACTTACGCGATCTTATTTTTGACAGATGAAGTCGATTCACTACGCGGTATATTGAATTCGAAAATGCCTGCCTGGGGCATATTGTCACCCGATGCAAGCGAAGATGAACTGGTTGCGGCAGTCCACGCGGTGGGGGAAGGGCTTTGGGTTGGCGCACCAGGCCTGGTCCAGAGTCTGATCCGTGTTTCTGGGCGCAGAGAATCTTCGAGTGACGAGTCGATGATTGAGCCGTTAACTGCTCGAGAGATGGAAGTCATCCAGCTTATGGCGCAGGGATTGGCCAATAAGCAGATTGCGCTTTCACTTGGCATTAGTGAACACACAGTCAAGTTTCATCTTTCATCTTTGTATGCAAAATTGGGAATCTCGAGCCGAACAGAGGCCGTCAAGCGCGGTATTGAACTCGGTTTGATCCTGATATAATCACGCCTTATTAACAAAAAAGACCGCAGAATTTTTTCTGCGGTCTTTTTTGTTGGAAGCAAAGTAGTTCATTTTCTTTTACGTAATATCATTACGGGCACCATGGCAATTAAAGTAATAACAATTCCCATAATAAGGATTCCATCTGTTGAGCCGATTTCAGAAAGCCCTTGGGGTAAAAGTGTGGGAGTAATTTGTATAAAAAGTGATCCGCTCCCCGGGTTTTGTGCAGTCCCAACATGTGTATTAAAGTTTGCAGCGACAAGCGCTATAACAAGCAGGATGAATAAAGAGGATATCCAAAAAATAGTTTTTGTTTTCATTGCTTTATTAGATATAATTGTAACACGCATCGAAAGTGTACTATTTAACCCTTATATGTACTTTTCTGCACTTTCAAAGTATAATGCGCCAAGTTATTGGCTGGCGGGGTTCAGCGAATGATTATTATGGAGAATAAGATGGTTGTTTTTATGGCTTCTGTGTGTATTTTTTCTCGTCCTGATCATCATCGGGACGGGTTTTATGTTTACCCAGAATACACTAAACTTTTCTCGTCCTCGCAGCTCCCACTTTTTTTTGAACATTCCTATATTAAGTTAATTTAGCTCTCGCCGCCGTTTATTTAGGCGGCGTTACGCTTACAGAGTGCTGCACAATTTTCTACAAAGTATCGTTTACATATAGAATTTATGTAATAAGCGATAAACAAAAATCTTGGTTTTTACCTGCTTTTTGCATTTGAGAATTCAACAAATTATGCGATAAGCAGTAAAGTTTATTTCAGGAGCATCCATGATCAAAAAACTTTTTGACTGGCTGAAACAGCCGCTCGGTTTGATTGCGGTGGGGATCGCTTTTCTGGCGTTGTTCAGTCTTGCAGCTTATGGGATTCAATATACCCAGCAAGCGCCTGCACAGCCCGTTCAATTTCCTCACAAAACGCATGTTGCCTTAGGCATTCAATGTTTATATTGCCATCCAGGTGCTGCGCGCGGTCCAGCCGCTGGTATTCCAGCCCAAGCCAAGTGCTGGGGTTGTCATCAACAGATCGCAAAGACAACCACTAGTCCGCTTCTTGCCCCATTAAAAGATGCAGTAATCAACGGAACGCCTCTTCAATGGGTGCCTGTGGCGCAAGTACCGGATTTTGTTCAATTTAATCACCGCGCACACATTGCCGCAGGCCAAAACTGCGAAAATTGTCACGGTGATATGTCCAAGGTGACTGTTGCTGAAAACCCACAAGTCTTTAATATGGGTTTTTGTTTAGACTGCCATAAAAAAGTCGCAGGCGATGACCATGTCAAACTGGTCAAACTTACCGACTGTGGCACTTGCCATTATTAACCGGGCGAAAGGAAAAAAACAATGAGCGATAAATTTTCCCGGCGTGATTTTCTGAAACTGGCTGGTGTGGGCGCAGCAACGACTGCGGTCCTCACAGGTTGCGGGCCGGCTTCGCGTTATGTAAAACGCGAGCCTTATATGCAGATGCCCGAATACACCTATAACGGTCTCAGTACACTTTACGCTACTACATGCCGCGAATGTGCGGCCGGCTGCGGGCTCATAGTCCGCACCATGCAAGGGCGCGCCCTCAAGACTGAAGGCAATGCGAATAATCCGCTGAACCTTGGCAAAACCTGCGCTCGTGGACAGGCAACATTGCATGGCTTATATAACCCAAATCGTATTCGCGGTCCCATTAAACATTCGCGTGGAGATCGGTTGTATGAAACAGCCGCAGATCCTTTCAACGATGATTTTAAGGATGCTGACTCAAACCTGAATTGGGATGACGCCGCGCAGACAGTTGCTGATGCCATCAAGAAATACAAACCCGAAGAGATCGCCTTCTTAATGGGCATGGCCCCGGATCATCTCTTTGACCTGGTATCTGATCTTGCTTCGGCGACAGGCATCAATGCACCGGTCCGCTTTGGTGCATTGAGTATGTTTGAATCTCGCGCTACATTAAGCAAAGCTGTCGAAAACCTCTTTGGTGAAGCTAGCCTGCCATTCTTCGATGTAGGTGGGGCGCAGGTAGTCTTCTCCTTTGGTGCCAACTTCCTTGAAACCTGGCTCTCGCCTGTTTCATATACTCGCGGCTTTACAGGCTTACGTGAAAGCAAAACAAAGAAACGCGGTACTTTCGTACAATTCGAATCACGCATGTCTTCCACAGCTGGCAAAGCTGACGAGTGGATGCCAATCCGCCCGGGTACTGAAGCCATGGTAGCACTTGCAATTGGTAAACTCGCTTCTGAATTACGCGGCGGTCCAATGCCCCGTGCTTTCGCCGATGCAGACCCGTTGGATGTTGCAGCCAAAGCTGGAATTAAAGTTGAAACACTCAAACACCTGGCTGAGATATTTGCAAACTCAGCCGGCGCTCTTGCCATTCCTGGCGGTGCAGCGCTTGGTCAAAGCAATGGACTTGCTGTTGCTGAAGCCGTTCTCTCTTTGAATGCTCTTGCTGACAACTTTGGCAAACCCGGCGGCGTGTTCTTCTCTGCACTGGCTCCCAATCAAACTGCATATCAACGCCCTGCTTCTGCGCAGGAAATGCAGGATTTTGTTAAGAAGATGTCTGATGGTAAATTCAAGGTCTTGTTTGTCCATGGCGTGAATCCTGTATTTGAATTACCTGCCTCTCTTAATTTCAAGAATGCATTGAAGAGCGTTGAACAAGTCATTTCATTTGCAACCTTCCCTGATGAAACCGCTACAGAAGCAGATTACATCTTCCCTGATCATCATGGACTTGAGTCATGGGGTTACCAGCGTGTCGTCACGGGTTCTGCGCAGCCCGTTCTTTCTGGCGCACAACCTGTAGTTTCACCATACTACGATACACGCGCAACCGTTGACGTGTTAATTGCTGCAGCTAAACTTGCTGGCGGAACATTTGCTGAAGCCCTGCCCTTTCAGGACGAGGTTGAATTTATAAAGAGCAAAGTTTCTCTTTTGATGACTGAAGCTGATGGATTTTATTCAGCTGCGGATATTGACACCTTCATGGCCTACTTTCAACAATATGGCGGCTGGTGGAAGTCAACAGATGGACGCGGTATTCCCAAAGCAGCGGATGTGCTTGACCGAAACGTGAGCGGCGCAGAATCTGAATTTACAGGCGAAGGTGAATTCTTCTTCATCCCGTTCGTCTCACCGACGTTGGCTGAAGCGGGCGCGAACAAACCCTGGTTACAGGAATTGCCTGACCCCACAACAACTGTCATGTGGAATACTTGGGTTGAAATGAATCCTGCAACTGCTCTTGAGTTGGGATTGGAAGACGATGATGTAGTCAAGATCACAAGTGAAGCCGGAGTGTTGGAAGCGCCCATTTATCGGTATCCAGCCATTCGCCCAGATACGATCGCGATGCCTTTTGGTCAGGGTCACACTGCTTATGGCAGATATGCTGAAAACCGTGGTGTTAATCCCACCGATTTGCTTGGTCAACATTTCAATGAAGCTGGCGATCTCGCGTTTGCCGGTATGAAGGTCAAAATCGAAAAGACTGGGAAGAAACAACCACTTTCACGCCTTGAAAGTATTATGGGTGTTTATGGCGTGGGTCTGGGTGAGGAGTAATCATTATGATTGACTTAAAAGTTTCCGAAATAAAAATGGGTGAAGAGCATGTCGGTAAGTGGGGCATGGTCATTGACCAGGACATTTGCACAGGCTGTCAGGCTTGTGTAGCTGCCTGCGCAATGGAGAATAATATTACGTTTGTTGGCGAAAAAGATTCGGGCTATGGCCGTTCCATGCACTGGATTCGCATTGAGCGCTTTTGGAAGGGTGAGTATCCCGAAATTAAGATGACCGCAAATCAGCCCATGATGTGCCAGCAATGCGGCAGTGCAACCTGTGAACCAGTTTGCCCAGCCTTTGCGACTGTTCACTCACAAGCTGAGCAGTTGAATTTGCAAGTCTATAACCGCTGTGTAGGCACACGTTATTGTGCAAACAACTGCCCGTATCAGGTACGTTCTTTCAACTGGCGCGATTACAAACGCCCTGAACCTTTGTCGAATCAATTCAACCCCGATGTGACTGTGCGTCGTCGTGGAGTGATGGAAAAATGTACTTTCTGTATTCAACGCATTCACAAGGCGGAAGATAAAGCCAAGGCTGAAGGTCGCGAGGTCGTCGATGGCGAATTCACAACAGCCTGTGCTCAGGCATGCCCTGCAAGCGCAATTACCTTCGGTCGTGTGGATGACCCTGAATCGCTCGTTTCGCAATTGGCCAAGCTTGATCAAGGCCGTGGCGTGAAACATCTTGAAGAACTTGGCACGTTACCAAACGTGACCTACTTCAAGGGAGGTTAATGATGGCTGGATATAATAACGAACCAATACATGTTCATACCGATGCTCATGGCGGTCACAACGAGGAGCACTTCCGCGAAAAACACCTGATGCTTGACCCGCTCCCACGCGGACAGATGAACGACATGGTGATGGAATCCATGTATGTGACATCCTGGAAATTCTGGGTGGTCTTTGCAATCTTGAGCGTAATCGTTGCCTACGGTTTGTTCTTTTCTTGGGGCAGAATGATCGTTGAAGGCCTTGGTATTGCAGGCGTCAACAGACCTACTTACTGGGGTATTTTCCTCGTCAATACCGTGTTCTGGATCGGCATCAGCCATGCAGGAACATTCATCTCGGCTATTTTACGTGTGTTCAAAGCTGAATTCCGCCGCCCATTTACGCGTGCCGCAGAGTTAATGACCACCTTTGGTTTGGTACAAGCTGGCTTTAGCATTTTTATGCATATGGGCCGTGTATGGGTTTTTTATTGGCTGCTGCCTTATCCAAACGAACGCATGCTATGGCCAAACCTGCATTCTCCACTTACATGGGACTTGATGGCGATTACAACTTATCTGCTTTCATCCACCATGTATTTATTTTTGCCGCTCATTCCTGACCTTGCCATGGCACGTGACCGCAGTACCGGCTGGCGGAAAACATTTTATAAAACTCTGGCACTCGGCTTCCGTGGTACCGAAGGGGAGTGGGCACATTTACGCAATGCGATGAGCATCTTCGCCTGGGCGATCATCCCGGTTATGTTCTCTGTACACACCATCGTGTCCTGGGACTTTGCAGCAGCAACCCGCCCTGGTTGGAATTCATCCATCTTTGGCCCATACTTCGTTGTAGGCGCTTTGCATTCAGGCATGGGTGCTGTCATTATGGTGCTTGCCATAATCCGCGGAACAATGAAGAATATGAAATATTTTATTCGTCCCGAACATTTTGATGGCATTGGCAAACTCATGCTCATCATTTCCATGGCTTGGGCCTACTTCTTCTTCAATGATTATATGGTGCAATGGTATGGCGGCGATAAATGGACGCATATGCTCCTGCATTTCCATGAAAATGGCCCTATGGGTTGGATGTGGCTTTTGATGTTGGTTTTCAACGTCGCAATTCCGTGGGCTGTTTTGTGGAACCCGAAATGGCGTTCCACCCCATGGATTGTCTTCATTGTTGGTTTCCTTATCAACATCGGCATGTGGTTTGAACGTTATATTATTATCCCCATTTCGCTCAGCATCAACCGTATGCCCTTCACATGGCGACTCTACCATCCTGGCGTGGAAATTCCGCTTGGTATTGGTACATTAGCTTTCTTTATTTTGCTTTATATGGCTGCTTCACGGCTTATTCCTCTTGTCCCAGTATGGGAAGTTCAGGAAGGCCAAATGGCACATGAATTCAAGAAATTTGGACGCGAGACCGTTGTATCGGTCAGCGAATTGGAATAGGATGACTCACATGGCTGACAATATTTCCCTGTTAGCGGTCTTTTCTGACCTCGCGCCTGCTGCTGATGCAATTGATCAACTCCGTGCTTTGGGCCTTACAAACGATCATATGAACGTTATTGCTGGTGTTCCTGTTACAGAGGCCATGCTTGGCCGTCCTGCCCAGTGGACGAACGTTCCTCGAATCGCAGCCGGCGGCGCACTATTGGGTTTTCTGGGCGGAGCATTTCTAACCTTTGTGACTCCCTATTTGTATCCCCAGCCCATTCAAGTTGGTACACAAGCCTTTATCCCTGGGCCGCCTACTGTCGTGTTATTGTTTGAGCTAACCATGCTCGGAATGCTGCTTTCAACTTTCCTTGGTGTATTTCTTGATAGTTATTTCCCCAACTATCGTCCGATGGAATATGTAAAAGAAGTTAGCGATGGAAAAATCGCCATCTTCTTTATCTGCCCGAAAGACAGCAAGGAAAAATTCATCAAAGCCATGACCGTTCTCGGCGCGGAAAAGGTTGAAATTGCGGAGGTAGAGCAATTATGAGATTGTTTAAACAACTCGTTTCGGTCTTTGCGGTACTGGCTGTAGCCTTTGCTGCATTAATGATCTTTGCCTTCGACGTGATCAAGATCGATTGGATCTCTTTCATGGAAATACAATCCTCATATGGCACCCAGGAACAGCCGCGTACTGTTCCGGCCCAATCCATTCCCGTGGAAGGTGCCGCCTATATTCCCGGTGCTGGTGCACCGATCAACCCCGTTCCTGCAGATGAGACTTCCATTGCTCGTGGTGCGGAGCTTTTTACAATCCACTGTATGATGTGTCATGGCGAATCGGGTGAGGGGAATGGAACTATTTCCGCATTTCTCATCAAAAAGAAGCCTGCCAACCTTACCAGCGATCAAGTTCAAAGTAAGAGTGATGGCAGCTTATTCCTGACGATCTCTAACGGTATTTTTAATCCAAATAACACACTCTTTCCCGATGTTAAGTTCTCCGGCCAAATGCCGCCTTTAAATGAGAATCTTACCGTTCGCGAACGTTGGGATGTGGTTAATTTCATTCGTACGCTTAAAGCGGCGGAAGCACAATAGGAAGGCAACAGAATGAATGATGATGTTCGAAAATATATCTATAATACATTGACTATCTTTGTGGTGGGTCTGGTTGTTTGGATAAGCTTTCTGTTTGTCAATGCTTGCGGGTTTACACTAACCTGCAAAAGAGGTGCGGCTCCTGTTGAACGTACTCCGATTCCAACTCTTTTCCCAGCAACGCTGCCCGCCATGAAAACTGACAGCGGCAATATCGTAATTTCAGAACAGTGCCATGTAGCTGCTGTGGATTTGATCGGCGCCTGGGTTGAAGCTGGTTCTTCTGAAACTGAAGCCTTTCAATTCACTGACATGAACGGCCAGAACTGCGAATCCACTTTTCAGGAAGTAAAACCGTTGTTTATTGAGTCCAATTTCTGGTACTCAGGTTCCCTTTCATGTGTTTCCTGCCATTCTGTAGATGTGACTATTTCTCCGGCCCAGTTGGATTTAAGCAGTTATGTCGGGATGATGTCTGGCTCGCGCCGCGCTGATGCCGAATCCAAAGGGACCGATATTCTTGGAGGCGGAAAATGGAGAGGTTCATTACTTTTCGAATTCCTCTCAACCAATAAAGTTGATGTCCCGGGCCATGATAATATTTCTTCAACCCTTGTGATTTTTGCAGGCAAACTGCTCCCGACTCCGCAGCCAACAAATACACCTGTGCCAACAGAAATTCCAGCAGCTACACCAACACCATAGAATAACAAATACAAAAAAGCCCTGATGAAAATCGGGGCTTTTTTGTAGCGGAGAGGCGCGATTCGAATATCATCTCCTCAATGGAGGCGTGCGAACCTAAAATAAAAACGCCTCAACAGAGTGAGACGCTTTCAAGCGGAGAGGGCGGGATTCGAACCCGCGAACCTTTGTGGGTTACACGCTTTCCAAGCGTGCGCGCTAAGCCAGACTACGCGACCTCTCCATTAATTCAGCGGGGCGAATTATACCAACGTGTTGTGCATATGACAAGCAGTATCTCAATTACCCAATCCGAATCCATAAAACTTGGTAGAGCAGTGAAATATAAGGTGCCTTGTAAAACTTTTGCCTGAGAGATATTGACTTGTTAGTAACTGTATAATTGAATAATCTCATTATTTAGGAGTTTGTCAATGAAAACATTCAAACGCATCTTTCTTGGACTTTTAGCTGTCCTGACGATTCTGATTCTATTTATCCCCGTTAGCATTATTATCGATTCGTTTTTAGGGAGAAACCGTCTGGATAACCTTGTCAATACCACGGTCCCGGGGGTGAACGGTGGACCTGAGGTTCGTGCTTATATCGCCAAGCCTGAAGGCACAGGGCCGTTTCCCACAGTCATCATGATCCATGAATTCTATGGGCTGCGAGAATCCATAGTCGGCAAAGCAGACTTGCTTGCCAGGGAAGGGTATGTAGTTATTGCGCCGGATACTTTCCGGGGTTCAACTACATCATGGATTCCGCGTGCGATCTATCAGGTAATCACAACCAAACCTGAGAATGTCAACGCTGATTTGGATTCGATATATTCATGGCTTGAGACCCAGACAGACGTGGATGCGACCCGTATTGCCATTGTTGGGTTTTGCTATGGCGGGCGCACTTCACTTGTTTATAGTTTACATAACAATAATTTAGCTGCGACAGTCGTTTTTTATGGCTCCCCTGAAACTGACCCTGCCCTATTAAAGAATTTGCCTGGCCCTGTATTGGGGATATTCGGCGATGCTGATCAATCCATCCCTTTGGGAGATGTGAGAGCGTTTGACAAAGCTCTTGGTGAAGCAGGTGTGCCTCATACAGTATCGATCTACGCAGGTCAGCCGCATGCATTTGTTGAAGATGTAGCTGGTATTCAGGCAGGCGGCGCACAGGGTAAAGCCTGGGCTGAGATGTTGGCGTTTTTGGAAACAAATCTTAAGAATAATTCCTCTTCACGAAGCGGCGAATCAATTGCTTATAAAGCCAGGTTTGATTGGTATTACTATGCCATGCTGGCGTATGAACACGCCTTTGGGTCCGCCAGCCATCAACACCACTAAAAGTCCATAGATATGTGCAGGAGATTTATTTTTAACTCACCTAATCAGATAAAAACATGCCCGAGGTCGCAAAAACTCGGGCATGTTTTTATCTGATCGCTTGGGACTTCTATCCTGGGATTTTTATATCACATGAACAAGTTGCCGCATTCCAGTTTCCATAGACATTTGTATTGCAAGCATCAATTGTTCTTTGGCTTGCCTGACAGGCCGGTACCGTTGCTCCGGGTATTGGAGCAGGTACAAATACATCACACAAACCAGCCTCCTGGCCAGTTGGTTGAAAACCTACTGCCATGCGGCAGGAGCTATCTATTTCTGCGACTGCTTTTATGGGGTAATAAAATTCCAGGGCTTTATCGGCTGCACCGGCTTGATCGTGGGTAAAGTGGTCATTTAGATCAAATAAAGACGGGTCAAGCAGGGAATTTCCAGCCCACATGTTAATTAAATATTTTGCAGGGTTGCCAAGCACTGAACGTTTGATCGCAATTTCAACTGTGTTTGGGTCATTAGGTGAAATGCGTGCCCATGCAGTATCAGGGTCATTGCCGTTGCCTTGTTCGAACGCAAGGGTTTCAAATCCATCGCCGCCCGCGGAGTCTTTATCGGTAAGCATGGCTAATTGCAGTCCTACATCATTGTTCGCATCCTCGAAGACTTGTACACCATCAACTTTCCAATCAGTCGAGGAGGGATTGGAGGCGATGATCAACCAATCGCCTTTGCCATCCAGATCCAGGTCAAGTTCGAGCGCGTATTTTCCTGAGAGGGCATTGCTGGCATCAGGTCCTTTTAGTGTGACAGTTCCATAAATCCAGGTATCATCCTGAAATACAAAGGTGTCCACGATGTCGATCTGGGAAAAATAAGTGTCCATGGTGTTGGCGTTGAATGGGCGTTCGAAGCGTTCAAAAGTAAAGCGATCGCCGCCAGACGAAGTTTTACTCGTAGCAGTTGTGGAAGAATCATAATCTCCCGCGTGGCTGCTTCTATTTTCTGGCAGGCTTACTGGGATTACCGTGTGTTGAATGGCAATCTCTGTAGGTTGTGTAACCTCAGTTGAAGCGACCTCTGTTGCTATGTCTGTTGGGATAACTTCTGTTGCGTTGCCTGATGCTGGTAAGCCACAAGCAAGGATTACTGCAAGCAAACTCAGCATGACGAAAATTATTTTTATATTTCGCGAATTCATTGATAGCTCCTGATAAATTAAATTTGATGACAGCAGTATAAACAAAATGATAAATAAGCGGTACGGGATAAAAGTACTCTTAGTACTAATGGCTAATTAGATGCTTAACCAACTGTTGATGCTCCTTGTTTTAAAAGTCAACCGCTATTTTATAAACAGCGGTTGACTTGTGTGGATAGTAGAAAGTGAAAGAGGGCTTTGATTATTAATTTCCTGGGCTGGCATCCTGCGCGCAACGAAACCCGCGGCTTAGCCCAGCGGACTGCGGCTCATGCCGCAAGCGGGATGTAATCATAATTTCCCGCCCATCTTCATTATAAGAGGCACTGCGAAGGGAACGCTCAAACCCAGTATCAGGGCCTTTTGGATTGTTGTAGGGAGTATATGTGTAATATTCAGGGTCGTACCAATCTGCGATCCACTCACGAACATTTCCTGACATGTTAAGTGCGCCATATGGACTCGCTCCCAAAGGATATCGAAATGACGAAACAGATTCGCTGATTAAAGTGTCACTAAAATTTGCCAGGCGCGGAGTTGGCTGATCGTTTCCCCACGGGTATTTACGCCCATCAGTTCCACGTGCAGCTTTCTCCCATTCTGCTTCAGTGGGGAGGCGGCGGCCCGCCCATTGACAATAATCATTCGCCTGAAACCAGGTGACATAAACAATGGGATGATCACGATAGATCCAGTTGTTATAGTACAAATTATCCGAGACCGGCGAGGTGCAAATATTTTCCTTTATACATTTTAAGTACATGGCATTGGTCACTTCAACACTGTCCACCCAAAACGAATCCAAATAAACTCCATGCTTGGGAGAATCAGGCTTTTTCGAATTATGTTCGGTACCCATGATAAATTCCCCTTCAGGTACGTAAACCTGAACCATCCCATCCATGGTTGATTTTTTTTTGTCTATGGGTGTGACAGGTGACTTTCTACCCAGGTCAAAGGATGCAATATCAAAGCGGATTTTTTCTTCTGTCAATGTTCCGTTTTGATAGGAGTGAATAAAACGAAGAGCCATATCCAGATTCCAGATGATGGCGCTGATGCCTGTGAATAATAATATTAGCCCGATCATGCGATATAAATATTTAATTCTCAATTTGTACATGAAATTTTCCGTTAATGTGAACTTTCGACAGCTATAAAATCTCTGGTTGACCTTGAAGATGGCTGAGTCGATTTTACACCATGAGAAAATATTCAAGAAGAATTCTTTGCAAAAGAACAAACTCTTATTTATTAACCATGTGAATTTAGTGAGATACTGATAATCTTCTGTAAGGTCAAAAACTAAAGATTGGTGCTATAGTCGGCACATAAGAAACATCCGATAAAGGCAAACCCGGTGAAAGCCGGCGACGCAAAGCTATGGGTCTACCGTTGCGAAAGCAGCCATGACCGCCAGGCCGCCGAAGATCACAAATGTACTTTTGTGCTTATTTGGTCTGGCTTATTATAAGTCAGGCTTTTTTGTCGGATGGCTTAGTCGCTTTCATGAAATATGAAAGCCCATTTCATTAGCGCAGACCCGATGAGAGTCGGATTTGCAAAAAGGAGAAAGCCATGTTCCGTAGTTTGAAAGTTCTATTGATCGTCCTGGTCGTTATTGTTGTCGCTGGAAGTGCCTATGCCTTTGCCGCCCAGAATACCGTCGAAGACAGCGCCGCAGGCTACAAGGCGAACGTTGTGCCTGGTTATAGTGTGACCAATGTTGCTTATGATCTGGATGCAACTGATCCAACCCTTGTCGATGCAATTACCTTCCAGATTGCCCCCAGCAGTGGGACAGTGATTGCTGCAATTGTAAAACTCCAGACCGCCACTGGCGGCACCTGGACAGATTGCGGCCTCGTCGCTGGGACAGCTCCTTCCATGGATGTTACATGCACATACGGGTCCCTTCAACTCATCAATGCCACCGCGCTGAATATCGTTGCGAGCAGCAGCGCCGATGCCCCGTAGGTTCTTCATAAAGAGGAAAGTCTGATAATTAACTTTACGACAGGGTTTGGCGAAAGTCAGGCCCTGTCGTAAAAACGAACTGATCACCCAGCTCATCTTTTTTCTTCAAAGATCCTATGAAACAGACTCAGCGTTGGTCATCCATTTTTTTCAACCTCATCCTTTTTGTAGGATTGGTGGTTGTTTGGATTATCTTTGCACCTGCCAAAATTGGCGGGCAGGCTTCCTACGTGATGGTAAACGGTATTAGTATGGAGCCTAATTACCATACCGGTGACCTGGTCATTGTCCGCAAGGCAGAGATATATCAAGTTGGTGACGTTGTCACCTATCGTGATGCTGAAATGGGCGCATATGTGATTCACCGCATTGTCTCCATTGAGCAGGGACAGTTCGTAATAAAAGGGGATAACAATTCATGGATCGATGCATATCATCCCGCTTTGAATGAAATTGCCGGTAGGCAGTGGATTTATGCGCCAAAAGCAGGCATGCTCATGCTCTGGTTTCGTAAGCCAATGAACATATCGCTTACTGTTGTTTTATTGGGAGGTGTTTTTATGCCCGCTATGAGAACCAAATCGTCCAAAAATCAAAAATCGAAAAAGAATCCTGTCCTAAGGTCAAGCGGAAAACTTGAAGGCACTATTTACCTGCTGGGCTTCTTATTTCTCGGATTTCTTGGCTTGTCTATTTTTGCCTTTACGCGGCCTCTTACCCGCACTGCAGATAATATCCTGTATCAACAGGATGGCAATTATTTTTACTCTGCAACAGGCACGCCCGGCGTTTATGATACAGAAACCGTGCGTACCGGCGAACCTGTTTTTCCCAAGTTGACCTGTTTTCTTAATATGGGATTTACCTACAATATGCTGGGCAGTCAACTTCAGGGAATATCAGGGACCTACCAGGTATATGCACGCGTAATGGATTTGCAAAGCGGCTGGCAACGTACCATCCCGATGGTCTCGCAAACTGCATTTGCAGGCGCGTCTTATTTCACCATGGCTACCCTTGATCTTTGTCAACTTGAGACCCTGGTAAATTTAGTGGAGAAGGAAACGGGGCTGCACGCCAATACATATACAGTAGAGATCATTTCCAACATCGCTTTTACGGCTGCTGCTTCTGGCCAGATGATCACTGATACATTTGGGCCCACCCTTGCATTTAAATATGACAAGGTGCACCTCTACCTGGCCAATGCCAACGCAGAGGTTGACCCCATGCATAGTACAAAGCAGGGGCTTGCCGGGAGTACAAATGTTAAAGTAAATACACTTCACATTCTCAGTTGGAATCCCACAGTGGGTTTCGTTCGAGTGGTTGGCTTGATTGGTTTCGGAATATCCCTGATAGGACTTTTGGTTGTGGCGCTATCTGTATTCAATATAGCCAGCCAGGGTGAGGAATCATTGATTCGCTTGCGCTATGGATCCATGTTAATGGAAGTTTACGAACAGAGCCTGGATGGGACTCTGCCGATCATCAACGTTACTTCCATTGATGAACTGGCTAAAATGGCCGAGCGGCAGAACACCATGATCATGCACATGAAACTTAATTTCCTTCAATATTATCTGGTTCAAGGCAGCGGAGCAATTTACCGTTATATTGTCACCACTGGAAAGAATGAAGACTTTGAAAAAAAACCTGTTCCCTACGAATATAAAACCGCTATTGAAAAAAAAGAAACTTTTGAAAAAGAGCCCATTACTTACGAAGTAGTTAAACCCAGGTCTGAAAGCGCCAAACATGTTCCCTATACCCCCAAGCCGATTCAACAAGCAGAGCCTGAGTATGTGATCAATATTGGAAAGCTCAGTTTTGAAAAACCGTATTTTGAAGAAACGGAAATTTTGAGAGAGATAAGAATTTGAAAATATCATTCCCGCTTCAACTCGTGACCTTGGGCCTGCTTGCGTTGATCGTGATTAGCGCAGCTACAGCTTTTGCAGCTGGCATTACGGTTTCATCCTCGAATGTGGGCAGGGACTCTGTTACGGTTACTGCTGCAGACCTTGCCCCCGCTGTCTGTAATGGATTGTTGCTGACCCAGATCATAAGCGGCTCAGGAACAATAATTGGCACCAGCGGGAATGACCTGATTATTGGCAGTTCAACAGCCGATACCATCGACGGCCTGGGCGGAGATGACTGCATCCTCGGCGGCGCAGGCGATGACTCGCTGATCGGTAATGATGGAAACGATGTTTGCCTGGGCAGCCCTGGCAATGATATTTTTACAACTTGTGAAGTTGAAAGCCAATAATAATAGGACTTTCGCTTGTCGTTCTGAGCGGAGCGAAGAATCTCTGATTTCAGGGGTAGAGACCCTTCGCTACCGCTCAGGGAGACATGGAAAGGCGAGGCTGAGCGAAAGTCCTAAATAAAAACGAACATCCCGCTCATTCTTCAGATGTGACCTTTACGTAACCGCCGATCTTATCTCCCAATACACCAACCATTAAATGATACAACGCATACAGTTCGAGCGCGAAGGGCAGATACCCACCGTAGCCAAGCAAAGGCATTTCAAAGATGTGAAACCAATTCGCTAATGGGACGTGGTAAACCCACTTCGGGTAGGAATAGTAATTCCACATCTCCCAAAAGAAGGCGGTTAGTAAAACTCCAAGCCATAGTGAAACGACGGGACGCCAATCCCCTTTTCGAGTCCAATATGCCAGGGAACGATACTTCAGCCAGATATTGACAGGCTCCAAAATAAAGTAGAGGGAAATCCAAATAAAACCGAAGAAAATTTTCGGCCAGATCAACATCAAAGCGAGCATGACCCAGCCGAGGGCGAAGAAAGATGCGGTTGTCAGTTTGTCGGTACCAATTACAGGTCCAGGCTTGATGCGTTTGACAAAGTCAAAGCTGGCGAAGAATTCTGCGCTGCCAAACACGGCGGGGACGATGGTCGTAAAGCTCAATGTTGTTCAAAAAAAATATTGCAGAGGAGAAAATATTTCAGCGCCGATGTAGGTCCAGTTTTGTGTGCGGATGTTGAGCAATTCAAAGATCCACCACAATGGAGCAGAGACCAGGAATAGGCTGATATATTTTCGCCAGTTTCGCTTGAGGAGGGACGTGCGTGTGCGCCAAAAGACCAGCCCATCCATGCTGAGACAGTAACCTACCCAGAGCGGAAAAAATCCCCAATGAGTTCGCGCACCTGGTAAGGTCCAATTGAGAATCCAGAAAATAATAACGAGGCTCAGTCCAAGCCAGCCATGAAATGGGAAATTAAATTTTTTGTTATTCATCTCGATGGTCATATTAATCCAATAATTTTTATTTTGCGCTACCAAGTGTATTATAGGGTGAACTACGATCAATTGCAATCAGATGCTATCCAACTCACTTTAGAATTTGCAGGAAAATAAAGCTTACCCGCCATTCATGCGGCAAATGGTCGGTAAGGAGAAGCAATCCGTGCTAGAATATTTATGACAATTACAAAGGAGATCATCATGCAAATTAGTAAAGCAATGAGTGACTTAATGAATGCCCAGATCGGAAATGAATTGGGTGCATCGAACCAATACTTGCAGATCGCGGCGTATTTTGAGCGAGAAGCCCTGAAGAAACTGGCCAGGTTATTTGAGAAACAGGCTGAAGAGGAGCGCGAACATGCGCTGAAATTCTTCCACCACTTGAACGAGGTGGGCGCTTCTGTAAATATCGCAGCCATTCCTGCGCCAAAATATGAGATCGCCTCGGCGGAGGAAGCTTTCCAGATGTCGCTGGCTTGGGAGAAGGAAGTGACGAAGCAGATCTACGCCATGGTGGAGTTGTCTATCAAGGAGAAGGATTACGCTTCACAGAACTTCCTGCAATGGTTTGTGGCTGAGCAGGTGGAGGAAGTCTCTTCCATGGAGACATACCTGCAAATCGTGCAACGGTCTGGCGAGAAGAATCTGTTGATGATGGAAGCCTATCTAAGCCACGGGGATTAATTACAATTGAACAGGAGGAAAAGGCGACGGATGATTGTCTACCTTTTCCTCCTGTTGATTCCTAGGGGGCTTTTTGCCGCAGACTTATTTACTACTTGCTCAAAGCAAATTCAATCGCTCGAATAACCTCGTTGATATCATTCTCCACTTGATCATTCCAAAAGCGGATTAACTTATACCCATGTGACTCAAAATACTTGCTTCGCTCAAGCCGAAGTAAACCCCTCTCCCGTCTCCCCTAAAGGGGAGAAGCCACTACGTTCAAGAAATCAAATAGCATCTTGGAAGCTCAACCCGCTCATCGACCAGAAAAGAAATCGTCCCCATACCCTCTCCTTTAGGAGAGGGCAAACCGTCTCACCGATCAATCATCTCAATCAGGGTGAGGTCCGCTCCCCGCCATTCCTGCCGCGAATCCTTTCACAAGAGATTTAGTTTTACTTACGAAAAACTAAAGTTGTAATAATCCTAGTCACCTGACAGTTTGGTAAAAGGAGATTGATCGGCAAAAGAAATCGGGTAAAGTTGTTTTACCACGAACGATTTCACCCGGAGGTCCCGATGCCGATCAACAAAACCTATCGTACTTGGATTCAGCGAATTTGTGAACTGCGTCCGAAACAACGAAAGACACAGGTTCAGAACTTTGTATGGTTGCTGGTAGGTATTTTTCATAGTCGCTCGGTGAGCCTGAGTAAAATCGCAGGCCGGGTGATCAGTACGGCGAAGAACGTGAGTACGGTTAGGCGCTTGAGCCGTTTTCTGGCAAGTCCAGCCGTGGATGTGCGCAGTTGGTATTGTGCAACAGCTAAAGCTTGGTTAGAGATACAGGCACAACAGGTTGGTGAAATCCGGTTGATTGTGGATGGCACCAAGATCGGATTTGGATATCAGTTGCTGATGGTCAGTCTTGCCTATCGTCGTCGCGCTGTTCCAATTGCTTGGTCTTGGGTTCGGCATGCTCGTGGGCATAGCAGCGCTGCAAAACAAATTGTCCTATTGAAGTATGTGAGAAGCCTGATCCCGCAAAACATATCTGTTTTTCTGGTCGGAGATAGCGAATTTGGCTCGATTGCGGTCTTACAACAGCTAAAACAGTGGTACTGGTTCTTTGCTCTGCGCCAAAAAGGCAATACTGGGTTGTGGCTGGATGAACAAAGCGGTTGGCAAAGACTCGACAGCCTCGCGCAAAAAGCCGGACAATCTGCTTGGTGTCCAAATGGGTATTTGACCCAGAGCGAGATCCATCCCGTTTCTGTCTTGATCCACTGGCAGAAGGGTGAGAAGGAACCTTGGTGTTTGGCAACCAATTTGCCCGATGCTTCCTTGACCTTGCGTTACTACCGCAAACGGATGTGGATCGAAGAAATGTTCGCTGATTTCAAAAAACACGGCTTTGATTTGGAGAGCACCATGTTACGCAATTCACCACGCTTATCTCGTTTGACTTTGGCTGTTGCTTTTCTCTACGTCTGGCTCCTTTCAGTTGGCAGTCGTACTATTCGCGCTGGGCTTCGTCATTTCGTAGATCGCAAGGATCGGCGTGACTTGAGCCTCTTTCAGATTGGCTTACGGTTCATTGATCGATGCTTGCTTCACTCCTTATCGTTTTCACTGCCTTTATGCAGTCAGTGAGTAAACTGTCAGGTGACTAGTAATAATCCACTGTCTTTATTCCACAGCAGTATTACTAACAATATCGTGAATTGCTTGTCTCTTTTTAGTGAATAAAATAGGTAAAATAGCTATGTCGAAAAACGGAAGCGTGAACAGCAACATTAGGTTTCTAATTATAGAAGCGCTAAGACTTATTTGCTTTCCATCGATTAAATTTACAACCTTAAGACCAACTAATTTTTTCCCAACAGTACCTTTTAACGTTGAGCACTCCATAACAATTTTGTACAAAAAGTAACCTGAATAAACGTGAAAAAGGTCAACTAAAGTAGACCAAATAACATCATAAAAGAGCATTGACAACAATTGCTTAAATTGCGTCCAAAATAACTGAAGAGAGTTAACATGTTCAGTGAAAAGATGAACCGCAAAGTTAAAAACATCGATATATTGTTGAAAAACCCCGATAGTTATTACATTAAACAAACCTATAAATTGATCCATAATCGACGGATGCTTTAGTGAATCACCAAAGGCGACTGCATAAAATATGTATTTATAAAGGAGAAAGATGAATATGCAAAGAAAAAAATCGATATTAAAAGCAACAATCCGACGGAAACCATAGACAGAAATATCAAGCAGTCGATTGAGCATAAGATTAGCCTTGAAAAATTGTTTTCACAAAATTAAGCCTATACTTTCAAGTTAGATCACGCTATTTACTCACAACCCATATTTATTACCTTTTTAACTGATCAGATTGGCAGCGTTCTAAATAAAAGCTACCACTTGCGAAATAGTTCTAGATAGCCCAAGCGCAATTGTTTTTTTGAATTGCCTATGAAGCTAAATTCAATAAATTGTGTCGTTTTTCTTGTTTTCTTAACCTTAGAGTGCGAGAGCGCTGATACATATCGCTTATCATGAATCAATTTGAAAGCTTTATATGTTTGAGGAAATTTTGTTGCAAATTTGCCAGTGGGCGCGTTTAGTGCGCTGCCAAGACTAGAATATATCCCCAATGCCCCTGCTTCATGGATCAAAAGCGATTCAAATAAGTTATCGTGAATAGTATCCAGCAAATTAACCCAGGCTGTCGCATCTGTTTCCGAATATCCTTTAAGCCTTGACGCCTTTTTTGCTACACCATTATAAAATTTGCCCAGCATCTTTTTCCAGTCGATATCCTTCACGGATAATCCTAGTATATGCTGCATTGTTGCAGAAACTGGACAAACACCGCCCCGCCGTGCGCCAATAATTCCTACAGACTTTAGACTCAGTTGGGCAATGTGATTTACTTGATCTATAGGTATAGTAACTCCAAGAGACTTATTAGCGATTAACTCTGTAGCAACAACTCCTACATCTACACTTTCATCTTGTAGTAGTTCATTTAAGATAGACTCATATGACGGCTCGCCAAATTGATCTATATTTATTTCCAAGGCTAATACCGATCTGCTCCACCACTCATCGTTTTCTATAACAGCTGCTTTCACTTCATTGAACAGCATCCTATTACCCTTAAGTAGAATAGCGGTTGCGGCTGTGAGCAATTCGGTACTTGTACGATCATTTGATTTAGAAATAATTGATTTGGCATATCCTTCTAGCTTTGGGCGAACCAATTCATGACAACGCTTAATAAGTACCCGTAATCCTGCCGCCGTTATAGCAGAATAAAGGTTATTTTCAGAGAGCAATTTAATTAGTTCTTCGGATATTGACTTTGGAAGGGGCGAAAACTGATCAAAATAATTAAATATCGATACATAAATATGCGGGTTCTTTTTTAGTATTTTCAATAACCGCTTCCCAAAACCAGTCGAAGGCGAAGCACCACTTAAGACATACTTAAATCTTGTTTCGTTTTCAACCTTAAATCTTGGGGAAAGCTCAATCAGGCGCTTTTCTATCTTCTCTTGGTCAACAGCTATCTTGATATTAATTATTTCAGGGGGTCTGCTAATTGACTTTATTTCTTCGTCTATGTTTGTTACCTTATGTATGCCTATCTTACTGTTTTGGGGGAAAAGACCAATTTGCTTACTAAGTAAATCCATTTCTACAACCATCAACCGAAGATCATGTTCGTTTTTGGCGAAAAACCGCATATCATCAACATATCGAAAATATCGCCAACTTCTTTGATTCTCTGGCTTGTTATCATCGAAATGCCTGAGAACCACTTCTGACAAAAGACCAGACGACAGAGGTCCTTGCGGAATTCCATGTCCCTGATAAATTCTATTCTCGCCACGTTGTCAAGTACCCATTTTATATACCAAAGATAAATAGACAAAATCAGGCATTTTGAATTGCGTATTGGCGGGGCGATAAGCCCTGTAATGCCTCGTGC
>JAYVUA010000111.1:0-52902 GCA_043788255.1 Anaerolineales bacterium | reverse complement strand
GATAGAGAAGGAGATGCAAGGTGAAAGTCTCCACAGGAAATCACCGCTGAAGTCGTCTGATTATTCTGCCGAAGAAATCCTTGTGAAATTAGAACGGCACGGGTCAGCCCGTTACAGCAAATCAAGTGCGTTTTATTTTTTAGATAAAACGAATTGAGGTGGTATCGCGAAGTTCGCTTCGTCCTCTTTTTGGACGGAGTATTTTTATTTTAATAACAGTGTCATGCTGAGCGCAGCGAAGCATCTCTTGCCATGTGAGAGACCCTTCGCTTTCGCTCAGGGTGACAACCCGAAGGAGTAATTATGACCAAACAGGAACTACCCAAAGCCTACGATTTCAAAGCCACCGAATCCCGTATCTATGCCATGTGGGAGGCGGGCGGATTCTTCAAGCCGCATAACGATCCCAACAAACCTGATTTCGATCCGAACGTCAAACCTTTCGTCATTACAATTCCGCCGCCCAATGTGACGGGTGAGCTGCACATCGGTCACGCCATGTTTGTCAGCGTCGAAGACCTGATGGCGCGTTATCATCGCATGAAGGGTTTTTCAACTTTATGGGTGCCTGGCACCGATCACGCAGGTATCGCCACGCAGCTCATGGTGGAACGTGACTTGCTCAAGACTGATGAAGTTACTCGCGAAGAATTGGGCCGCGAAAAATTTATTGAACGTACATGGGAATGGAAGAAAAAATACGGCGGCATGATCACAAATCAGATTCGACGCATGGGAGCATCCTGTGACTGGGATAGAGAACGCTTCACTCTTGACGAAGGCCTAAGTCGCGCAGTTCGAGAAGCATTTGTGCGCCTCTATGAAAAAGGACTGATCTATCGCGGCCCGCGTCTCATTAACTGGTCACCCGGACTCAAGACCGCTGTTTCAGATCTTGAAGTGGAATACAGCGAAGAACAAGCCACGTTATATTATTTCAAATACATGATTGCGGGATCAGAAGAATATATCCCCGTCGCCACCATCCGTCCCGAAACGATTCTTGGGGATACTGCTGTGGCAGTCCACCCTGAGGATGATCGCTTTAAGAAATTCATCGGCAAAAAAGCCATCGTCCCGATTCTTGGCCGCGAGATTCCGATCATTGCTGATGATTATGTCAGCATGGAATTTGGCACGGGCGCATTGAAGATCACACCAGGGCACGACCCGAACGACTATGCCATCGCGCAGCGCCATAACCTGCCGATTATCTCAATGCTCGATAAAGAGGCCAAGGTCAATGAAAACGGCGGCCAGTATCAAGGTCAGGATCGAAGCGTGGCACGTAAAAATATCTGGGCAGATATGAAAGCCGCAGGCCTCGTCATCAAGACCGAGCCTTATACGACCACCATTCCACGCTCACAGCGCGGCGGAGAAATTGTCGAACCGATGATCTCGGAGCAATGGTTCGTGAAAATGGAATCGCTCGCCAGTGCAGGTCTTGATGCTGTGCGTGACGGACAAATTAAAATCATACCGGAGCGTTTTGAAAAAGTTTATTTCAACTGGCTCGACAACATCAAGGATTGGTGTATCAGCCGCCAACTATGGTGGGGACATCGCATCCCTGTTTGGTATTGCCCCGATCACCACATGACTGTGGCGCGCGAGGACCCAACTCAATGCGCTACCTGTGGTTCGAAAGATATCCATCAGGATGATGATGTGCTGGACACATGGTTCTCTTCGGGCTTATGGCCGTTTTCTACATTAGGCTGGCCTGCACAAACACCCGACCTTAAATATTTTTACCCGACCTCTTACATGGAAACGGGCTATGACATTTTGTTCTTCTGGGTTGCGCGCATGATCATGAGTGGACTTGAATTCACAGAAGTTCCGCCCTTTCATACCGTCTACCTGCATGGACTTGTGCGCGATGAGCATGGGCATAAAATGTCGAAGACCAAAGGCAATGTGATCGATCCGCTGATCGTGATGGATGAGTTTGGCACAGATGCGCTGCGCTTCACGCTGTTGGTGGGTTCCACACCTGGCAATGATACAAATGTTGGCATCAAGAAAGTGGAAGCCAATCGTAACTTTGCCAATAAGATCTGGAATGCGGGCAGGTTTGTGATTAATGCAATTGAAGGGATTGGTGAATTAGGAAATCCTAATCACCTAGTTCCTAATTCCTACACCCTTGCTGATTCCTGGATTTGGGCTAAATTCCAAACCCTCGTTCGTGATGTGGAGCGTCAGTTCCAAAACTTCCAATACGGGCAGGCGGGCCAGCAGATTTATGAATTCATCTGGAATGACTTCGCAGATTGGTATGTGGAGATTGCCAAAGAGCAGATGAAGAATGACGATACTCGATATTCGACTGTTACTACACTCGTGCGTGTATTTGATACTTCATTGCGTCTGCTTCATCCATTTACTCCCTTTATTACCGAAGAAGTCTGGGGACATCTTCGGAATATAATTCTCGATTCCCGAATATCGAATATCGCCCAAGATTGGCCCACCGCGCTCATTATCGCCCGCTTCCCTGAACCTCGTGAGCTTGAAGGTTGGGAAGAATCAAAGATTGCAGATTTCACGCTCATTCAAGAGTTGGTGCGTTCGATTCGCAACCTGCGCGCGGAGAAAAACATATCGCCATCGAAGAAACTCGCCGCACAAATTTCGGCAGGTGATAAAGTTGACTTGCTTAAGCAGCAGTCTGGGATGATTGCCGCCCTGGCTGGTTTGGATTCCTCACTGCTTACCATTCACCAATCACTCAATGAGAAGCTCGCAGACAGCACCGCAATTGTAGTTGGCTCTGTTGAAATCTATATTCCGCTGGCTGGTATGGTGGATGTTGCAAATGACAAGGCTCGTCTTGAAAAAGAACTCAAGGAAGCCGAATCCCATATCCAACGGCTGGAGAATTTGCTTGGCGGAGATTTTGCCAATAAGGCACCTGCTGCGTTGGTTGCGAAGGAACGTGAGAAATTGAATGCTTATAAAGATACGGCTGAGAAAATCAAAGCACAATTAAAGTAGGAAGCAGTTCCCCCTACATTGGGGTGATTTACTGGTTGCGTTTCCAAAGGTAAAAATAGTGTTGATGAATTTCGTCAACACTATTTTTGTTTCGGAGGAGAACCTATGCAAAACCCAACTCAATACGCTCCCTGTCCCAACTGCGGACAAAGTAATGCAAAGAAAGTCAGCTTCACCTGGTGGGGCGGCGCACTTGGCCCGTCGATGTTCAGCCATGTCAAATGCCAGAACTGCAGCACAGAATACAATGGCAAGACCGGCAAATCCAACCAGCAAAACATCATTATTTATTTTCTGGTCAGTTTTGTGGTTGTATTTTGTTTATGCGGAGGAGTGGCATTCCTCAACGTTCTATTAAAAAATTAACCAACCTGGGATATAATCCATTTATAACTTAATAACCTTCGGGGCAGGGTGCAATTCCCGATCGGTGGTAAAGCCCACGAGCCCTCTGGAGTCCGATAGTTTGCTGTCGAAAAAATGGAAGCAAGCTTCCTGACTCTAAAAAGGCATGACCTGGTGTAATTCCAGGGCCGACAGTATAGTCTGGATAGAAGAAGGTACAAGCAACATGACCATGCTGGTTTATGTGCTGATTCACGCCCCGAAAACATTCGCTGTTTTCGGGATTTTTATTAAGACGTGACTCCGCATCAAACTCGGCTCCGGCCTGTTTCTGCGCCCCGAAGTTTATTCCAGCGAGGCGCATTTTTGTTTAATGTTACGAGAGAAGTACTATGTTGAAAAAAATTATTAATCATATCCCCTGGCTTGGACTGATGTCCATCATGGCTGGCTTGCTGGCATGGTGGCTGATCGCCCGTTATAGCGGACTGCCTCGTTTCATCCTGCCGCCGCCATATGATGTGTGGGTCAGCTTTGTCAAAGCGCTTACCAATGGGACTTTGCTTTATCACACATCCATTACACTGACCGAGGTCTTGCTTGGCATGTTGGTGGGCGTGACATTTGCAACAGTGGTTGGGTATATGCTCGCAAAATCACGCACCTTGGAAAAAATTCTCTCGCCGTATCTAGTGGCGAGCCAGGCGATACCGATTGTTGCGATCGCGCCATTGCTGGTGATCTGGTTGGGTGGGGGCATCCTCTCGAAAGTACTCATCTGCGCGCTAATCGTATTCTTCCCTGTTTTGGTGAATACTGTTGTGGGAGTCCGCGCTGTGCCTGCAGCCTTATATGACTTGATGAATTCTATCCGCGCGACAAGGTGGCAAATTTTACTTAAGTTGGAAGTGCCCGCTTCGATGCCGATCCTGCTGGGCGGATTACGTATCGGTGTGACTCTCTCAGTGATCGGCGCAATTGTCGGTGAACTGGTCAATGCCAAACAGGGATTGGGTTATCTGCTGCAATTGGGTGATTTTCAATATGACACGTCCATGGTGTATGTGGCAGTGTTTGCATTGATCTTTCTGGCGTTGGGGTTGTATGGAATTGTCGCGTGGGTAGAAAGAAAAGTTTTGGTCTGGCAGGAAAAGAAATAATGTCATTGCGAGGAGGTGTTCTTCCCGACGAAGCAATCTTATTATCATGTGGGATTGCTTCGTCACAAAGTGCAGGAGCGCTCCTCGCAATGACATATCAAAAGGAGAAAATAATATGTTGAAGAAATTAGTTTACCTCATGCTCGGACTGGCGATTTGCCTTTCGGCCTGCAGCAGTTCAGGGTCCGCGAATGATGCGGGTGCGATTCGAAAAATCAAGCTGCCAATGGGCTACATCCCAAATATTCAATATGCGCCATTTTATGTGGCCGTCGAAAAAGGATATTTTGCAAAGGAAGGAATCGAGATCGAGTTCGATTATTCATTTGAAACAGATGGCGTCGCTTTGGTGGGAGCGGGTAACCTGCCGTTTGCTGTGGCTTCTGGTGAACAGGTGCTGCTAGCGCGTGCGCAGGGTTTGCCTGTAGTGTATACGTTTGCGTGGTATCAGCAGTTTCCCATTTCAGTTATCTCGAAAGCTGATCTAAATATAAAAACACCAGCTGACCTGCGCGGAAAAACAATTGGCCTGCCTGGTTTGTTTGGCGCGAATTATATTGGGCTGCAGGCGTTGCTTTTTTCTGCGGGACTAACGCCATCCGATGTGGAAATGGAAGCGATTGGTTTTAATCAAGTGGAAGCGTTTGCCGCAGGACAAAAAGATATTGTAGTTGGGTATACCGGTAATGAACCGCTTATATTAGCATCTCAAGGTTACGATGTGAGCGAGCTGCGTGTGGCAGATTATGTGCAATTGGCCGCAAATGGAATCATCTCAAATGAGACGACCATTGCGAATGAGCCTGATCTAATTCGCAGCATGGCTCGTGCCTTGGCGCATGGAATTTCGGATACGATTGCAAACCCTGAAGAGGCTTATACGATCAGCACGAAATATGTGGAAAACCTTGCGGATCAAAATAAAGATTTGCAAATGCAAATTCTTAATACTACAATTGGTTTTTGGAAGGCAGATCGAATCGGTTACTCAGATCCGCAAGCCTGGGAGAATATGAATAACTTGATCGTAAAGATGGCGCTTATCCCTGCGCCTGTAGATTTAACAAAAGCGTATACGAACGAATTCATTCCCTAAATAAATATATGTCATTGCGAGGAGACTGCTTCGTCGCAATGACATAAAACTATATGATTACCCAGCCCACACTTACTGTTAAAAATCTTTCCGTTGTCTTTCCTGATAACAACGGTGGATTACGCGCGCTTGATGATATTTCTTTTGAGGTGCGTCCGCGTGAATTCATTTGTTTTCTTGGGCCATCGGGTTCTGGGAAGACCACGCTCTTAAGAGTACTTGCGAGTCTTTTGCCGCCCACTTCGGGACAGGTCAGCTTTCTTCGCAACGAGCATCCTCAAATTGGCATGGTCTTTCAACAGGCCAATCTTATGCCATGGCGTTCCGTAATGGATAACATCAAACTTCCGCTTGAATTGGAAGGCATGGATGTTGTGCAGGCGCGTATGAAAGCACAGGAAATGGTTGAGTTGGTTGGTTTAAATGGATTTGAAGACTCGTGGCCGCGCGAATTATCAGGCGGGATGGCGCAACGCGTGGCGATTGCGCGCGCACTCATTCATGACCCTGACCTGCTTCTGCTTGATGAGCCTTTTGGTTCGCTGGATGCGATTACCCGCGAACGCATGTGGACGGAGCTTTCACGCATCTGGCAGGCAAAACAGAAGACGGTCATCATGGTGACACATTCAATCAATGAATCATTATTTCTTGCAGACCGGGTTCTGGTATTAACACAGCGCCCCGGTAAAATAAAATTGGACGTGGAAGTTGACCTTCCACGTCCAAGAAAAGACGATATTCGTTATACGCCGCACTTTGGAAAACTGGCACGCAAGCTGCGTGAGGCAATTGAGTAATATACACGCTAAAATGAATTTACTGCTTCATCCATATCTTTGAATATTTTGAAGATCGTATTAAATCCCACCATATCCAAAATATGTTCCACCTCGGGTTGAGGGTTAAGCAGCTTGAAATGTTCCTGAGTATCGCCTTTACTGCTGCTGCGTCCCATGGATCGGTAAGCGCTCCAGCCCTGATCGGGGCTGGGAGGTGCTTCGCCGCGTAGCATAAGCGCAATATTATGGAATGCCACCATCCCTGCGCTGCTGACATAGGTTAGCTTGGCCAGGTCCAGTAAAATATCACGGGTGCCTGCGCTATACAATTCCTGTCCCTTGGCGATTAACTCCTGATAGTTTTGTCCATCCAGGCGGCCATCAAGACTGATTACACTAACGGGTACGTGTCCTTGTTTTTGCAAAACCGAAATGATCATGCCTTCCTCCTTGAAAACTTGGAATATGATTTTATAAATTATACGCCTGGTTTTCTTTCTAATAACATTTCGAATATTTCTCAGCTATTTTTTGAACTGTGCTCACGCCACGTAAAGTAGAACGCCTGCCAGTTGCCTTTTCAAGCACAGCATTCGAGAATTTTGAATCGCTTTGCTTTTTCAAGCACAGCCAATAGACCTCTCGCCCATGGACGTGGAAGTCGTCAATATCGCTTTTGCATGCCATCAATTTTTTCGTAGATTGGTTATCTAGCGACTCGGCGATGAAGGCGATGTTGAGTGCTGTTGCTGCATCCAGATCACCTTGTTTAAAGGGTTTGTACTTCGCAATATCCACCAGCTCTGAAGTGGTTCGGATAAATGTGGCTACTTCGTACCCAAGCGCTTCAAGAAGTTTAGACTCGATCTTCTTTTCCAAGGTAACTGTGTTCTTTGCTGAAGATTCAAAAATGACATTACCGCTGGCAATAAAAGTCTCCACGTTGGAAAAACCAAGCGACTCAAACAGTTGACGTAAAATATCCATCTTGACGTTGTGTCCGCCAACATTGATCGCGCGCAGGAAGGCGATATATTTTGGCATGACTATCGGTTTTTCAGCGCAGCATCGACTTCATCAAGATGTTCATTGCGGTGCAAAGCACGCACAACCCAGCGTTTGTTGTGGTTGTAGATTTCTTCAAGCAATACCTGCGGATAGATTTCGATCTGTTTATCCAGGTCTTCTAATGTCTCAATGGCAATGCGCGCTGCTTTGTATGGGGGAATAGCTGCCCACAACGGCAGGGATAAATCATTCACGATAATATCGATTTCAGGAATGAACAACTTACCGTTTTTCGCGGTCATATCCAACACGTACATCACACGACGGTCCCACCACGCGAGATGTGCCAATGCAATGGCTACTGTCCAGTGCTCGCCGACTCGAGTTTGCATTTCTTCGTCGCTAAGGCTGGCGGCTAATTTTTTGATGCGCTCCGTGGATGCGCGGTTGAGCTGGTTGTAAGAGGGGTCGATGGACACGATTTCTCCTTATAAAATAACAGGAATATTTATCCTATTCCGAGATTAGGTAGAATAAATTTAACGTTCACGCTTCATTTACCTTGGCGCCTATATTCCCCAGCATCTTTTTCGTCGCTTCGGCGATTTCATTAATGGCTCTGTTGAAAGTCTCTTCGTTTGCTTTGGAAGGCTTGCGATATCCGCTGACTTTTCGCACATATTGCAGCGCCGCTTCCTGAATCTCCTGCTCTGTGGCGGGGCGGTCTGGCAGGCGCAAGGGTTTGATGCTTCGGCACATAATTACCTCCAGTGGTTATTCTCTAATTCTTTTTCCAAATTTGATAACAGGAGCTTCTGGGTAGATCTGAAGAATATAACGCTCCTGCTTCAAAATTAAGTGGATTAAATGTTTTTATTAGACGATAGGTTTGTTCTGGAACGGATTGTAAACGAACCGTCTCGCCGCAGTGGGCCACAAAATAATCAGGCTGAAAGACGGATGCGTACTCATTGGCGTTAATTCGTTGACGTTTTAATTCAGTTACCGCCGGGGTAACCAACCCAACCTCATCGATCATGATTCTATCGGAATAATAACCTACATATCCCAAGGGCTCAAGCAGAACTGTGCTCTCAGGAGATGTATTGCTCTTGAGCCACAATCCCATTGCCTTAAGCGAGGACTCGTGACGAAAAAATTGCCTTTCCCTCACAGATCGAGCAAATAAAATCCCGCTGATAATTTGAGCAATAGCCCATAGAATGACCAGGGATAAAAATATTTTTCTGGTTGTTGGATTCGTTTTTAATTTATCCCATAATGTGCCCAATCCCATACCGAACAAGATCAAACTTGCCCATAGGATCGGGATGAAATATCGGTTGAAGAAGGTGGCGCGAGTCAAAGTCAGGCGCGAAATTTCAAATAGCACGAAAATGATGAGGATGTAAAAAGATCTATCTCGAAATAATCTGTTTTTCCATATTCCCCAACTGGCAACTCCCATTATGAGCAAGGTGCCCAGCCATTGCAGGTTGATTTGCTCTCGGAAAGGGGAAAGGTATCTTAGGACGGTTCCCAGATGATTGATGTAAGGCGTTTGGTCAAACAGGCTATAAGCAACCCATTTTGCGGTTACAGTATATGGAATAGGTGACCCGAAATAGGCGGCTGCATAAACTATCCATGGAAGGTAGGTGATCGCCGCTATAGCTCCGATGATGATTGCATTTTTTCTATTTTCGACCATCGTTACAAGTATTAGGATCATCAACCAAAAAACAGTATCGATCCTTGCCCATAGCAGCAAACCGCACAACAGACCTGTCCATATTGGTTTGTCTTTTATCCAGGCATACCAGGAGCTTGCAAGCAGGAAAATACTCAGGGAAATTTCCATTCCCTGAGTATTCATGTAGATCAATTTTGACGATAGCATTAAGGCGATTAATGTGAAGGTTTGTTCAGCGTTTGACCTTTGCAAAAGCTTCAGTGTTTTCCATGTGACCAGTGGAATTGCGGAAGCCGCCAGCAGGTTTATTGTATTTGCCCCAAGCAGGATATTAGTGGATATAAATTTCAGCCAAAAAGCAAGCAGAAGGGTATATAACGGAGTTGTTGTCCCATAGATAGGTTCGCCGATGTTATATACGAAACCATTACCCCTTGCTATTTGTTCTGCGTAGCGGAATGTTATGAATGCATCTTCTTCAGTGTAATGAGTATAGTTTAACCAGAGAAATTGAATTGCAATGGATATTGCAATCAGGGAAATTGTAAATGTATTTGATGACAAAGCGGTAGGGCGCATTTTCACAAATAAGGTTGGTTGAAAATTTCTAAAGTCTATTTGGTCATCGACTGCTTTATTTGCCCGACCAATGCCTTTACTTCTTCAAGCGGTTTTTCATCCGCGTTGATAAAAAGACTCTTGTGCTTCAGTTGAATGGTCAGGAGATGCTTGCCGTTGTTGTTTGTGCTTAGTTCGATCCCCTTAATGTGAATAGTATGGAGGCGGGTGCTGCCGTCCATGAAGAAGCATTCCAGAATATTATCTTCAAAAGTTAAAATCGTGGGCGATTCTGCTGATGTGATGATCTCATTCATTTGTATTCTCCATTTTGAAGGAAAAATTATTTGTGCGCGCTACTGTTAAACTTTTGGCCAATCCAATAATAAGACTTCAGCAAGCAGCTTTGAATTCACATTCTTATCCATCTTCTCCAGTGCGGACTCCAGCTCGCCAACCACACGCCGTGCAATGGATAAGTCCAGTCGGCTTGCGAGGAATTCAATTTCCATGTTGCGATCAATGTTGACGAGGGTCGTCTCGGCCTGCGCTGCACGCAGCATTACATCCCGCCAGTAGGAAAGCCAGATCATAATGGCCTGACGCATGGCATCCTTGTCTTTTGAAAGTTTATCAGCGTAGGAGAATTTTTCCACGCGTGGTGCGTGCAGTAAAGTTTGCAGATCATCCAGGCGTTCTTCACGTTTTTCAAGCAGGCTGAAATCGTCAACGAGTTTTCGCGCATAACCGGGGCGCCCGCCAGAAATATGACTCAACAGCCTTGCACGTTCTTCGTCCAGACCTCGCGAGAGCAAATCCGCTTCAATGGTTTTGAAAGGCAATGCGCGCAAGCGTAATATTTCGCAGCGCGAGACAATTGTTGGCAGCAGTTGTTCGGGGTTATCAGCGGTTAATAAAAGGATTGCATGAGCGGGTGCTTCTTCAAGGGTTTTTAACAATGCATTCGCGGCGTTGTCGTTGGCTTCCTGAAATCTTAAGAACAAGGCCACGCGATATTTTGCTTGATACGGTTTCAGTGACAGCGAATGCTGTACTTCACGCACCTGATCCACTTTGAGAGTCCCGCCTTCAGAGTCCGCCTGGATCACATTCATGTCTGGATGCTGCATCGCTTCGATTTGTTTGCAATCGCGGCATTGACCGCAAGGTTCACCGTCTGCAATGGGGTTCGTGCAGTTCAATGCTTGAGCGAGGCGCAATGCCAATGTGCGGCGGCCCAGGCCGGGAGGTCCGCAGAAAAGATACGCGTGGCGAACTTCTCCGCGTGCAGCGTGCTGCCGGAGCATATCCACAGCCCATTCGTGTCCAAGCATATTCCAATTGGAAATCATTGATTAAGTATCAGGCGTCAGGTATCAGGTGTCAAGTATCAATCGTGGTCTTGATACGGCTTTCTCAAAGTCGAAAAATGTCTTTGCGAGGAGCGTTCTGTGCGATGAAGCAATCCCCAGTTTCAAAAGTTTCACCCTTTAAAGAGGAGATTGCTTCGGCAAAAACCGCCTCGCAAAGACATGTTATGGATTTGTCAACCTACTTTGAGAAAGCCATGGTGGTCTTGATACCTACTTGACCACCAATCGCAAATCGTAAATCAAAAAATCGCCCTCACTCCTGTCCAGCGCGCAATCTCAAATAAGACTCATATCTTTCAGGATGCACCGTGCCTGCTTTCAACGCGGCCAGTACGGCACAGCCCGGTTCATGTTTATGTGAGCAATCGCTGAACTGACAGTGCGGCACAAGATCACGCAGATCAGGGAAATACGCATCCATCTCTTCGGCTTCGGTATCCCAAAGCGCGAGGCTTTTCCAACCAGGTGTGTCGGCCACATATCCGCCGCCATCCAATGCGAACATTTGACGCGTTACGGTGGTGTGCCTGCCTTTATTCATAGCTGTGCTGATTTCATTCACTGCAAGTCCGAGTCCGGATTGAATCATATTCAACAAACTGGATTTTCCAACACCGCTTGGTCCTGCCAGCGCACTGACTTTATTTTGTAACTGTGATTTTAATTCGTCCACACCCGCACCTGTTTTTGTGGAAGTGTAGATCACGCGATAGCCAATTGACTCGTAAACACGAAACAGCTCTTTTGCATTTTCAACGAGGTCAATTTTATTTGCGATGATCACAGCGGGTATCTTTTGTTTTTCAGTAATGACCAAAAAACGATCCAGCATTCTTAATTTTGGATTCGGATTTGCACACGCGAAAACAAATATGGCCTGATCGGCATTCGCCAGTAATACTTGTTGATAAATTCCCTGAGGCCGCGGATCCAACCTGACGATGGCCTGCTTGCGCTCTTCAACATTTTCAATTGCCCCGGAACCATCTGCCAAAACCGTAAGATGCACATAATCACCTAATGCGGCAATATCGCCAACAGCCCGGCCTTGTTTCAACTTTCCGCGCAGTTGACAAACAATCAGGCCCTCCCCGGTTTCTGCTGTAAAGAAACCAGATTGGGCCTTGACGATCAAACCACGTTTTTGATTTTCATTTGTCAAATAGTTACCTGTTAGGTTTTACGGCTGTCCGCCGCCAAATGGAGTGGGTGTATAAGGCGGCTCGCCGATGGGACCGAAATCATAGTAAATTCTTTGCGGACTGCCATAATAATATGATTCAACCATGGCTCTGAAGATAGGTACGGCGTATTCTGAACCTTCGCCGATATTTTCAACGATTACGGCAATGGCAATGTCGGGCAGGCCGGTATTGGCTTCGTTCAATGTATAGCCAGCAAACCAGGCATGTGATTTTCCATTGCCTGATTCGGCGGTACCGGTCTTGCCGGCCACGTCAAATTGCAGGCCACGCAAATTGAAATGGGCTGTTCCACGCGGATTTTGTGTGACCATTAATAAGGCTTCGCGGATGACATCTAAATTTTCTGAGCGTGGGGGGAGTGTGCCGTTTGATTCCGGGCGGAAGACAAGTTTAGGGTCTCCTTCGATCGGTTGGATTCTCTCAACGATCTGCGGCCTGTACAAGGTCCCGCCGTTTGCGATGGCAGCCATAAATCTTGCCACTTGCAAAGGCGTCACCTGAACATCGCCCTGTCCAATTGCCTGGTTGACGGCATCGTATTGGCTGGTTGGGTCAAGGATTTGTCCACTTTCTTCTTCTATTTCATCAATACCAGTTTTGGATGCGAGGCCGAAGCCGCGTGCCATGTTGGCAATATCAGAACCGCGGTTCCAGTTTGTGAACAGGTCCCAGCCAATTTCCCAGAAATATGGGTTGCATGAGCGCATCAGACCTTGCTGCAATGTGAGCAAGCCCGACGGTTTAGTAGACGATGTATTACAGGCATCCCCAGCGGCGATTGCATCCTGACAATGTGAGTAGGTCCAATCGTAAAGGGGACGATCTGGCAATCTTAAAAAATCATATTTACAGTCATAAGGTGAATCTTTTGTATATAGCCCGGATTCCAATGCAGCGGCTGTAGTAATTACTTTGAACACCGAGCCAAGCGGATATTGTCCCTGCGAAGCGCGATTAAATAGCGGCTGGTTTGTATCCAGATCAGCGCTGCCCACATTCGGGTTTTGAGGTTCAAACACATTTGGATCAAAATCAGGAGCCGATGCGATGGCGATAATGCGGCCTGTGTTGACTTCCATGATAACGATCGCGCCACGGAAAAATTCAATTGCTTTTTGGGCATTGGCTTGCATGTTGCTGTCGATGGTCAAATAAACCGAGTCTGCGGCTTGCGGGCTGCTTTGCCCGAGCGTGGAGACGATCTGCCCACCGGGGCCAACCACTTGCAGCGTGCCGCCATGTTTACCGGCCAGATAATCTTCCGCCCATTTTTCAACACCAGATTGCCCAACCTTTTCGCTCCCGTTATAACCCAGGCGGCGATAAGAATCGAGTTGTTCTGGAGAAATGAGCTGGGTATACCCAACAGATTGAGGTGCGAGGCCGGTGCTGTTGTAATAACGCGAGTTATATTCCTGGACAACCAATCCACCGGGGTTGATCGACAACAAACGTTGAGCTTCTGTTCGCGAGGCTTCGCACATGGATAGATAATTACCCGGTCCGCTTGCATCGATTAGATTATTGATATAAATGGGATCAAACCCGCAAAGCTTGCCAAGTTCTGCGGTTAAGGTTCCGCGCAGGTCTTCGTCAATTTGATCGGTTTGGATGCCGAACGCAAGCGCATCGGATTGGGTAACGATCGGATTCCCTTCACGGTCATAAATGTCTCCGCGCGCGGGGATGCTGTAATCCATTTTTAGAATATTGCCACCTGCAAGTTCTGGCATGATCAGGCCATCGTCCCATAATACTTTCCATGCCCCATCTTCGTTGGCGAGGCGCATCACAATGTTGCGTTGAAGATCACCAGCCAATACGGTTTTATATGTAATACTGTAGCCAACCTCGGCGTTATATGGGCTGATCTGGGATGAGTTGATCACGTATTCAATACTGGATGCGCTCATATTGTTAAGCGCATCATTCCAGCGCTTGGAGAAATCTTCCATGGTGACCGCATCCCGGCTGGCCTTGGCCAGCATGGCGTACATGCTTTCGTAATCGTCTTTTTGTAACGCCTGAAAAAATGCTGTGACGGCTGCCTCAGCATTAGGCGCGGGGATGATCGTGACCGGCGGGGTGGGCAGAGATGAGGTGGGAGTGGCGGGCGAAAAAATATTCGTGATCGGCCCATTTCCACCTGAACCGCAAGCCGCGAGAAATGTCAGTATTACAACAATGTTTATCCAGCGTAAAAATTTCATTCGGTTCCTTTCACTTATCCATTCGATTCGCCGCGCAGGATCGCGCCCGAAACGGGACATTCATACTTTAATAAGCTTTGACAATTTATGGGTACATTTGCCAGTGGCTGAACATCAAGCTTTTGTAAATTGCGCAACACGTGACACATGGGTAATCCCATTACGCTTGCGTAGCATCCGCGCATGGATTCAACGGGTTGAAAATCAGGATGTTGAATTGCGTAAGCACCGGCTTTATCCATTGGGTCGCCAGTTTGGAGATAAGCCTTGATCTCGTCATCAGAATATGGGCGCATGGGGACGTCAGTGATGCACAACTCAGTTACCATTTTTCCATCACGTACACGATAGATGGCTATGCCTGTATAAACTTGATGCGTGCGTCCGCGCAATTGCTTGAGCATTCGTTCGGCATCTGCCTCGTCCTTGGGCTTGCCGAGAATCTCATTGCCATCTATTACCGCCGTATCCGAACCGATGATAATGGCTTCGGGGTCGGCTATTTGAACCACCGCCAATGCCTTGGCTTGTGCCAGCCGTAAAACGTATTCATTCGCGGACTCGCCAGCCAGTTGACTTTCATCCACATCAGAGACGGTGATATTGAATTCCCAGTTCCCAAGTGCAAGTAATTGCCTGCGGCGCGGCGAGTTGGACGCCAACAATAAAATTTTCTTGTGATTCACTCTCAGAATTCTAACACAGACTTTTTTATGACCTTAATCGTGGATTAGCTGTGAGAAGCAATATTTCCCTCTGGCAAATCCCTTTATCACGTTGTACAATCCTTAAAAATCTGTCTAGGCAATGTGGAGGCGTTATGCAATTATTGAAAGACCGAATCTCGAAAGACGGTCAAATTCTGGGGAATGGAATTCTAAAGGTGGATAGCTTTGTTAATCATCAAGTGGACCCGGCTTTGATGGATGCCTGCGGACGTGAATTCGCAAAACGTTTTGCAAATGTGGGCGCGACCAAAATTCTCACCGCCGAAATCTCAGGCATTGCTCCTGCGCTGACCACAGGTCTGCATCTCGGTCTGCCTGTTGTTTATGCGCGCAAGTCAAAGCCAGTTACCATGCCCGACCAGGTTTATCTCACCCTCGCACCTTCGCATACCAAAGGACGCATGGTTGAGTTAATTGTCTCGCCAGAGTATCTTGCTAATAATGAAAAAGTTTTAATCATTGACGACTTCCTCGCTTCAGGCGCAACAATCCTTGGTTTGGTACGTTTGGCAGAAGCCGCAGGTTCGCAAATTGTTGGCATTGGCGCACTCATTGAAAAAGATTTCGAAGGCGGGCGTGAAGCTCTCAAACCAGTGGGCGTACAGATCGAATCGCTGGCGTGTATTGCATCACTGGATAACGGCAAGATCACATTTGTGGATTAACGTTTCAACTCTCAAAAAGTTGAAACGTTTTTTTTGATGAAGCGGCTATTTCGAATTCCGATTATCATTCAATGCATCGGATGGATCTTCGCCCATATGAGTTTCCTCATCCCAGTCACGCGTCTGCGTGAGACCTCAAGCCTGCTTGCGTTTCATCATCCTTCTCCCAGCTATAAGTTTCACGTGCTGATCGTACCCAAACGCGAAGTCGCATCTCTGGCGCAACTTGACCCTGCCGACACCACCTTCCTCATCGACTTATATTCCACCGTGCAAAGCCTAGTGGACGAATTTCATTTGCAGGCCTATCGTCTCATCGTGAATGGCGGAGAGTATCAGGATTTTCCACATTTGCATTTTCATCTCATTTCAGAGTAGGGGCGGGGTCACCCCGCCCCTACGGGATTAATATTTATGAATTCTATTGCAATTCTCGATTTCGGTTCGCAATACGCGCAGATCATTGCGCGGCGTGTGCGTGAAGCAAATGTGTATTGTGAGCTATTCCCATGGGACGCTCCGCAGGAGAAAATTCTCTCGATTCATCCCAAAGGCTTCATCCTCTCCGGCGGACCAAAATCCGTCTATGAAAAAGATGCACCGTATATTCAAAAATTTATTCTAGAAACAGGTTTGCCCATTCTCGGCATTTGCTATGGCATGCAAGCCTTGACTCACGCCCTCGGCGGCGAAGTCAGCCCTTCTTCTGAACGTGAATATGGGCCTGCAATCATAGAACCATTGATGCCTTCCATTTTGTCTGTGCTTTCGCAAGTATGGATGTCTCATGGTGATAGAATCACGCGCATGCCCGATGGATTTGTTGCCCTGGCGAAATCAGGAAACAGTCCCTTCGCGGCAATGGGTGATATGCGGAGAAAATATTTTGGCGTGCAATTCCACCCCGAAGTGCATCACACCCCGAATGGGACTGAACTACTCAAACATTTTGCGATTGATATTTGTAATGTCATCCCTGACTGGACTCCGTTATCCATCATTGAAGCAAGTGTCAAACAGATTCGCGAACAGGTCGGCAAGGAGCGCGTGCTTGCAGCAGTCAGTGGCGGCGTGGATTCAACAGTGGCGGCGGCTTTGGTGCATAAAGCGATTGGAGACCAGCTTGTGACAGTTTTTGTCGATACAGGTTTGCTGCGCCATAAAGAAGGCGAACAGGTTGCCTCTGCGTTACGCGGCGGATTGGGTGTTGAGTTAATTACAGTAGATGCCAGCGAAGATTTCCTCGGCGCGTTGAAAGACATTACAGACCCTGAACAAAAACGAAAGATCGTTGGCGAAAAATTTATCCGCATTTTTGAGCGGGAAGCAAAAAGCGTGGGGAAACCAAGATTTTTAGTGCAAGGCACGATCTATCCCGATGTGGTTGAATCCTCCGGGCCAGATCGAAGCAAGGCCGAAAAGATCAAGTCTCATCACAACGTGGGCGGACTTCCCGAGGATATGGAATTTGAACTCGTTGAACCATTACGTTATTTATTTAAAGATGAAGTGCGGTTGGTGGGCGAAGCGCTTGGGCTGAGTGAAAGCCTCGTGTGGCGGCAGCCGTTCCCAGGTCCGGGCTTGACCGTGCGCTGTCTCGGGGAGTGTACGCCTGAGCGTGTCTCCCGTTTGCGGGCGGCGGATTTTATCCTGCAAGAGGAATTATCCAAAGAAGGCTTTTTAGGAAAAGGCGGTACGGCTTCGCAAGCATTTGTGGTTTTACTGCCCGTGAAATCTGTGGGCGTGATGGGCGATATGCGAACATACCAGGAAGCCGCCGCAATACGCGTAGTGACCACCGAGGATTTTATGACCGCCGACTGGGCGCGCCTGCCGCATGAACTGCTCGCAAAAGTGGCAAATCGGATCGTGAATGAGGTGGAAGGAATCAATCGGGTGGTGTATGATATTACCAGTAAGCCGCCTGCGACAATTGAATGGGAGTGAGGCGATTTACGATTGCGGTTTTGGCATTGAGGAGGCGTTATGAATAATTTCAACTTCGGCGAAATACTCACACGGGCATGGCAAAATATTTGGAAATACAAGGTCCTTTGGATCTTTGGTATTCTGGCAAGTTGTGCTCGGGGCAGTGGGGGCAGCACTGGGGGCGGGGGCAGCAGGGGCTATCAAACGAGACCCAATGGAAATAATCCCTTCTCTTCAGATCAGCTTGAACAGGTGATGAGCCGTTTTACCCAGTTTCTGGATAAAAATCTATGGATCATTATCGCAGTTGCTTTAGCGATCATTTTGCTTTCTTTTATTTTCTATGCCCTGGGCATGATGGGCAGGATCGGCCTGATCAAAGGAACATATAAAGCTGAGAGTGGCGTGCAGAGTTTAGCTTTTGGCGAAATTTGGTCTGAGAGTATGCCTTATTTTGGACGCATCTTTGGCTTGAACTTTCTCATTGGTCTCGCTTTCTTTATCATCTTCATTCCGCTCATTTTGCTGGGGGTGGTCACGGCTGGCATTGGTTTTGTATGTTTACTCCCTATTTTCTGCATCCTCGTTCCAGTTGGCTGGGTTCTCTTGATTGTGATCGAGCAGGCACAAGCCGCCATTGTGTTGGAAGATCTCGGCATGTTGGATGGTTTCAAACGCGGATGGCAGATTGTCAAATCTAATGCGGGGCCGATGATCGTTATGGCACTCATCCTTGGCATTGGCAGTGCAATTATCAGTGTGGTCGTTGCGCTTCCAATTATCATTGCTGTTATTCCTCTTGTTATTGGGGCCGGGGCATTACGACAATCCCTTACACCTCTATATATTGCTCTGGCTTGCTGTGCAGCATATATGCCTGTGCTTATTTTCTTCAATGGCGTTGTCACTGCTTATATTCAATCTGCATGGGCGCTGACCTTTATGCGTCTCGCCACACCCAAGGAAAATACTCCTGTTATCATTGAGGCAAATGCGTAATTTTTTTGCCCTGCTTCTTAGCCTGAGTCTTTTTCTTGGCTCGGCACCCAGTGTGCGCGCCCAACAAACAAACCTTGCCTCTGCAGATCTTTACCCTGCGGATGTCTCTGCTTTTCCAACTGTTTCTGCACTTTTGGATGTGTTCGACGCTCAAGGCATTTTCGCTTCGGGACTCATCCCTGAATCTGTTACTGTTATCGAAGACGGACAGCCACTTCCGATTGATTCACTAACCGAGATGGCGACGCCGTTGCAACTGGTTGTGGCGGTTAATCAAGGTACGCCCTTGGATGCGCGGAATGCGAATGGGTTCTCGCGCTTTCAACGTCTGTCACAGGTATTGACACAATGGGCGACAAGCCGCCCCGCTGACCTGCCTGACGATTACAGTCTTGTCAGCCAGGCTGGCTCTGTGATCAGCCATGCCAACGCCGCAGATTTTGTTGTGGGATTAAATAACTTTCAGCCTGATTTCCGTACAGCCACACCTAATTTGCAATCTCTATCCATTGCCATTGATACGGTCAGCGAGCAGACCCCGCGTTCGGGGATGAAGCGCGCCATTCTTTTCATCACCCCGCAAATGGATGATCCCAACCTGGCCTCGGCCATGGATCAATACATCCAACGTGCAGTTGAAAATAACATTCATATTTTTATTTGGTATGTGGATGCAGATACAACCTTCACTACAACAAGTGCGGCGATATTTAATAACATGGCCATCCAAACGGGCGGCGCCATGTTCCAATTTTCAGGGGAAGAACGCTTCCCTGATCCCGAATCTTATTTTTCGCCTTTGAGAAGAATTTATGCTCTCTCGTACACATCCCGCTTAAAATCAGCGGGTGATCATAGTATCAGCGTGCAGGTGAAATTATCCTCTGGTGATTTGATCTCCGGTCAGCAGGCATTCAATGTGGATATTCAACCGCCTAACCCGTTCCCGGTTGCATCTGCATTTCAGATTACGCGTCAGGCCCCGCCGGAAGACCCATTCAACACCGAAGTCCTTTTGCCCGCCGCGCATCAGATCGAGATCATCGTTGAGTTTCCAGACGGCCATAAACGTCCGCTGACCCGTACAACTTTATATGTAGACGGCCTGATCGCAGATGAGAATACCGTTGAGCCTTTCAATGAGTTCACATGGGACCTCGCCGCATACACAACCAGCGCTGACCATCTGATCGTCGTTGAAGCGGTGGACATCCTTGGATTAAGCAAAGCCAGCATGGCAGTTCCGATTAATGTAACCATCATTAAGCCGCCAAGCGGCCCGGCTGCATTCCTGGCAAAGTATCGTACACCCATTACATTTAGTTCGATTATTCTAGCGGGCTTGGTGCTCTTCTTCATTCTTATCAGCGGACGCTTCCGCATCCCGACCTTTCAAGCTGCCCAGGAAGCGCGCCGTGTTGATGCTGACCCGCTGACACAGTCTGTGCTGACCGTGATGGAAGAACCATTGGCGTCGCCATTGAGCGCAGCCTCTGATGTAAAAACCAAAAAGAGGCGCGCACTCTCAAAGAAAGCCGGAACAGAAACAAAGTCCAAAAAAGAAGCGAAGAGGGATGCAGTTGCATCGTTTATGCGGATTAATGCAGACGGTCAAATTGCCGCAATCACTCCCATCCAGGTTGTGGAAAAAGAAAACGTATTTGGCACAGACCCTGTGCAATGTACACAGATCATGGATGACCCATCCATTTCATCGATACATGCGCGGCTCAGGTTGACCGATGATGGCGGTTTCCTGCTTCAGGATAACAATTCCCTGGCGGGTACGTGGGTAAACTACGAACCTATCCCCCGTGAGGGCTATCGGCTGGCGCATGGGGATATGGTAAACTTTGGTCAACTAATGTATCGTTTCATGGTTAATTTGCCGCCAGCCACATCAAAACCGAAGATCACAATTCTAAATTCTGAAGAATGATTCGCTCCACGCTAGCCCATTTACACGTAGCCGCAATCAGTCATGCCGGCATGTCTGGCAAGAATAATGAAGATCGTTATGCGGTCTCATCGTTCCAACTGAGCAAGGATGATGCGCGCCCAGCGCTCTTTGCAATTGTCTCTGATGGAATTGGCGGACATCGCGCAGGCGAAGTGGCAGCAGAACTGGCCGTAAATTACATTACCATGGGGGTGGCGGAAAGCAATGCAAAGAAACCCGTAAAAATTCTTGAGACCGCCATTCACGATGCAAGCCAGGCTATTTCGGCACACTCGGCGGGGAATGATGAAGAAGAAGGCATGGGTGCAACCTGTGCATGTGTTTGGGTGATCGAGAATAAACTCTTTACTGCGTATGTGGGTGATTCGCGAATTTACCTTTTACGCAGCAAGCAAATCCAACGATTAACCATTGACCATACCTGGGTGCAGGAAGCTTATGAAAAAGGCATCATCACCGCAGAGCAAATGCACAATCATCCGAACGTACACGTTATTCGCAGATATTTGGGCGGGCTTAAGTTACCCAATGTGGATTTTCGTTTGCGAATTGATAACGAAGAGAGCGATGAAGAGTCGGAGAACAATCAGGGATTTCACCTTGAGCCTGGCGATACCATCCTGATGTGTACCGATGGATTGACTGATCTGGTTTGGGATGATGAGATCCTGAAGACTGTCCGCTCGAAGCGCGATATGAAATCTGCGGCAGAGACCCTCGTCAACATGGCCAATGAGCGCGGCGGCCACGATAATATTACCGTGGTGATCCTGTCCATGCCGAAGCTGGAAGAAGTTGTAAAAAAGAAATCAGGGATATTGGATTGGTTATTGGGAGATGATTAGAGCCTCAGTTTTAAACTGAGGCTCTTTTTATACTCGCTTCATTTCTCGCCTGAAACTGCTTCTCACCAACGAGGAATATCTCAGCCCGAATTTTTTCCTTCGTTCTCACGGTCCAACCATAGCTCGCGATACTTTCGATTCCAATCGATTAAGAATCTGACCGCGATCACCAGCCCGGTGCCTACGGTTAGCCAAAACGCAATATCACGAATATTGAAAAGCCATAAAGCTGGCGCAGCAAGAATACCTGCTGCCACACTTGCACGTGCCGAATGACGAATTACCAAAACCAAAAGTATAAGAAGGCCGAGGCAAATGAAGAAAGCCAGAGGGTTTACTGCAAGAAACGTTCCGCCGGCGGTTGCCAACCCCATCCCTCCGCGGAATTGTGCAAAGAGCGGCCAGCAATGACCGATCACTGCAAATGCAGCAGTCAAAGGGACTAAATAAAAGGCATTCTCCCGACTGACTTGCAAAGCAAAATAGGTTGGAATAAATCCCTTCGCGATATCCAGAACAAATACGAGAGCACCCCAGCCAAACCCAGCCTGACGAATCGTGTTTGTGGTGGTTGCATGGCCTGAGCCAGCATTACGCACATCCACACCTTTGACAAAGCGCGTAACCCAGATGGAAAATGGGAGTGAGCCGCAAAGGTATCCAAAAAGTGGGAGGAAGATATATAAAAGAGTAGGCATGTGGGTTTGTCTTTGAGGGAAAAATCTATCAGACTCAATAAATGACTAATACGAATGAGCAAGCACTCGCGCGCGTGATGCGAGTCTGCGGGCGAGTCCGTCGAAGATGAATTTGTGGAAAGGCCACATCGCGTACCAGTATAAAAATCCACTTAAACCATGCGGTGCAAAGTAGGCAGTTACGATCAGTAAAGTTTTATCATCCTGTTTTTGTGATTCAAATTCAAGCCAGGCCTTGCCTGGTACTTTCATCTCAGCGAGCAAGCGCATTTTTGTATTTTTCTCGACAATTTCAACACGCCAAAAATCAAGAGCTTCGCCCGCGTGGAGTTCATCGGGGTGACGTCGTCCGCGTCGCAATCCCACGCCGCCAATGACTTTATCCATCCAGCCGCGCAGCGCCCATGCCCAGTTCATATACAACCAGCCGCGTTCGCCGCCAATTCCTGTGTAGGCACGGAAAACGGCTTCAGGGCTGAGATCAAGCAGAACCTTTCTGCGTTCAATGAACATACCCTCTTCGACTGTGAATTGATAAGGTTTGAAATCACCCAACACAGTGACCAGCGCATCAGCCCAGCTTGTTTCCACATTATCTCGTTGGATTCGGCCAAGCGCAAGGTGAACGGCGGTTTGAAAGTCAATTGGTTTAATGTGTGGAAAAAGTTTTTTCGCTGCATCGTCGCGGACGATAAGTTTTGCGCGCAGGCCTTCGATCAGTGGCGCTACTATCCGCCAATGAATAGGCGTGACCATGTGTACCCAATATGCTGAAAGCTTTGGCGCATAAAATGGAGTGGGGATAAGCCATCGTTTTAAGTGGCGTTCTTTTGCATATGCTAAAAGCATATCTGCATATGTGAGGCGTGATGGGCCGCCAATTTCAATTACGCAACCCATACTCTCTGGCGTCTTGAGCGCATCTACTAAATAAGAAAGCACATCTCTGATCGCGATAGGCTGGGCTTGTGAGAAGAACCAGGCCGGGCAAATAAGAAGCGGCTCGCGTTCTGTTAGGTAGCGGATCATTTCAAAAAGCGCGCTGCCTGAGCCAACAATCATGCCTGCGCGGAGTTCTGTGACGGGTACTTTTCCATAGCGAAGTAAATAGCCCGTTTCGTGACGCGCACGCAAATAAGGCGAAAGATTCGCGGATGGGTCAACGAGTTCGCCGAGATAAATGATATTTTCGATGCCTGCTTCTTCAGCGGCTTGAGCAAAATTTCTCGCTACTTGCAGATCGCGTTCTGCGTTGACCTTTCCACCCTGCATTCCATGGATAAGATAGTATGCGACGGATACACCTTTCATTGCTGAGGTGAGCCCTTCGGGCGAAAGTGCGTCGCTTTCAACGATCTCAATTTTATTTAACCAGGTACGTCCCTGCAAACGGGATGGGTCACGGACCAGGCAGCGTACGCGATAACCTGCCTCCAATAATTTGGGCACGAGTCTTCCGCCAACATAGCCAGTGGCGCCTGTAACAAGGACGAGTTTTGGGTCTGTCATTAGTTGATATTATAAGCGAAGCTTATTTTATAACTGTTAAGAGGCCGTAAAGAGGGATTGCTTAATCATCTGGGATAATCCAATTGAAAGGATATTATGAACAGAAAACCCATCGAATTTATTTCCGGAATGGCCGTTTATTTCGTAGTTACGCTGCTGATTGCATGGGCTATCATTTTGCGTCTTACGATTGTACCCGTTCAGTTTATTACCTGGCTTGGGCAGAGCCACAATCCGCAAAGCGCTTTGGCTTACTTTAGCCTGACATTAAGTGCCACACTTCTCATGCTTTTGCGGTTGGGGATAGAAATTCCAAAAGTTAAAATATTCACTTCCTCTGAAAAACTTCAACCGTATCTTTCTGGTTTGCCAATATGGGCATTGGGATTATTGTGGGTAGGTTCCCTGATCGGTTTTTGGGGTGTATTTCCATCCTGTCAGCCCCCGGTCACCATTAATTTCCAAATATCCGGTAAAGACAGTTTTTTTCAGCCATCCAGTGTTATTGAAGTGCAGCCAGGCGAGGCAATTACAGTGACAGCCAGTTCTGTTAATAAAGATGCTACATTATCCTGTTCGTGGGAATACGCTGGTGCCATCTTCCAAAGCCTTGGGTCACAACGTGGTTGTCAGGTCAGTCCCAGGTTTAATGACCAACTTGGAAGCGGCTTTATGACCGTGAGTGTATCGGAAAACTTTTGTTCGCAAAGTTCCATTTTTTCTCTACAAGCGGTCGTCGCAAAACCTTAATTTTTCATCGAAGATGATTATGAACATAAAACCTTTTCATTATTTTTCTCTAATATCCGTATTATTGCTAAATGCCTGTGGGTCTACAGGTAGTGTTGCAACGAATAAGGCGGCTATTTTGCCGGCTTCCTGTCTGGTGCAGGTTGGGCAGCAAATCGCTCTGACATTGGACGGGCAAATCCCAGCCAATACAAATATTCAGTGGAATGCCACCATGGGGGATGTGGTTTGGACAGGCCAGGGACTTACGGCTACTTTCGTGGCACCAAACGTTCCCGGTGATGTCGTGATCTCCGTCTCATTCACTTCAGGTACGCCTACCCCTTATACAACTGAGCGTATTTGTTCAGTGCTTGCTGTTGAAGCAGCAGTGCCAGTTTCAGCGGCTCCAGTCCTATCTCTTTCAAGTGGATTTACCATTGCGATCAGTGAAATTATGGGAAACCCATGCGGCGGTCTTGACTATAGAAAATTCAATCAATATATTGAACTTTATAACTATGGCGATCAACCAGTGGATGTAGGGGGCTGGTGGCTTTTTGATGAAGGTGAAAAGGGTACTCCAGATCATTTGGTTACATGGAACACCCGCTCCAGGGAAGTTATTGATTCGTCATTGGTAACCAGTTCAACAATAATCCCGGCACGTGGTTTTGCTGTTATTCTTTCCCCCATCTATGCTGAAGGTGATATGGAACATCGTATGCCATATAGTTTTCCGTCAGGTACGATCATATTAACCGCAGAATCCAGCCAAACCCTGGGAGATGATTACTTTGGAATTATCAGCAGCGAGAACGGGTACGATACGCTCACACTTTATATTGGCGGTGAGGCAGTAATTGACCAGGTAGTGGATACATACGGTACCCCAAAGATAGCCGGCCCATACCCGGTAAATATTGACGATGATAACCTGGACCATATCCCATTTTACTTGAGCGAATGTACATCCGCTGAGCGTATAGATCCACGCCTGCCGGATGCGGAAACAAACTGGGTTGCTGTATATGGCGGCTCCCCCGGTGACGGGCCCTATCGGTAATTAGTTTCTCTGTATTACATCATCCTTAGTTCAAATCTAATGTACAATCCCAGCCATGCCGTTGCTGTGGATCTCACTTTTTTTTATTGCGGGTATCATTTTTGCGAGCTTGTTTGCTTTTTCCGCAAATATTTGGCTTGGCATCGGACTTGTGATTTCACTGCTTGCTTTTCTTACAAGCCAGATCATTAAGCGGCAAAAAATCTCCCTCCCAAACCTTCAATATATATTGGTTTTGTCTGTTTTGATTGCGTTTATCACCGGCGCATGGCGTTATCAGACCGCGCAGCCAAATATTGACGCGTTCCATGTCGCGTTTTATAACGACCGCGATTATGACATGCTGGTGACAGGTGCGTTGGCCAAGCCGCCAGATTATCGCGATACGTACACCAATTTGCAGATTAATGTAGAAGCTGTCGATTCAGGCAGCGGCGATCTGCAGGCCTCTGGCCTGATGCTTGTCCGTGTGCCGTCTCATGTGACTTATGAATATGGTGAACGGGTGCGCGTGCGGGGTAAATTAAAAACACCGCCAGAAAACGAAGAATTTTCCTATCGTGATTTCCTTGCGCGTGAAGGAATTTATTCCTACATGTCCATTGCTGAGGTGACGGTCTTGCCGGGCAATGCTGGCGATGCCTTTTATACGGCTGTTTACACGCTAAAAGAAAAATTGCTTAAAAATACCTATCGGCTCTTCAATGACCCCGAGGCATCTCTGCTTGCGGGTATTTTGTTTGGCGTGGATACGGGTCTTACACGTGAACTGCAGAATGCCTTTAAGAATACAGGCACTGCACATATTATTGCGATTTCAGGCTTTAATATTGCCATCATTGCCAGCGCATTTTATTCAATATTCAAAAACTTTTTTGGCGAAAGGCTTGGCGCATTGTTCGCCATTCTTGGCATTATCTTATATACTATTCTTGTCGGCGCTGAAGCAGCCGTGGTCCGAGCGGCAGTGATGGGATGTGTCGCATTGATCGCGCGGCTGTTGGGTCGTAAACAAGTGGCGCTGAACACATTGCTTTTTGTTGCCGCAATGATGTGTTTGTGGAATCCCTTTTTTGTTTGGGATGTTGGTTTTCAACTTTCATTCTTTGCCACGCTCGGTTTGATTATTTACGCAGAGCCCTTCTCTAATTTTGTGAACAGCCTAATCACAAAAATTTCAAAGGCAGATAGCAGCGCGGTCACACGCATCATCAACGACAACTTCACATTGACATTCGCCGCCCAACTCACAACCATTCCGATCATGGCCTATCATTTCAAACGTATCTCGCTTATTTCGTTTATCGCCAATCCGTTCGTTCTGCCGGTACAGCCCGCAGTAATGATCGTGAGCGGGTTGGCTGTTTTTACCAGCCTCGTGATTTATCCGTTGGGTCAGCTTGTGGCGTGGGTCGCATGGCCTTTCGCAACCTATACCATCCGCATGGTGGAATTATTTGACCGTGTACCGCGCGGGAGTATTTTTCTTGGGGACTCCTCCATTTGGCTTGTCACTGGCTTTTACATCGCGCTCTTTTCTGTGACCTTTAACTGGTCTCGCCTTAAGGAGATGTTCCTTGCTTTGGGTTCCCGTCTTCGCACCGTTGCCCTAACCGCGACTATTGCCTTTTTATTTGTGTGTACTATTCTTTTATGGCGCGCTTCTGCAACCACCGGTGATGGACAGCTTCACATTACATTTCTGAATGTTGGCTCGGCAGATGCAGTACTCATTCAAACTCCTGAAGGCAGAAATGTATTGATTAATGGCGGGGAAAGTACCACCGAACTTTCTGATGAGCTTGGCAGGCGCTTGCCATTCTTTAGCCGCAAACTGGATTGGCTAATTGTCGCATCTACACAGGAAGAACAACTTGCTGCGCTTCCGCGTGTGGTGGAAAGATACCCTCCTGAGAATGTTTTATGGAGCGGAAATGTGCAGGCATCATTCTCTGCTCAAACACTGGATAAATTCTTTGCCGATGAAAACATCCCCGTCAGCCGCGCGGAAGTGGAACAAAGGCTTGAGCTGGGTGATGGCATATTTATCGAGGTGCAGGCTGTTGGTCCGCGTGGAAGCGTGCTCCTCATCCAGGATGGGAATTTTCGCGCACTGCTTCCGATTGGCGTGAGCGAAGATACGTTTGCGTCGCTTGAATATGGGAATCTGATCGATAAGGTGGATGTGTTGCTGCTTGCGGATTCGGGATATGGGCCGTCAAACCCAGCGGATATGATTCAGAATTTGAATCCAGAATTAACTGTGCTGAGCGTTTCAGCAGGCGACCCGAATGGTTTGCCCGATCAAGAAGTTTTGGATTCGCTGGATGGCTATTCAGTTTTACGTACAGATCGCAGTGGTTGGATCACGGTCATCACAGACGGCAATTCCATGCGTGTGGAAGTGGAGCGCGGCGAGTGATATAGGAATAATGTACCCTTTTTTGATTTCGGTGTGATGCTACAATGACTCGCATTATAAAAAAGGAGAATGTTATGAAATCAGCTGGTTTGAAAGTTTTTAGTTTTGTGGTTGTTCTTGCGCTGGCTTCACTTGCCTGTGCTGCCCCAAGTTTGGATTCGATCCTTAATCCCTTGCCCAAGGATGATTTTTCAAAAACGAGCAGTGGTTGGGGCACTGGCACAGATAGCGCCAGTTCTGTGGAGTATGCGAACGGTGGTTTGCATATGATCGTGTATCAGCCTCGTTATGTAACCTGGTCTACACCAGACACTATAGTTTATGAAAACACCCATCTCGAAGCCAGCGTGACGAACGCGAGCACTGATACGACATCGATGTTTGGATTTATTTGCAATGAACAAAGCAGCACTAACTCTTTTTACTATGTCGGTGTTGCAGCAGATGGTTATTATGCCTTCATTAAGTCTTCCATTGTAGGCGAGGATGAATACCTTAAGGAGGGGAACTCGGATGCAATCTCTGCTGCCGCCTCCTCTTTGATAAGAATTGGATTGGATTGCGCGAATGGCAGCCTTGCCTTGTATGTGAATGGGCAGCAGATCGACAGTGTTTCTGATTCTACATATACCAACGGCGGCATCGGCCTTTTTTCGGCAAGTGGTGAACAGGATTCAGGTACTGACATTACCTTTGATGATTTTGTTGCCACAAAACTCAGTCAGTAAACTGTTTTTTCTTTATTCTGAAGAAATCCTCTCGTATTGTCGAGGGGATTTTTGATTGATGTATAATGCCAATACTTGGTTTTTAATTGCGATTGGCCTCTACTCAATAGAGAGAAGAATGAGGAAATAAATATCATGAGAGATGAGGAGATATATGGATGATATGTTGACCATTACCAAACGCATGGAGGGAAATGTCTGTGTCTTGCAGCTTGCAGGCAGCCTGGATGGGCAGAGCGAAGGCGCACTCATAAAATATGCGCAAGACGAGCATAATACCGGCGCGGACTTCCTGCTGCTCGACTTGAGTCAATTGAATATACTTACCAGTGTGGGTTTGCGCGCACTTCATGTCATTTACAAATTTTTTACCCCTGCGGCTGAAATTAAAGAATGGGAAAAGAATCATCCTGAAGAGCCTTATAAGTCAACATGTTTCAAGCTCGCAGGCACAACCCCTGAAATTTATTATGCCTTGAACATCGCGGGCTTTTTGCACAACATCCCTGTATTTGCGGACCTGCGTGAAGGCTTGCAATCGTTTAAAACTCAGCCTTTGTAATAACTATTTGTGATGGGATATCTTTTACTCGAAGGCGGTTCTGAGTTTGGCGGGCGCATGTCTGAACCTGATTTGCGTGCCATTGAACTTGCAGGCGGGTTTGATGCTCCCATTTGTATTATCCCCACTGCCGCCGCGCCTGATAATAATCATAGACGCGCAGGGAACAATGGCATTCGTTGGTTTAAAAGCCTGGGCGCAAAAAACATTTTCACAGTGGATGTGATCGACTCAACGAGTGCAAACGACGCAGCCCTGGCCGCATCTATTCGCACCTCGCGCTTGATCTATTTGCTGGGAGGTTTTCCGTACTATCTGGGAGAGACTCTTGCCAACAGTGCTTGCTGGCAGGCTGCAATGGATGCCTATGATCAAGGCGCAGTCATCGCAGGCAGCAGTGCCGGGGCGATGGTTTTATGCGAATATTATTATGATCCTTCCGAAAAGAAACTGTTACGCGGATTAAATTTAATTCCCAATGCATGTGTTTTGCCGCATCATAATAAATTTGGAAAGACTTGGGCGTTTCAACTTATGCAACAGTTACCCAATGCAACGTTGATCGGTATTGACGAGCAAACAGGGATGATCAATGAAGAGGATGGAAAGTGGCGGGGTTATGGCGCAGGGAAGGTTACGCTTTATCGGGGCCGGCAGGTGATAGGTCACGGGCGAGGCGAAACGTTCTCATTCTAGTCAATTGGACATATAATTCAGCACATCACCGGAGGAGCCATGGATATTACTTTAAAGATTATCAAGGAACAAGTACAGGGAAAGGTGCATGTCACTGTGCTTCATTTGCGCGGATGGCTGGATGCCCAAAGCGAAGAGCTGTTGCTTGGTGCGGCCCGCGACTCATATACTGAAGGCACTCGATTTCTTTTGATCGACCTTGCCGAAGTGGATACCCTTACCAGCGCGGGTATGCGCGCCATGCAAAAAGTTTATAAACTTTACACCCCGGCGGAAGAGCATTTCAAAGTGTCACGTGTAAAATTGTGTAGCGCGCCTCCGCAGGTTTATCATGTGTTGGGGATTACAGGCTTCCTGCAAAATATTCCAAATTACGAAACCCTGCAAGCCGCAGTTGATTCTTTCACAGAGTAATTCCTCATTTATCCAACGAGATTTTCAGAACGATCTTCCTTCTTTCATCTTTCCTAATATGGGACAGTAACTGAAGAAAGATCGTTTTATTTATCAATCAGCACAGGCCTTGTTATGAAATCCACATTCCGCGCATTAAACGACAAAAAATTCTCAGCATTGCTGTTCGGGCAAACCCTTTCGCGTATCGGTGATTTTTTGTTTCAGATCGCGCTGGCCTGGTGGGTGCTGGAAAAAACAGGCTCGGCTACTGCGATGGGCACAGTTTTATTTTTTAGCACACTCCCCATGGTTGTTTTTGTGCTGATCGGCGGTGTGGTCGTGGATCGGATGCCGCGCGGCCTGCTGCTTTTCATGTCTGACATGGCGCGTTGTTTTATTATGGTGGTCGGCGCGTGGCTGGCATTTACTGACCAACTCGTGCTTTGGCAAATCTATGTCATTGCGATTCTTTTCGGATTTGCAGACGCATTCTTCCTGCCCGCCTATAACGCGTTGATCCAACAGATCGTTTCAGAAGATGACCTGCCCAGCGCAAACTCGATCAATAGTTTGAGTATGCAATTTGGGCGCGTGGCTGGGCCTGCCATTGGCGGCCTGGCTGTGGGATTCGGCGGTACGGCCTTTGCATTTGGATTCAACGCCCTATCTTTCTTTATCGGCGCGCTGACAGTTGCTTCGCTGCTTAATCTGCCCGTACCTGCCCGCCACGAAGAAAGCGGATTCACCCTCAAGCATTTTACAGAAGATCTGCGCGGCGGTTTTAGTACGATATTTTCATCACCACTTTTGTGGATTGCAGTCCTCGTTTTTGCATTCACGAACATTACCCTCGCTGGCCCGTATAGTATTGCCATGCCCTTCCTCGTCCAACAGAAGTTGGGCGGCGATGAAAGAATGCTCGGCTTTATTTATGCGATCTTCCCAATTGGCTTTGCCATTGCCAGCCTCGCGCTGGGAAGTTTCCAGAAGCTCCGTCATCGTGGCGTTGTGTTTTATGTTTGCGGCGCCATCGCAGGCATTGGGCTTGGCGTATTTGGCTTTGGATTGCCGCTTTATCTATTGATCATTGCCGCGCTCTTGAATGGAGCCGCGCTTGAAACCGCATCCCTGATTTGGACGAATCTGATGCAAGAGATGGTTCCGCCTGAAAAAATGGGGCGGGTCTCCAGCGTGGATACGCTCGGCTCCTATGTTTTGCTCCCGATTGGTTTCGCATTTACAGGCTGGCTGATCGACAGGGTTGGTGTGACCACCGTCTTTATTGCGGCGGGGGGCTTCACCGCTGTCATCAGTCTTTTGCCATTACTTCACCCCGTTATTAGAAAACTGGATTAATCAAGATGCGCTTTGATCAAATCTCAATTAACTGTAAGAGCATAAGACATCACTCTGAACAGTAATAAAACACTTGTAAAGTTGGCCGAAGGTCAGCATAAAATGCCCGCCCTGGTTTTATGGCAGGGTTAATGATTTAAATGCGCCGTAAGGTTTTATTAATATCATTCCTAAATAATCAAGTATCATCTCTGGTATGAATGAAAAAAGCATCCTCATTGTGGAAGATGAGCCTAGCCTTGCAGAGGTAGTGGGCCTGTACTTAAGCCGGGCTGGTTTTCAGGTACAAATTGCAAAAGATGGCAGGCAGGCCATGTCTATGCTTGAAAAGCAGATACCGGATTTGGTAGTGATGGACCTTATGCTTCCTGAAATAGACGGGCTTTCTCTGACACGTTGGCTGCGTGACCATAGCAATGTGCCGATTATCATGGTCACTGCGCGGCGCGAAGAGGTTGACCGAATCGCCGGCCTGGAAATGGGCGCAGATGATTATGTGGTCAAGCCATTCAGTCCGCAAGAGTTGGTGAGCCGTGTGCGGGCGGTGTTAAGGCGTGTTGGACGGGATCAGGTGGATGCGGAGTCTGAGCGGGCGTTATCCTTTCCTACGATCACAATCGATTCACGTACACGAGTTGTTACTGTAAAAGAGTCGCAGATTGAATTGACAGCAAAAGAATTTGATATGCTCCATCTGTTGGCGCGTCATCCAAAACAGGTATTTACGCGCGATCAATTACTGGAACGTGTTTGGGGCCGCGCAGATTATATTGATCCTGGCACTGTAACTGTGCATGTGCGCCGCCTGCGTGAAAAGATCGAAAGCGACGCATCCTCGCCCAAACATATTATTACCGTTTGGGGTGTGGGATATAAATTTGAACCATGAAAAAATTCTTTGATCGCATCCCTTTGATCACCCGTTTTGTGTTGGGCATTTTGCTCATCACGGCGCTGTCACTTGGCATCTTCAAATTAGTAATGGCGCCGCCATTGAGCGAGCTGGGCTTGATGGCAATGTTCCTTGGCCTTACTGCGCTGGTCTCAGTGGCGGCAGGCTATATTGCATATCGCCTGGGTTGGATGACTCTTTCGCCAACCTTGCGCTGGTCTTTGTTGGGCGGGTACGCGCTCTCAAGTTTGCTTACTTTTTTCAATGTCTGGTTTTCTGCGCGAATGATGTTTGTCAGCGAGCATGACCTTTTGCTTGCCATTGTTTTACTTATTTTTGCGAGCGGTATGGCCATGATCCTTGGATATTTTCTATCCAGCGCCATTACAAATCGAATTTATTTACTTAAGGATGCGGCAGAGAAACTTGCAAAAGGTGAGTTGAAAACACGCGTCCCTATTAACGGGCGTGATGAAGTGGCGGCGCTTGCAAATACTTTTAACCAAATGGCGGAACAGCTTGAGTTGATGGACGCCAAACAACGTGAGCTTGAACGCCTGCGCGCAGACCTGATCGCGTGGGTTGGGCATGACCTGCAAACGCCGCTCGCGTCAGTGCGTGCGATTCTTGAAGCATTGGAAGACGGTGTTGTGGAAGACCCTGCAACCATTAAGCGTTATCTTAATACGGCGCAGCGTGATGTGCATTCCCTATCCGGGCTGATAGACGATCTTTTTCAAATGGCGCAACTCAACGCGGGCGGCATTCCATTGGACAGCGCACCTTCTTCCTTGACAGACTTAATTTCAGATACGCTTGAATCCTTTTCACATCTGGCTTTAAATCAGCAGGTTAAACTTGAAGGCAGTGTCGAAGAAAATGTGGACCCCGTCTATATGGATACACAGCGTATTGGGCGTGTACTTAATAATCTGATTGGTAACGCGTTGCGGCATACACCGAGTCAAGGCTGGGTTAAAGTCCACGCGCGCCGCGCAGGCCTGGGCGTGGAGATTAGCGTTACTGATTCAGGGGAAGGTATCCGTAAAGAAGACCTTCCGCATGTTTTTGAAAGTTTTTATCGTGGAGAAAAATCCCGCAGCCGTGCAACAGGCGGCGCCGGGCTTGGGCTGGCCATCTCTCGCGGCATTGTGCAGGCACATGGCGGAAATATTGAAGTTCAAAGCGAGTTTGGTCGTGGCTGTCAATTTATATTTACCCTGCCCTAACAAAACTCTTAACCCTGTGTAATCTTTTTGTAAGAAAGTTTTCCTAGAATGGGGTCATCAAGGAGACTACATTATGAAACGCTTATGGTTGTTTGGATTGATCTTTGGTTTGACCGCCTGCGCCACAGCCGCGACAAGCACTGAATCTGTGACGAAATCAACTTCATCCGCTTCTCTACCTGACCTGGGGCCTGCTCCCGAGTTGACAAATAATACCTGGCTGAATGTGGATTCTCCGCTGCGCCTTGCAGATTTACGCGGCAAAGTCGTCGCCATCGATATGTGGACCTTTGGCTGAATTAATTGTCAACATGTGATTCCTTCGTTGAAGGAATGGGACGAAAAATATCGCGATCAAGGACTTGTCATCATCGGTAATCATTACCCCGAGTTTTCTTTTGAAGAAGATCTAACCAACCTGCAAGCCGCAATTGCAGACAATGGAATTAAGTATGCTGTTGCACAGGATAATGACGGCGCAACCTGGAAAGCATATAAGAATCGCTACTGGCCTTCCTTATATTTAATAGACAAAAAAGGACATCTTCGTTATACCCATATCGGCGAAGGCGGATACAAGACCACCGAAGCCGCCATTCAAACTTTGCTTGCAGAGTAATGTTGTACTGTGTCATGCTGAGTGACACCTGCACTGCACCAAACGCAGTGCGGTGCAAGTGAGCGAAGCATCTCTAAGATTGTCTCAGAGACCCTTCGCTCCCGCTCAGGGTGACAATAATAAACAGAGGAGACTTTAACCATGACCAATTTATACAAGCCCGTTCCCGTTCGTTCTTCTGAGATCACGCCAAAGGACACTTATCTTTCACGGCGCGATTTTATGAAAGCCGCAACCGTTGCCACAGGCGCGGCTCTTTTGGCCGCCTGCGCACCTAAAGCGGTAGAGGTGAGTCAGAACGCTGAACCAGTTCCAACGTCCAGCAGTTCGACCGATGAGTTGGGGAATCCAGTCAATAGTTACGAAGACATCACCAACTATAATAACTATTATGAATTCACCGTTGATAAACAGGAAGTGGCTGGAATGGTGGGAGATTTCAAAACCTCGCCATGGACCGTTGAGGTGGGTGGTCTGGTAAACAAAGCGCAGACTTTTGGCGTTGAAGACCTGTTGAAATTATTTCCGCAGGAGGAACGTATTTATCGTTTGCGTTGTGTGGAAGCCTGGAGCATGGTCATCCCGTGGACTGGCTTTTCGCTCGCAAGTTTGTTGAAAATGGTGGAGCCCACTTCCGATGCGAAATATGTGCGCTTTGAAACTGTGTTTCGCCCCGAAGAAATGCCCGGGCAGAAGAGTCCTTTTTATCCGTGGCCGTATCAGGAAGGGCTGCGAATTGATGAAGCCATGAACGAACTTGCGATTCTTGCCACAGGTTTATACGGCGAACCGAATGTGGCGCAAAACGGTGCGCCGATCCGTTTGGTGGTGCCATGGAAATATGGTTTCAAGTCGATCAAGTCCATCATCAAGATCGAGCTGGTTGCTGAGAAACCCGCCACCTTATGGAATGATATTGCTCCGAATGAGTATGGCTTTTATGCAAATGTAAACCCTGCTGTAGATCACCCGCGTTGGTCGCAGGCCTCCGAGCGCCGCATTGGTGAGTTGAGTCGCAGACCCAGCCTGCCATTCAACGGCTATGGAGATCAGGTTGCGTCTTTGTATGAGGGTATGAGCCTCACGGCAAATTATTAAACGGTAACAGTAAACTTCCGAAGTCTTTAAGACTTCGGAAGTTTCTAATGACCCATGAAGAAATTTCCCTACACTCCCTTGCAAGTAGCCATGCATGTTTATGCATGGTCAGGTATTGTGCTTTTGCTCTTCGACTTTTTCACAGGCCATCTGTCAGCCAACCCCATTCAAGACCTTGAACGACGTACAGGCCGTCATGCGATTACCCTGCTTGTGCTTTCGTTTATGTGTACACCCATTAACACGATTTTCAAATGGAGCGAGCCGCTCAAGCGCCGCCGCGCACTTGGCTTGTACACGTTTCTTTATGCAACCATCCACGTAATTATTTTTGCCGATCTTGATTATGGCCTTGCCTGGAGCCGCCTTGTTCAGGAGGTGCTTCAAAAACCAAGATTGATCGTTGGCTTTCTTGCTTTCCTGATTCTGATTCCGCTGGCAATTACTTCATTTGATATATGGAAAAAACGTCTCGGCAAAAACTGGAAGCGCCTGCATCGACTGGTTTATTTGATTGGTCCGTTGGTTGTATTGCATTATGTGTGGAGTAAGAAAGGAAATATCCTTTCATTACAGGGCGAAGTGGTCAAGCCTTTGGTGTATGGACTCATCATTGCGATTTTTCTAATCTTTCGGATTCCCCCGATTCGAAAAGCACTCGCCTCTTTTTCAAGCCGCATGCTGGCTCTACTCCGTAGAAAGAATCAGCAGCCCAAAGTGGATACGCCTTAATAATCTGCCTTACGCAAATGCGTCGCACCTGACTTAATTGGAATTATTTCCAGGAGTAGGTTATCCTGCTTAATAAGAAAATTCCACCCGTCTGGTGCGACGCATTCATCACTATACTAAAATATCCCGCGCAGCAGCAACAGCAATCCAATGATCGCCAGCGGGACTCCCACGATCGCGCCGATGATCGTCAGGCTGACGATCACGCCAATGAGGATAAAAACAATGCCTAATATCATTGCTACGAAGCGGCCAGTCAGTTCCACAATGACTGCGAGTAACTTCCATAGCGCGGCGAATGGCCATAAAAACCAAGGGATATGTTGTTTTGTTTGAGTTGTCATACGAGCCTCCATGTTTAGTATACGCAGGTTTTGTGTGAACGATGCAAAATTAGATGAACTTAAGTACTTCTCCAAATATTCACTGGAAGGACTATAATCCCGCATATGCCTACTAAAAAATCATCCCCCATCATTGAACTTCAAGAAGAAGAGACACAAGAAGTAGAAGTCACTCAGGTGCCTGAAGAATATATTACCTTTAAACTCAGCCACTTTTACTCAGTTCTCGTTGTATTGGCTTTTGCAGTTGGTATTCTCGTTGGCTATGTGGCCTGGGGACGCGGCTCAACTGTCGCAGCTACCGCTCCTATTGCAGCCGCGCAGCAACCAGCAGGTCAGGTAGTTGAAGCGCCGCAGCCGACTCAGTCTCCATATCGACGTTATGATATTCCCACCGAGGGATTCCCAAGCCTCGGCCCGGATAATGCGCCAATCACCATCGTCGAATTCAGTGACTTCCAGTGTCCGTTCTGCCGCCGCTTTGAGCAGGAAACTTATCAACCTCTTCTGGATGCCTACCCGGGTCAAATCCGTTTTGTATATCGCAACCTGCCACTTACATCCATTCATCCCAATGCCATGCCGTCCGCAATTGCTTCCCTATGCGCCAAAGATCAGGATAAGTACTGGGAGTTTCATGATAAATTATTTGCCAATGAAACATTGGATGAAGCTACCTATATTCAACATGCCACTGACCTTGGCCTGGATGTAGATACATTCACCGTATGTCTTTCCAGCGGGAGCCACGACGCAGAGATCAAGGCAGATATGGATTTCTCTCTCGGCTTGGGTGTACAGTCCACACCAACCTTCTTCGTCAATGGACTCGCCATTGTAGGCGCACAGCCGCTCGATAACTTCAAACAGTTGATTGACAAGGAATTGGCTGGAGAAATTCCACAGTAATTAGCTCATGTGATTGCGAAGATGGTTGAGTAGGCGGTGTACTTCCGCCATATCGAAACCACCGAGGTACTCTCCTTGATGTGTTGGAGATTGCTTCGGACGGAAAACATCGCCCTCGCAATGACATCAAAATTGAATAATGCAGAGTTCATGGAGTTCTTAAAATTTCCGTGAACTCTGTTTCTTTTTGGTATGATAGCGTTTGAATAAAAATCCCAAACAAATATCATTTGAGAGTGCCCATGAAAAAATTTGTAGCCATTGCTGGGAATATCGGTGTAGGAAAATCCACGCTAGTAAAAATGCTGTGTAACGAAATGGGCTGGGACCCGTTTTACGAGCCTGTTACAGAGAACCCCTACCTTGCAGACTTTTATCAAAACATGTCTGCCTGGGCCTTTCATTCGCAGGTTTTCTTCTTGACCCATCGCCTGCGTTCGCATTTGAATCTTGCACAGCATCCGAACTCGGTCATTCAGGATCGCAGTGTTTATGAAGATGCAGAGATCTTTGCACAGAATCTATACGATCAGGGGAATATCCAGAATCGTGATTTTCAAACCTATCGTGAATTGTATGAGACCGCCGTGCAATTCCTGCCGCCGCCTGACCTTGTCATTTATTTGCGCGCATCTGTGCCGACCCTGCTGAATCGCATCAACTCACGTGGACGTACCTACGAGCGCACAATTGCCCCTGAATATTTACAAAACCTGAATGATCTGTACGAATCATGGATCAAGAATTTTACACTTTGCCCGGTGCTGGCTGTCCCTGCCGATGATCTGGATTATGTGGCGCACTCTGGTCACCTGCGTTTGATCGTTGCAAAAGTGGATGAAAAATTAACAGGGAAGGAAGAAGTGGTTTTTGAAGCTGATGAAGTGGCAAGGGCGGCTGAAGATTAAATTTATTGGATAACTCTTGAAAAAAAGTAAACAAAAAACTTCCAAACATGCGCTGTCTGGAAGTTTTTTGTTCCTGTTAATTCTCTACCGTACAATCATTATCTTTCGCTGGATTGGCCGCCTTCCGCTGTCTGTGGTCTGTGGTCAATATGTTAATAAAGACTGTGCCTGATGCTCAGCATCTGATCTCGAATCTCCGCTGCCGCTTTGGCAGGACTCTCTGCGCGTGAAATTCCACGCGAGATGGGAATTAACATTCCCTTGCCATCTTTACGTAGGCCAGCTTTCATCGCGGATTCTAATTCACCGCCTTGTGCGCCAACTCCGGGCGCGAGGAACCATAGATCAGGTGCAGCCGCGCGGATTCTTTTCATCGGCTCGATGTGAGTCGCGCCCACGACGAGTCCAATGTTGTTTTTAGTGTTCCATTGGTCGGCAAGCTGCGCCACATGGATGTACATTGGGTGAAAAGAGGAAGGGGGAAAGAGGTCGCCTTCTTCTTTCTTCTTTCCTCTTTCTTCATCAAGAACCAAAACATCTTGCAAATCACCACTTCCTGGATTGCTCGTTTTGCACAACAGAAAAATTCCTTTTTCTGAATTTTGAATGAAGGGATCAATTGAATCTTTCCCAAGATATGGACTCAGTGTGATGCAATGCGCACCCAACGAGTCAAATGCGGATTTGGCATACGCATCTGCGGTGGATGAAATATCTCCGCGCTTCGCATCAAGCACGACGGGGATCAGTGAGCCGAGTCTTTTTGATTCTGCGTCGATGGCTTCGATGACCTGCTTGAGCGCGGTCCAGCCTTCAGCGCCGAAGACTTCGAAGAACGCGGCGTTGGGTTTGAATGCCGCAGCGTAGGGAGCTGTCTGCTTGATGAGAGTCAGGCAGAAGTCCAGCGCAGATGCGGCGGTGGGTTCTTTTAAGTCAGAGATGTGCGGGTCGAGTCCAACGCATAAAAGCGAGGAACAGTCGTCGACGCGTTTTTCAAGAAAAGAGAAGAAGGTTTCCATAATATTAGATATTCGGAGTTCGATATTCGATACTCGGGAAAAACCGAATACCGAATATCGAGTATCGAATTATGCCTTTCCCAACACCATCGCCAGCAACGCCATTCTCACATACAGACCATATTCCATCTGACGGAAATATGCGGCGCGCGGATCGTCATCAAAACTTTCGCTGATCTCGCCCACGCGCGGCAACGGATGCATGACGATCATATCCTTCTTCGCGGCTTTCATGATCTCGGGATCGATCACGTACGCACCTTTGACCTTTTCATAACCGGCGGGGTCTTCGAAGCGTTCCTTTTGAACGCGGGTCACATACAGGACATCGGTATCGGCGAGCACTTTATCCAGCGAGTTGAATTCGGCCTGCGGAATTTTCTTCTCGGCCACTTCGTCCATCACTTCCTTGGGCATTTTCAAAATATCGGGTGAGACATAATTAAGTTTAATGTTCGTAAAAGTGGAAAGCAAACGCGCCAGCGAATGCACGGTGCGTCCATACTTAAGATCGCCGAGCATGGTGACATTTAAATTATCAAGCCGTCCGAGTTCTTCCATGATGGTAAAGGTATCAAGCAGCGCCTGTGTGGGATGTTCGCCGACTCCATCGCCTGCGTTGATGATCGGTTTCCTGGCCGCTTTTGCTGCGATTGCCGCCGAGCCTGTTTCAGGATGACGCAGCACGATCACATCCGAATAACATTCGAGCGTGCGGATTGTATCGGGCAGGCTCTCGCCTTTCGACACCGATGAATATTTCACTTCGCTGATCGGGATAACCGAACCGCCGAGTCTTTCCATCGCCGCAGTGAACGACGATGATGTGCGTGTGGATGGTTCGTAAAAAAGACTCGCCAAAATTTTCCCCTTCAGCAAGTCAAACGTCCCAATACGCTCGACCATGCCGCGCATTTCATGCGCCACGCCGAATACATACTCCAGGTCGCTGCGGTTGAATTGTTTGACGGATAAAATGTCCTTGCCATACCATTGGGCATTTTTGTTTTCTCCGAAAGGCAGGTGCGGGTTGGTGGAAGTTGTTGGCATTTGTTACTCCTTGGTAAATAGTAATTTGTAATTGGTGATTGATGGTGGTCGAGTAGCCACGTGTTTTTCGGGGCGTATCGAGACCTGATTGCAGACGGATATCGAATCCTGTTTAATCACATGGTTCACTCTTTGACATTTTTCTGTCCGCTTCTTTCTGCGGGTGGGTTGATTCTGTTACAAGTTTTTTGAAACTACCGTTTTGTTTTTCAATCGCAACCCTGAATTTGGGTCGTGACTGGGCAAATACACGCTTGGGCGTTCCTTCACGAAGCTCAAAATATTCTGCATGGTATTCACTGCCACGTTTGGGTCAGGGCTGACTCCATCCGCGATTCTCTTGAGGAGATTTTCTTCCGTATAAGAGGTGTCGCCTGTTAGGAAATATTCTACATCTTCATTTTGGACAACCACAGAAACATGTGCGGGGGTATGTCCCGGTGTTGGGACCACTTTCACATCTCCTTTTGCAGTCACATTCCATGAACTTGCAAAAGAACCAAATGTGCCATCGGTAAATTCAATCGGCTGCGGAGAAAACCAATCTGGCATGCGATGCGGCAGGTATCCATCGATTTGTCCGCGGAAGCCACGCGAGCGTTTGTATTCGGGCATGTTCACATATATTTTGCTTTCAGGAAAGTAATGAAGTCCACCGGCGTGATCGGTGTGCATGTGAGTCAGAATGACCTTCTTCACATCTTTGGGCGTGATACCCATCTGCTTCAATTGCGGACCAATCTCCTGCTCAGGCTTCACCTGAAAGCGGACGGCAAAATTGTAATACGGTTGCCAGCGCGGTAAATAACCAGCTTCCGAAGTCCGCGCCGTTTCGCCCGTATCCACGATGATGACACCTTCCTCATGTTCGATGACCCATGCATAAATTGGGACAGGCTTTACCCATTCCATTCCTAAAATCACATTGAGCAATCGGAAAGCCTTCGGCCCCTTGCCGATCACTTGATTCTGTTTGATCTCAACTGTCCCTGTTTGAATTACGTGGATTTTCATGGTTTTCCTTTATAAACTGTGATTCCCTGAGCGGAGCGAAGGGTCTCTACCTTGATATCTGAGATTCTTCGCTGCCGCTCAGAATGACACACAAAGAGATTTATTCTTCATGTCCGTGCCGATGATGAATATCAGGCATGTGATCGTGCTCATGCTCCTCGGCGGGATGTTCATGTTCATGGGAGTGGACACCTTTCATATCACCATGCGCGTGCGTTGCCTCTTCGTCAGTGTGACTATGTTCATGGAACATGACTGTGTGAACGTGGGTATGCTTATGGTTTTCATTTATAAGTAACAAGGCGCCGCCGATCATTAATATCGCGGCAATGATAAATAGAAACGATGGAAACTCTCCAAAGATAAATATTGAAAGCAATACACCCGCCAATGGAGCGGTTCCATATAACGCGCTGGTGCGCGCCGCGCCTAGTCCGCGCATCGAGTGGATGAATAACAACGTGCTCAATCCATAACTGACAAATCCCAACAGCATGGTGCCAAATATCGTTCCAATGGACGGAAGTTGATTGCCAATAAAGAACGCAAGGAAAAACGAAAATGTACCTGCGATCAATCCCTTCCACGCCACGATGGCGAGCGGGTCCTTGCCTGAGATATTGCGCGTGAAATTATTGTCCACTCCCCAGAGCACACAGGCGAGGATAATTCCCAGCGCGCCGAGCGAGAGTCCGAAACCCGCTTTGAAATCCGTGGAGAGAAAAATGCTCGCCAGCGTGATGACGAGTATCGCAGTCCATGCGCGGCGGCTGATGGCTTCCTTGAAAAATAACAGAGCAATGACTGTTGTCCCAACACCTTCGAAGTTCAACAACAACGAAGCCGTTGACGCGGGAGTATTTTTCAGACTGAGCATCAAAATGATTGGAGCGATGATTCCGCCGGAGATGATCGCGCCTGCCAGCCAACCCAGGTCCGCTGGCTTGATTCCAGCTTCTGTTTCTTTTGATGCTGCTCTTTGTGCTAATTTTGTGAGCGCAATGCCTGTGCCGCTGCCGAGGTATAAAAACGCCGCAAGGAAGATCGGCGAGATACCACCTAGTAATAATTTTGAGATCGGTGCACTCGCCCCGAAGAAGATCGCAGCGGTCAGTGCTTGCAGGATGAAAGGCAGGTTGGTTGATTTCATAAGGATTTATGAGTATGTTCCTGAAGAAACTGATTAATTTCTTCAAACGCTGCGCGGCTTTCAGGAATCAGATCTCCCAGCACCTGCCAGACGTGCCACATCCCATCCCAGATTTTGAGCGTGACATCCACACCGTCTGCTTTGGCTTTTTCTGCAAGCGCAATGGCATCATCAAATAATATTTCATCAGCACTGACTTGAATTAACATCGGAGGAAATTTTTGCAAATCTGCAAAAACTGGCGAAACCAATGGGTTGCCAAAATTTTGTTCACTTGTGTAATTTAAAGCCCATTCACGCAAACCGTTTGTGGTCAACATGGCTTCGGATGTTGAATTTGAAATATAAGACTTGCCTTGCATGGTGAAATCCATCCATGGAGACATGCAAACGAGAGCGGCGGGAAGCGCTTCATTCTCCTCCCGAAGCCTGACCACACTTGCGATGCATAATCCGCCGCCAGCGGAATCCCCTGAGATGATAATGTCTTTTGATTGATATCCTTGAGTCAACAACCAGCGGTATATTTTTAATACATCATCAATCGCCGCAGGGAACGGATTCTCAGGCGCGAGTCGATACTCTGGAAAAAGAACATTCATCTTTAATGTCTGCGCCATCGGAATGGACATCATCAGATAGGATTTAATCGAACCTGTCACATATCCGCCGCCGTGCAGGTGCAAAAGTACTTTTTTATCATCGGCATTGGATGGACGAATCCATGCTGCACGAATCCCGTCGATGTCGATATTCTCAATTTGAATATCGTTGGGAAGACGCCCCATAAATTTAGATAAATTATCTCCCTGCGCTCTGAGCACAGGAATGGTCATACGTCTCCCTTTATAAAATTTACTAAAAGTAAATTTCCAGAAGCGGCTTTGTAAACTGATTGTCATACTTGATGTAACCTTTTATTTTTAAAAAGATGATTCGCCAGCGGGAAAATATTGATCAAAAGCTCTTCGTAGAAATGATGATTCTTGATAACTTTGAGCGCTTCGTCTACCAGTTCACGCTTGCAGTTGACTTCGAGTTTTACATCAGTTAAATTTTTCATGCCTTATATTCTCACCTATAAAAAACTTCCGAAGTCTCAAAGACTTCGGAAGTTTGAACTAGATTCCTGTGGACTCATCCAGCCCGTTCTCGCGGGCGATCTCATTAAGTGTGATTTCGATATCGTCGATGAAATGATCGAGCTCTTCAACACGTTTTGCAAAGCCTGCATTAAGCAGCCCCAACTCGCCCGCCGCATTTTGCCAGAAATTAAGGTGATCGCCTTCGAGTACCTCGGCAGCCAAAGTCCATGTGTGCATGAGCGGCCACAGCGCGGCGAGCGGAATTTCTTCCTCCAGCATCGCTTGGATGGCTTTCTCATAATAATTCAAGCGAGTTGGATTGATGCGGATGTCTACATCCTTTTTTTCACTTGCGAGTTTGAATGCCGATTTCCAGTCAGAGACCCAGCCTTTTACATTTTCTGCGGTTACATTATTTGCACCGATCAAACTGAATACAACTGTGGTCATCTCTGCTTTTTGTGCGGCTTCAGCGCGGGCAGGGAATTCCAATAATAATCTGCGTTCCTGAATGGGAGGTCCGCTTAATTCTGCCACAGCATTCACTGCATGAAAGAGGGATTTCATATACTTTTTTATTTCTTTAGGGCCAGCGGGCTGATCCAATTCTGTTATATCCATCCAGATTTGGCGGCCATGTGACAGTAATTTGCGGCAGCGTTGCAGCATGAGCGGGGGCTGTTCAAAGTCAAACCCAGCGCGCAGACTGGCTTGCACGAAATCGAAAAATTTCTCGCGTTCATATAACAAAGTGGGATCATACATTTCATAACCGAGCCACGGATCTGCTCGCAGCTCGCGCGGAGATTTGAATTGATCCTTGGTACGGCGGCTGATATCCACATGGAAGTCGGGAGTTAGTTTTATAAATTCACGGGTTTGTTTGGGAGTATTCTTGTGAACGAAAACAATGTCAATATCTGCCGTGCCGCCAAGCATGGGTTCAACATTGAGCAGGGAACCCGTCAGGTATGCGGCGATGATATCGGGGTCGTTATAGGCCCGTTCCTGGGCGGTCTCTTTGGCAATGCGGAGAAGTGATTCACGTGTAACGCGCATAATGCTATCCTTGGTATTCGTCAGCGAGCGGCAGGCTTGGTTGAAACGGAGTCAGGCCTAACGTTGAGCGGATGCGGTTTTCTATCCGCTTGAGGTGCTCAGGTTTGTGGATGATGTCCAGTTCGTTCGAGTCGATTTTCAAAACTGGGGTGTGGTCAAACGGTTTTGAAAAAAAACTTTCATACGCATGATTAAGTTCGTCAATGTAAGCGCGTTCCATTTGTCTTTCATAAGACCTGTCGCGTAAGGCGATGCGGGTCATCAGGGTATCAGTGCTGGCTTGCAAATAAACCAACAGATCGGGCTTGGGAATTTTTTCGCCGAGTGCCTCATGTACTTTATGATACATGTTCAGTTCATCGCCTTGCAGGTTAATGCCTGCGAAGAGCGCATCCTTGGCGAAGGTGTAATCTGCGATCAGGTTTTTTTTCTCAGTCAGGATTTTCGGAACATTATTATTTTGTTGGTGATAGCGGCTAAGCAAAAAGAAGATCTGGGTTTGAAACGCATAACGTGCGCGGTCTGCGTAAAAGTCGGAAAGAAAAGGATTTTCCTCAAATATTTCCAGCAGAACTTCTGCTTCGAATGTGTTTTGTAAAAGACGGGCGAGTGTGGTTTTGCCCACGCCGATCACGCCTTCAATGGCTATATACATGAACGAATGCTCCCTAAATAATTTGAGGCAAGGATACCATAAACTGTAGGGGCACAGCGGACTTTTTATGGTGATGGTTACAAATGATCTCGCTGTGCCCCTACGTTATAATCCCATTCATGAAACGAATTTGCATCACACCTTATGTGCAAGGGACAGGCGGCATGGCGTCCTTTCGCTTAAAATTTGAACAGGGATTAAAGACTCGTGGGATTGAGATTACCTACGATCTTTCTGCCAACGCTGACGCAATCCTCGTCATCGCAGGCACGCGCTTCCTGCCTGACCTTTGGCGGGCGCGCCGACGGGGCATTCGCATCGTCCAAAGATTGGATGGAGTCAATTGGGTGCAGCGTGTGCGTTGGGCGGGGATGAAATACACTGTCCGCGCGGAATATGGCAATGCGATGTTGTCGCTGATCCGCTCACGTTTTGCTGACCGTGTCATTTATCAGAGTCAATTCATTCGCAAGTGGTGGGAGAATTCGCGCGGTATTGTAAAAGCACCTGCAGAAGTCATCATCAACGGCGTGGATTTGAATTTATATTCGCCTGATGGCGCGCATGAACGTCCAATGGATCGTTTTCAAATGTTATTGCTGGAGGGCAGTCTTGCTGGCGGATTGAATGCAGGCTTATTCCATGGGATTGCTGTGGCTGAAAAACTGGTTGAAAAATTTCCCATGGAAGTGGTTGTGGCTGGCAGAGTGGATGATGCAACCCAGCAAAAATTGAAAAGCAAAGTGTCTGTGAAATTTCTTGGAACCATTCCACGTGAACAGATTCCGCATTTGGCACGTTCATCTCATTTGATGTATTGCGCCGAAGTAAATCCGCCCTGCCCGAATTCTGTTATCGAAGCACTGGCTTGCGGATTGCCTGTCATTGGTTTTGACAGTGGTTCGCTCAAAGAGCTGGTAACAAATGACGCGGGCTGTATTGTGCCTTATGGCAGCAATCCGTGGAAATTGGAAACACCCAATATTTCCGCGCTGGCTGATTCAGCGGAAGATGTGTTGATGAAACAGGATCAATTCCGAGCGGCAGCGCGGATGCGGGCCGAGTCCGCTTTTGGGCTGGAGCAAATGGTCAAGTCATATCTCAAGGTTTTACTGGAGGAATGAATCATGAAATCAAGCAAATTCATCATTCATCATTCATCATTCATCATTTCCTCCTACGATTTTCTCTGGCTGAGTATCGCCCTATTGATTTTGTTGAGCCTTGCTCTGCTCCTGCCGCTTTCGCCACAGGATTATTGGTGGTATCTGCGCCTTGGCCAGGATGTGGTTCGTACGGGTTCGATTCCAATGCTGGACACGTATAGTTTCACCAGAGCAGGTGCGCCGTTTTTTTATCAATCATGGCTGGCGGCTTTATTGTTTTGGAAGACATTTCAAATAGGCGGGTTAGCATTGACATTTTTTCTGCGTGCTGTGATCGTTACTATCACATATGGTTTGTTATGGGCTTTGACTCGGAAGACGGGTGTAGGTCCGCGTTTGGCGAGTTTGCTGATTATCATTGCGGCGCTGGCTGGCAGCAATAACTGGTCGTTTCGTCCGCAATTATTTATTTATCCAATTTTTGTTTTGGTTTTATACATCCTTGCCAAATGGACTGAAGGTGAAAGACGCACCTTATGGATATTGCCTATTCTTTCGATGCTCTGGGTAAATTTACATGGATCATTTCCGCTATTCTTTATCCTTGGAGGCATGGCTTTTCTGCTTGGCAAGGGAGATAAAAAACAACTCTTCGTTATGCTGGCAATTTCGGCTGTCACGCTATTTATAAATCCGCATGGCGTTTATGTGTTGGGATATGTGAAAGACATGCTCAGCGCGCCGTCCAATCAACTGTTTAGTGTCGAGTGGATGCCAATGGTCAACCGCGGCTGGCAGGCAAATATATTTTATTTGTGGTTGTTACTTTTCGCGCCATTGGCGGCAATTTCTTCGCGTAAATTATCTGTGCTTGAATGGGCCTATTTTATTTTCTTTGGCTGGCTGGCATTGACTGGAATCCGCTATGTGATCTGGTTTATTTTTATAATGACGATCCTTACAGCAGCTCTCCTTGCCGAATGGGACGCGCGTTATTTGGAAAGCCCCGTTCAAAATGAAAAGCCCGCCATTAATATTTTTGCGGCATGTCTTTTGCTCTTGATTCCCTTTTCTCTTTTGCCTGGCTTCCGTGACTCATGGTGGCCTGATGCGCCCCGCGTATATGATAGCGCCAATCCCATCGAAGCGGCTGAGTGGCTGGCAGCGCACCCTGAATTGGAAGGCCCGCTGTGGAGTGATTTTAGCCATGCGAGTTATCTCATCTTTGCATTGCCTTCGCGCCGCGTGTGGATCGACACACGCTTTGAGTTATATCCGCCTGAACAATGGGAAAAATATATCGCCATTGCGAGTGCGTCTCTTCAATGGGAAAAACTTCTCGATGAAGAAGATATACAACTTGTTATGTTATCCACAGACGGCGAGCCGTTGTTGATAAACGCCATGCAGGACTCTGCGCAATGGTGCGAAAAATATCAAGACGAAGACGCTTTTATTTTTAGCAGGTGTCAATGAATCATTATTCAGGCCGTCTTGCTGTACAGCAGCGCGTACTTCCCAATTATCGAATCCCGTTTTTTGACCTGCTCGCGCAAGCCTGCGAAGGCGGAATGAGTCTCTTTGCGGGGATGCCGCAGCCTGTGGAAATGATCGCCAGCGGCAAGCCTCAAATTGCAAAATATCACGAAGCGAAAAATATTCATTTATTTGGCGGCGCATTTTATCTTTGTTATCAACAAGGCTTTATCAACTGGCTCGAAGAATGGAATCCCGACTCTTTAATTGTGGAAGCGAACCCCCGCTACCAATCTACATCTTCTGCCGTCAAATGGATGCACGCCCGCGGACGAAAAGTTATCGGTTGGGGATTGGGTTCGCCGCGTCTTTCCACGCCGTTAGCCGGGTTCCGTCAAAGGGGCAGACTCTCCTTCCTGAGTCAGTTCGATGCGCTGCTTGCATACAGTCAACGCGGCGCGGAGGAATATGCCGCGCTCGGCTTCCCGCGCGAGAAAATATTCGTGGCGCATAATTCGGTGTCGGCAAAGCCGACGCTGAACGTTCAACGTTTAACGTTCAACTTTCAACCAACGATCTTATTTGTTGGCAGGTTGCAATCTCGAAAGCGACTTGATTATTTATTGCGCGCCTGTGCTGAAATGGAATCAAAACCACGTTTGATCATTGTTGGCGATGGACCAGAGCGCGTAGCGTTAGAGTCACTTGCCAAAGATGTGTATCCTGCCGCAGAGTTTGTCGGAGCAAAACATGGGGCTGAGATCAAACCCTATTTCGCAGAAGCAGATTTATTCGTTTTGCCTGGGACCGGTGGGCTGGCTGTCCAGGAAGCGATGAGTTACGGCTTACCCGTCATCGTAGCCAAAGGTGATGGCACACAGGATGATCTCGTCCGCGAGGAGAATGGCTGGCAGATCAACCCCGAACGCGCTGCGTATGGCGCTCTGGTATCCACAATGAAAAACGCGCTGTCTGACAGGGCGCGTTTGCGAAAGATGGGTGAAGAATCTTATCGGATCGTCTCTGAAGAGATCAATATCCAAAAAATGGCAGATGTATTTGTCGATGCGCTGAATGCCAGTTAAGGCTGGCGTTTGAAAATGGCGACATCTCCCTCCAAATATACTTTTTGGTAGAGAGCAGATTCCAGCAGTGAGGTTAAGAGGGGATTTTGAGCGGATGTGTTTACATTCCTTGATAGATCGTTCTGTGAAATAAGCAGATATTCAAATGGATTGTTGGTCTTGGCCGCCCATTGCTCAACGCATGAATAAGCTCTGTTTATGCAAGGCTGCAGTGTGTAATATTCATTCATCTTTGTTTGGAAGCGCCCGCCGGGCAGCCACTCGTAACCTTGAATGGTCGTGATGCTGATGCTTTTACCAAGGATGGGGAACCACTCCGCGACAGCATCTGCGAAAGGCTCGCTTTCGCCTGTCAGGATCACAAAACGACTCTGCTGTGGAATATTGTTCGCAACCCAGTCCATTGCGTTGCGGTCAGACGAGGTCAGGCTTACCTGTGGATATACCTGATCTGAAAGGATCAAGCCGAAAAAAGTATAAAAGATCAAACCCGTCAGGGCGATTTTTATGGCAGACGATCTGTTGAAATACTCGAACCAATTTTTCTCAATGTCTTGAACATCCTGACTTTTATTGTTCAAGGCGTATAAACCAGGGACGATGATGTCAACAAAACCAATGGCCGCCAGCATGACCCAGGAAATGAGAGACATGGTGGATGCGCTGCGCGGGTCTACAAAAGCGGGGATGAAGAGCATGACCACCAATAAAAAATCACGCTTTGCCAATGCCATGACCAGACCCAATAAAGCCAGCGCCGACACCAGAGTTACAAATTTTTCATCAGAAAATGAGCCGGTAATAATTGCCAGCCACGCCAGCGGAGAAAGGAACCCGGTCTGCGCCGCGCTTTGATAAGGCTGTAACCCATGCCGGGAAATCACAATAAGGAAAAATGGAGCTGTTAATACGATCACGCCCAATGCAGCCAACAGGGCGTTTTTTATTCCGTTTTTGGATCTTCCAAGGAACAACCATAGAACAAGGCACAGGAAAACAGTGTGAAGCGCCGCTTCAGGGTGACTTAATACAACGCCGCTTCCGAAGAAGATGGTGAACCAAATATATTTTTTGAAAGAGGTGGTAAATAGTTTATGGGCGCTGTACAAGGTAAGGATCAGGAACAATGTCCCTAATACACGGGTGATGCCTCCTCCCATGATGTAAAAAGAAATGGAGCGCGGCAATAAAGTAAAAAAAACAGTTGCCAGGCTTCCTTTTAAATTTGACTTTAGAATGGATGATGCCATTGGAAAAAAGGCGATGGTAAAGGCAACGCTTCCAATGGCAGGCATCCAACGAAAAACTTGGATCAGTTCTACACGAAAAATATCCGAGATTAAGCCGCTGACATAGAATCCCAACGGTGGGTAAGCAAACGGTATTTCAATTCCGTTGTAGTTCACGAATGACGGAAGGACATAGTGATTGGCTTGCAATGCTTTTACCATTGCATAGAATAAGCCGCCATCACTAACCGGGAAGCCGACTGTCAGCGTTGGTAGAAAACGAGCATAGGCGCCAAGCAAAAGTGCAAAAGCCAGAATCAAAACATTCAGCCGCTCGGTTTCTGTTTTCACTTATTTCTTTACCGATCCGCCATCCACATATCCGCGTTTGCCGTTCGTGCCTTTCACGGTCAACCATTTGCCGGCTACGCCGATCTTTTTGGCGGCCGCATCTGCATCTTCTGCTACAGAGAGGCGTGCGCCGCTTTTTTCTGTGGATACAACTGCGCTTTTTGAAGAAGCTGTTTGATAGATTTTTGCGCCGGCAGCTTTCACAACGACGGTCAGTTTTGGTTTTTCAGGTGTAGTTGTAACAACTGGTGTGGATGACGGTGTAGCAGCTGGCGTGGATGCAGGCTGCGAAATTGGGGTGGATGTGGAAGCGGGTGCTTCAACTACGGGACTTGAAATTGGTACTGAGACCGGTGCAGGTGTGGCCGTTTGAGTTTTTTCCAGATACCACGCGGCTGCAAAACCTTCGTGACCCTGATTATCGCGTACACGAACCCATTGATTAACTGCGCCGATCTTTGACAAGCCGTCTGAGTCGATCACTGTAAGCGATGAACCAGCAGGTACGGAGACAACAATATTTGCTGTGCTGGATGTATCAATACTCGAGCGGACGTTCAATCCCCAGGTTACATCGGCTTTGACTCGGGCGGTGGCTGTGCCCATCGAAACAGGAACAGTTGTCGGCGGGGTTTGAGGCGTGCTGCCTGTCGTCGAGGAAGATGATGACGGTTGAACGATCCCGCCGCTGGCGCCAAAACATTCGTAGATGATTACATGCATGATGGAGCGTTGCAGCGGGTTGCCCTGACTATAACGCGGCATGAGATAAGTTTTTTTGTTCACATCGGTTTGATAAGGCCAGGGATCAAGCATGAGATAGTCGTTGCCTTCTTTTGCATACAAGACAACCCAGTGCGTGAGCAAGCCAGCCGCGGGTGTGCTATCCACCATTACAATAACAGGCTGCCTCGCAGCGATGGATGCATCGATCAAGCTGAGCGGCGCGTCGGTGTTGATGCAGGAGATGTTGCTTTTGATATTGACCTGCGGATAAATTTGGCTGACAGAATTCCAGCGAATGCCCGCGCTGACAAAGCCGCTCACATTCTTTAATTTTTGATTGAGAGTTTGGGGGTTTTCGCTATATCCGTGCCCGCTGATCAGCATGGACACGCTCGTCAGCGCACAGCCGACATAGCCGATGGTGTCGCCGGGGTCACCGAAGCCGAGAATATCCTGTTTCCATTTTGGGTCTTGCTGGGAGTAGTATACGAGTTGGAATGTCATGGATCACCTCAATAAAGTTCGAATTTCACGACAGGCTTGATTATAAAGAAGAATTCGTCATTTAGTATATTAAAGACATTTGCTGCACGCTTTGTTAGGCGCGTCTCCTTATAATTTTTAGCGCTTCTGGTTTTTGGGCATCCATGAAAAAATAACATCTCGCCCATAGTGCTTTTTTACCAAAATCGTCAAACTTGTTTGAACCTAATGGAGTCAATATTACTTCAGAAGTGCATAAACATTCAAGGTGATGAGCTTCAATTTCTTTCCAATGCTTTTGAACTGTTTTTTCAGTGACAATATTAAACGCAGGGTGATTATAAGAAATCAAGATATTTCCATCATCCATACTTTGTGGAGTCATATCAGGATGAGAATTGTAAATTTTGTTCAGTATTTCTTTTGCCGCTTCTATCGCGCTATTTTCATCAAGACCATCATCAATAATTGCAAGTGTATTATTTTTAAAAACAACAAAATCTCTTTTTTCACTACTGTAGTACTTGAAAATGCTAATGATTTCTTCTGTGTCTGAATTAAATGAGGGCTTCCAATCTGGTACTGGGGGAAGAACTAATTTCTTTTTCCCGAACAAACTCATTATTACCTCCTTGTTGGACTAGCGAACGGTTTGCGTTACCTGCGTGTGGGTGGGTGTGGATTCTGTTTGGGAGCAGGAAAAACCCGAAGCCAGAAAAATGCTTGTAAATGCCGCAGAATCCCACACGTCAGGTGCACGCTTTGTTAGGTGCTTTTTGTTGTGCAAGACTCGCCGCCATTTCTGAAAGGCAGTGAAAACCGCAAATGCGAGTCTGTTCTGGCGCAAGACAATCAACTAGAATTGTCAAGTACCCATTTTATATACCAAAGATAAATAGACAAAATCAGGCATTTTGAATAGCAAACTGGCGGGGCGACAAGCCCTGTAATGCCTCGTGCGG
>JAYVUA010000110.1:0-34707 GCA_043788255.1 Anaerolineales bacterium | reverse complement strand
TATTCTGCGTGCAGGGTTGGCATTGGCTACCTCTTGGCGGAGTGTTTGCCTTAGCTTACCCTGCTTCTTTGTTAATGTCCAAATGGATAAAGTCTAGCTAAGCAAAGCGAGGAAAATATGCCATCAAACAATTGGACACGCGAAGAATTAATAATTGCTTTCAACCTTTACTGCAAAATACCGTTTGGAAAAATCCATATTCACAATCCAGAGATTATTTCTCTCGCAAAAATTTTGGGCCGCACGCCTTCGGCTGTGTCGTGGAAATTGGCTAATTTTGCAAGGCTTGACCCTTCTTTACAAGATAGAAATATAGCTGGTGCTTCGCATGGAAGCAAATTAGATGCTGAGGTTTGGAATGAGTTTAACAGTGATTGGGAAAGACTTGGTTTTGAAAGCGAAAAACTTTTAGCACAAAAATCTGGTAAACAAGTCGAAGAAGTTACAGATATTGAAATATTTGATTTGCCGAGAGTAGGAAAAGAACGTGAAGCTGTTATGAAAATTCGAGTTAATCAAGGCTTCTTTAGAAAAGCCGTGCTTGCAGCTTACGATTTCAAATGCTGTATTACGGGATTGGGAATTCCTGAACTGTTGAATGCAAGCCATATTGTTCCATGGTCAAAAGATAAACTAAATCGTGTAAATCCGAGAAACGGACTTTGTCTCAATGCGATTCACGATAGAGCTTTTGATAGAGGTTTGTTGACAATTACTCCTGAATTCAAGATCAAAATCTCTAAATCAATTAAGCGCAATGATGCTGATAGCGCGATTCAAGATTTTCTTCTTCGATACGATGGTTCTGAAATAAAATCACCAACAAGGTTTTTGCCAGACGTTAATTTTTTGAAGTATCACAACAAGATAGTTTTCAGAACATAATCCATGAGCAATATTAAATTCAACTATCTTTATCATGACGGGGCAAATTACAAGTCTTGGAACGAAGTGGTTTTTGAAAACCCTGAACAATTATCCTTGGGCGAAGTTGAGAAAAGACTTGTTGCCGCTTTCTTGACAGACAGGTTGTTTGTTGCCAGTCAAATTTCAATCCCAGAAAAGTTTTTATTTTTGGATGGAAAATTTACGAAATACGATCATTGCTATCACGAATTTGACTGCGTAGAAATTTGCGATGAAGATTCCACAGATTCTTTAGGACGTTCAATTTCTGATTTTTTACGCGAAGTTGAATTGATTGCTAAACAAGGTTGGGAAGCATTTGATATTTTAGAACGAGCTTAACACACCCCAAGGCAAAAGATCGCATTATTTGTAGATGGGTGTTTCTGGCACGGCTGTCCAGCCCATGCACTAATCGAAATGGCACGGCGCGGAATTTCTCAGGAAGAGGTAAGAACTGTATTGGCGAATCCTGAACAAATGGAAATGGTTCGAGAGGAACGCGCAGTATATCAGGCGAAATTTGAAATGAGCCAGCCGCCCAAATTGTTTGTTATCCGTGTCTTTGTAGATATAGATCGCAAACCACCACATGTAGTTACTGTTTACCGAACAAGCAAGGTTGAGAAGTATTGGAGATAAGCAATGAAAGTCAATTACGACCGTGATACTGATACTCTTACAATCATTTTTACCGAGACCCCTGTCGCTGAAAGTGATGAAGATAAGCCTGGTGTGATTCTGGACTATGACGATAAGGGCAATCTCGTCTCACTGGAAATATTGGATGCTTCAAGGCGGGTCAATGCGCCAAGCAAAATTGAATATCAAGTCTCGCCAGTGGCGGGCTAGAATAAAAAACTCCGAGATTTTCTCCGAGTTTTTTATTGCGAAAGTGCATATTTGTAGATGGATATTTCTGGCACCGCTGTCTTCTGGGTCTGGTCAACTACTGAAACATAATTGGTTCCACACGCCAGCCTTCTTCGCCCATCAACTTCTTGAGCCGTTCGAAGAGTTCGGGGCCGATGCGGGTCGTGTCGTTGGGGAAATCGATCAAATGCCCGTTGCCATTCTCAAATATTTGAAAGCTGAACTTGTCACGGCCATGATGTGAGATCAGCGTGCCGTACAGGGTCTTGATGCGGCGCTTGTCACGGTCCCTGTCACCTGTGGGCCTGAGCATGATCGTGATCTGCTGCGGGGGATGTTCCTTGTCTTTATCTTCTTTGACCAGCGGCACATACATGGAATGAATAGCCGCTTCGCGACGGTCTTCAACCTGATCCAGCTCTTCGACATTCGCCATCACTGTGACAGTGCGAGTCACCAAAGGCGGAGTCACTTCTTCGTTCTTCTTGAATTTTGGTTCAGGCTTCGCTGCAATGGCAACTTCATCAAAAGACGGCTGCCATTCTGTATCCCAGCCATCGGGGAAGTTATCTGGCGGCGGGGGCATATCATTGTCCGCCACATAGTCAGGTGCTGATTCTGTGACAGCGTAGGTCATGTTTGTAACGGGACTTATTGGATTGGTTGTTGGTTTTGTCACGCTGGGGGCGTGACCTACAGGAGTCGGCTGTGGCTGCTGAGTCGCTTTTTGAGCAGGAGCAGACTTGCCCTGAGTTTTATCGAAGGGTGCCGACTTGTAATGAAGCGCTGTTGACGGCATTGGAGGAGTCTCTGGGATTTCATCCGCTGCTGAGGTGACTTTAATTTCCGTCTTGATCTCATCCACAAGAATCTTGGCGGGCGGGTTGGCGTTATCCACTTTACCTTCAACGATAATGATCTGACCGACCGACATTTTGTCGTTGAACTTCGTCCACGTTTTCGGGAACATCACCAGCTCGATCGTGCCTTGAATATCTTCGATGGTAACAAAGCCCATGGCTTTGCCTGTTTTTGTAGTGTATGGGCGCACAACCGTGATCAGCCCGGCCACGCGAACTTTTTCTTCGTGCATGGCTTCTGATAATTGACCTGAAAAATAACTGACGATCTGCGCGAGGATGGCTTGATATTCATTAAGCGGATGGTCGGTGATATACAAGCCGATCAGTTCACGCTCCCAATTGAGCATTTCACGCTTGTCTACATTTTTAATTTCGGGCAAATGGATTTCTTCGATGATACCTGTTGCTGCGCCAAAGAGACTCATCTGCCCCGCATCTGCTGCGCGGAAATGATTGCCGCTGATTGCGATAATGCGGTCGAGCGATGCAAGCAAAGATGCGCGATTGCCAAATTGATCAAGCGCGCCCACTTTAATAAGACATTCCAGTGAACGTTTGCCCACTGTGCGCAGGTCCACGCGGCGGGCGAAATCGTTGAGGTCAGTGAATTTACTTTCGTTGCGCGCTTCGATAATGGCTTCGACTGCGGCTTGATTTACATTCTTGACTGCGCCCAATCCGAAGCGAATCGATGGTTGAGCTTGCCCTGAGCCTGTCGAAGGGTCTATATCTTCGATCTCAAAATCCCAACCCGATGAATTCACATCGGGTGCAAGCACAGGCACGCCCATGGTGCGAGAGTCTGCAACATAGAACGCCACCTTTTCAGTTTGCCCCGCAGAAGCAGAAAGTAAAGCCGCCATATATTCAGCGGGATAGATCGCTTTTAGAAATGCCGTTTGAACCGCGATGACACCGTAATCTGCCGCATGCGATTTGTTGAAGCCGTAACGCGCGAACTCTTCCCAATCCATGTAGATCGCATCGGCAGTGGATTGCTCCATGCCTTTTTCGACAGCGCCTTTGACGAACTTGGCGCGGTGTTTATCAATATCTTCTTTTTTCTTCTTTGAAATTGCCTTGCGCAATTCATCTGATTCAGACGGCGTATATCCCGCAAGTTCCACGGCGGCGCGCATCAGTTGTTCCTGATACACAGGGATGCCGTAGGTATCTTTGAAGATGGGTTCCATCGCGGGATGACGATATTCCACTTCCGCTTCACCGTGCATGCGCGCGATGTAATCAGGAATGAACGCCATCGGGCCTGGGCGATACAACGCGACCATCGCAATGATGTTGTCCAAATTCTTCGGCTTCATTTGCACGAGCCAGCGCGTCATGCCGCCGCCTTCCACCTGGAAGACACCCGCCGTTTGACCTGCACCCATTAATTCAAATGACTTGGGGTCATCAATGGGAATGTTGTTCAGATCAAATTTAATGCCGTGCCGTTTTTCGATCATGTCACAGGCGCGCGCCATCACGGTTAATGTGATCAGGCCGAGAAAATCCACTTTCAACATGCCAAGCGAATCAAGAATACCCATTTCAAACTGGGTCACTGATTTGATCGGTGTTTCTTCCGAGTTGGATGTGGGACGATGCAGAGGCAGATAATCCATGATCGGTTTATCTGAGATGACCACACCTGCCGCATGTGTGCCCGCATTACGCACAGTCCCTTCCATGCGCGCGGCAATGTCTATCACCTCACGCAGATGCGGCTGCGAATCATATATCTTTTTAAATTCCGCAACTTCCATCGCGTCTTTCATGGTGGTTGCACGGCCCGAAACGAACGGCACGAGTTTCGCAACCTTATCAATTTCAGGCAATGGAATTTCCATCACACGTGCCACGTCGCGCAGGGCGGCTTTTGACCCCATGGTGCCAAAGGTGATGATCTGCGCCACCTTGTCATCGCCGTATTTGCGCGCGGTATATTCCAGCATTTCAGAGCGGCGGTCGTCGCGGAAGTCGAGGTCAATATCGGGCATCGAGATACGCCCTGGATTTAAGAAGCGTTCAAAGATCAGCGCATGTTCAAGCGGATCAACGCGCGTAATATCCAATGTGTAGGCAATGATCGAACCAGCCGCAGAGCCGCGCGCGTTGTACCAAATTCCATTTTCACGGGCAAAAGTACACAGGTCCCAAACGATCAGGAAGTAGGCATCGAATCCCATGGTGTGGACGACGCTTAATTCATACTCGAGTCTTTCCTGGACCTTCGAGCTGGCGGCATCATCCTTGAATTTTATCTTCGCCCCTTCCTGACACAACGCCCGCAGGTAGGAGTCTGTTTCATATCCATCAGGGACAACAAAATCAGGTAGGTGATAACCTTTGAAGTCGAGATTAACGTTGCAGCGTTCTGCGATGAGAAGTGTATTGCTCAACGCATCGGGGACTTCTGCGAAGAGCTTGCTCATCTCCAAAGGCGTGCGCAGATAATACGAGTCATCACTCATCTTCATGCGGTCGGGGTCATTAAGTTGGGAGTTGGTCTGGATCGCGAGCAGAATATCCTGCAGGCGTGCATCCGCTTGATTCACATAATGCACATCGTTGGTGGCAATAAATCTCGCATCATAACGTGCACCTAGGCTTAATAACTTTTTATTTAAGTCTGTAATTTCTTTGATGTTGTGACTCTGAAGCTCCACAAAGAAACGGTCACGGCCAAAGACATCCGCATACCAATCCCACTTCTTTACAGCTTCATCGGGATTTTCATTGAGCAGCGAGCGCGGAATCTCCGCAGACATACAGCCTGAGGTAGCGATCAACCCTTCTGCGTGTGATGCTAGAAAATCATGGTCAATGCGCGGATAATAATAGAAGCCTTCCATCTGCGCGGCAGAGGCGATCTTCAGGAGATTCTTGTAGCCAGTTTCATTCTCAGCAAGCAGAAGCAGGTGTGAGGACGTACGATCGAGTTTTGAATCCTTGTCCTTCATCGTGCGCGCGGCCATGTAGGCTTCGAGTCCAATGATCGGTTTGATATTCTCCGCTTTTGCGGCTTTGTAAAAATCGATCACTCCGAACATGGTGCCATGGTCTGTAATGGCCACGTGTTCCATGTTCAGCTCTTTGACGCGTTTGACCAGCTTCTTGATATTAGAGAAGCCATCGAGTAAAGAGTATTCAGTGTGAACGTGTAAGTGGGCGAAGGACATTTTGGTTTGAACGTTATGACATGAAAACGTTAAATGCGATTATAGCACGCATGTTCAAGAATGAACTTTATGGGAGTCTTAAAATATTACAGGCTGTTTTGCAGTAGTTTTCATCATGTCGTTGCGAGGGCGCTCTAGTTCTTTGCCCGAAGCAATCTCCTCATAACTGGGGATTGCTTCGTCAGGAAGTGCAAGTGCCTTCCTCGCAACGACATGATCGCTATTTTTTCTCCTGTTTCAACTGCCAATAGGATACGCTCAAATAAGCGCCAAAGATAAAAATGAGACTGCTGATATATGCCCATAAGAGAAAGGCGATGATGGTCGCCAAACTTCCATAGACCAAATTTGAGATGGAGATATAGGTGGCAACAAAAGACAGGAAAGCTTTCTTGGCGAGTTCCCAGAGTACACCCGCTCCCACCGCCCCGGGCAGTACCTCGCGCCATGTGGCAGCGCCATGCGGGAACAACATATATAGCACCATGAATAAAACGATATTCAGCAAGGCGGTCAATATTAAACTAATACCAGACCAAAACGGCAGGATCAAATCTGGCAGCCAGAAGCGGATATTTGCGATGACACTGCCCGCAACCGAGATCAGAAAAAGTGTCGGGCCGACAAATGCCATCACAAACAAGATCGACATTCCCCGTCGTTTCCATGCGGCGCGGTGATGCCGCACCTGCCAGATCTTGCTAAGAGTATATGTTAACGTGTTGAAGATCGTTGATGCTGACCATATTAAACCAAGCAAAGCGAAGCTGGTCACAGGTCCGCGGGCGCGAATGATGGCTTCTATATTTTCTCCCAATAATTGTCCCAAAGCTGGCGCAATGAATTCCAGTCTTTGGATCGTAACATGTTGATCGATGGATGGATCAAAACTAAAACTGGCAATTGAAATACTCAAAAGAATTAAAGGGAAAAGAGAAAAGAGCGCAATATATGCAATTGAAGATGCCATCACGCCGGTGTCAGGCATTAAAGTTTCTTTCAATGCATTTCCCAATACACCCAGCCAGCCATGGGTGCGCTCATTCAGTTTGTCTGCATTGCTTAAAACCTTTTGCCAAAATTCTTCAAAGTATTTCGGTGTTTTGGATGCTGGCATTTTATCTTTCCTCACACAAATAGCACAGACGCAGAATCCTTAACTCATCGTAGTTCACGGTGCTATTGAGCCTGTCATAAATAGGTTTGAGCATATCCGAACCCATTTGATCGAATGCTTTGAACACGGCCATTTGCGTATCTGGCGAAAGATTTGATAATGCAATTAAATCCTCAGCTGAACGCAAGGGATTACCCGCCATAATGAATCGCGCCAGATGATTCAGAATCGTGTCTGCGCTGACTTCATATTTTTTCATCAGGTCTGCAACGCTTTCCCCCGCATTGTATGCTTCGCCCACCGCCATATAACGACGGCCCGCATCTTTGTCTGCGGTGCGTGTTGGTGTTTTATATTTTTCGTCGATTCTATTCGACTTGCAATATTCCTTGATGATCGCCAGGAACGCCGCGCCATAACGTTCATATTTTACTTTGCCTACGCCGCTGATATTTAACAAACTGTCTTTCGACTGTGGGAAATACGCGGCCATCTCGACCAATGTTTTATCGGAGAAAATTATATATGGCGGGACGCCTGCTGCATCTCCCAACTCTTTTCTTTTATTCCGCAGCAGGCTGAACAGTGACTTGTCATAATCAGTCTCAGGAGATGACTTGACTCGCGTACCTTTTTCACTTTTCTTCGCTTCATTTATTTGACCTCGAATCTGCTCCCGCGACTTGAGCAATTCCAACCCTTTGGCAGTTACCGACAAAACTCGATAAGCGGGCTCCTGATTTAAAAGTCCACGCTCCACCAGTTGACGTGAGATATGCATCCACTGACTCTTGGTCAACTCCTTGCCAATGCCATACGTGGATAGTTCATGGTGATTATATTTTTCGATCTTCTCGTTCCTGGAACCCAGCAAAATATCAACAACATGTGCCGCGCCGAATCGTTCACCGCTGCGTTTGACGCAGGATAGAAATTTTTGTGCAGGAATGGTGATGTCTGCGAGTTCGCTTTCATCCGTGCCGCAGTTATCACACGTGCCGCAGTTGTCGCTAACAAAGGTCTCGCCGAAATAGGAAAGCAAAGGTTTGCGCCTGCAAATACTTCCCTCGGCGTAGCGGGTCATCGCATCCAAATGTTGATAGGATGCGCTTCGTTCTGGCTCTTCCTTTTGGTCAATGAAATATCTAAGTTTGTTGGCGTCGCCGTAGCTGTACAGTAATAAACAGTGCGAAGGCAAACCATCCCGCCCTGCGCGCCCGATTTCCTGATAATAACTTTCTATGCTCTTTGGCAGGTCAAAATGGATGACGAAGCGCACGTTAGGTTTGTTGATTCCCATACCGAAGGCGATTGTCGCCACGATAATTTGCACATCGTCGCGGATGAAGGCTTCCTGATTTCTTTTGCGGTCTCCATCATCTAGCCCCGCGTGATACGGGCGGACAGAGTGCCCATAGCGTGCCAATGTCGCGGCGAGATCATCCACTTGTTTGCGTGAGAAGCAATAGATAATGCCCGACTGATCTTTGAAATTCTCAAGAAAACGTAAAGTTTGCGCAACTGGGTCTTGCTTTGGGGTTACCTCAATAAACAGGTTCTCTCTATCAAAAGAAGCAAGAAATTCATTAGACTGCGAAAACCCAAGCGATGACATAATGTCTGAGCGAACGCGCGGCGTGGCGGTGGCTGTCAACGCCATGCAAACTGCAGATGGGAACTTCCTGCGCACATCTACTATCTGGCGATATTCGGGGCGGAAGTCATGGCCCCACTCTGAGATGCAGTGGGCTTCGTCAATCGCGAGCAGATCAAGCTTGAGCGAGGAAAGAAGCGAGTAAATTCTGGGAGTCAGTAATGTCTCAGGCGCCACGTAAAGCAGTTTAGTGAGTCCACTCTTCACAGAGTCCATATTCGCTTGATATTCTTCGGGAGATAATGAGCTGTTCAGAAAAACCGCAGAGACACCCAGCGCATTGAGCTGCTCCACCTGGTCTTTCATCAATGCGATCAACGGTGAGACAACAACCGTGAGACCATCAAATAATAACGCAGGTACTTGATAGGTGAGCGATTTGCCGCCGCCCGTTGGCATGATGACCAGTGTGTCACGGTGCGCCTGCACATTCGCGATGATCTCGCGTTGCAGCGGCTTGAAGGTGTCGTAACCAAATGTGGCTTTGAGAATGGATTCGGGTGTATGCATATTTGCGCTGATTATAATGTCATGGCAGTATTTTTCTTCTGCTTGAAAAAAACCATTTGCGGATAAAATAATGCGATAAGGCGCATTCATCTTCTTTATTGTAAGATAGTCTGTCAGATATATGTCATCCATCCCGATCAGCAAAACCAAGATCATTCTTCCACGCCGCCGTGCGGAGCTATTAACGCGCAAGAGGTTGTTGGATGCTTTGTTAGAGTCTCTCGATAAAAAGTTGACTCTGATTTCAGCCCCCGCGGGTTATGGGAAAACATCCTTGCTGATTGATCTGGTAAACCAGAGTGAGGTAGCATGCTGCTGGCTGGCTCTCGATGAGATGGACCGCGACCCGCAGCGTTTTATTGCATATTTGATCGCTGCAATCGCCGAACGTTTTCCTGGCTTTGGGAGTCAGTCTACATCCATGCTTTCCAGTTTGACTTCGCTTGAGCAGGACATGGAAAGAATGCTGGTTACATTGGTCAATGAAGCATACGACCATATTCATGAGCATTTCATTTTGGTGCTCGATGATTTTCATCTGGTCGAAGATGTTCAACCCATTCAAGTTTTTCTTAATCGTTTTATTCAACTTGTTGATGAAAATTGTCACCTGTTCATCTCCTCACGGATTCTAACAGGCCTGCCCGACATTCCTTTAATGGTGGCGCGTGACCAGGTGGGTGGTTTGGATTTTTCTGACCTTGCTTTTCACTCGGAGGAGATCCAGGCTTTGCTGATACAGAATAACAATCTGCGGATTTCAGATGAAGAAGCCAGGAACTTGATCGAAAAAACAGAAGGCTGGATCACCGGCTTGCAGTTTACTGGCATGGGAACATTGCCTACAGATTTGATCAAGCCTGCGTTGAACACGGGGGTGGGCTTGTCCGACTTTCTCGGTCAACAGGTTCTTGATCGCCAGCCGCCAGCCCTGCGTGATTTTCTGTTGCGCACATCCATGCTGGAAGAGTTCGATGCGACTCTTTGTGAGACTGTTCTGGCTCCTCTGTATGCAGAGCTGCAAGACTGGCAGAGCCTGATCAACGCAATTGTACAAAATAACCTTTTTGTTTTACCCGTTGGCAGAGATGGAAAGTGGCTGCGCTATCACCACCTTTTCCGTGATTTTTTACGAACACGTTTTGAACGTGAATATCCTGATGAAGTGAAACCCATCCTTTCGCGCCTGGGGAGCGCCTACGAAGAAATGGGCGAGTGGGAGAAGGCGCACTACATCTATAAACATTTGAATGACAATGATGTCCTTGCTGAACTGATTGAGCATGCCTCCATACCGATGATGCAGAGCGCCAGAGTGACACTTGAATCATGGTTGAATGATCTGCCTCCCTCGTTGCTGCGGACGCGCCCCGGCTTGCTTTCCATTCGCGGCACAATTGCCTATATGAAAGGGAACCTGCGCGATGGGTTAAATCTACTAAATCAAGCAGAACTATCTTTTCGCCAGGCTGAAAATGATTTTGGCCTGATCCTGACTCTTTCAAGAAGGGCAACCGTCCACCGCTTTTTAGGTGATTACGATGCGTCGCTGTGTGATGCGAATGAAGTGATTCAATCCACAGAGACCCGCGATGATTATCAAATGTTTTACGCTGAAGCATTGCGTGTCAAGGGTCTGGTTTTATTTCGTTTGGGCCAATCGCGGCAAGCTTTGGAGTTTCTGGAAGACTCGTTAAATCTATACAATCGCTTGAAGGATATATCCAGTCTGCCGGTATTATTTATGGAAACCGGTATGGTTTATAACGCGATCGGGAACTATGCCGAAGCTGGGACAGCCTACGAGAAAGCGCTTCAAATTTGGCAGCAGGAGGGGAATTTATATTGGCAGGCCAATCTGTTGAACAACCTGGGTGTCCTTCGCCATTTTCAAGGTGAATATGAAAAAGCCGCTTTAGCCTTTGAAGAGGGATTGGTATGCGCCCAACGCAGCGGGTATACACGTATGGAAGCTTCCATCATTATTGGCCTGGGAGATTTATATACTGAGTTGGAGGACTTTAATGTCGCACAACTTAATTATCAACATGCGCATGAAATTGTTGATAGGATGGATGATCGCTTTTTGCTTTTTTATCTGAAAATTGCGCAGGCAAACCTGCTGTTTTTACAAAAAGAAGTAAAAGAAGCGCGGCAGTTAATTTCAAGTGCGGTTGTCATGGTTCAATCTGGCGATTCGTTATACGAGAAAGGCATGATAAACCTGGGTATTGGAAGACTTTCTCTTTTGGAAGGAAACCTCGTGCAGGCTGTTGGAGAATTGGAGGAAGCCGAGCGTTGTTTCTCTGAAGATGGAAGCAAATTGGAAGGCGACGCAAGCCGTATCTGGCTGGCTGCAGCTTCTCATCAAATAAAAGATCATGTTGCGGCCAGGCAAATGATTAAAAAAGTTTTGGGAACTCGCGGCCAGGTTACGAATGCGATACTCGTGACAATTCATCAGGCACGAGGCTGGCTGGATGGTTTACAAAAAGACAGCGATGTGGGGCATGATGTTGGAGATTTGCTTACACGAGCTGGCCGTGTGGCAGGGAAAATGCCGGTCACAAGAAGGCTGTTGCATCGCACGGCACATGTTATACAGATACCCAACCCGCATCTTATTATTCACACATTGGGCAAGGCATCGGTCAGTGTTGGTGGAAAACTTCTAACTCTTTCCGATTGGCAAACGCAATCTGTGCGCGACTTGTTCTTTTACTTTTTGACGAGTCCCAAACCGCTTACCAAGGAACAGATCGGCGGGATTCTGTGGCCGGAAGTGGATGACCCTCAAAAATTAAAGCTGCGCTTCAAGAATGAAATTTATCGTCTGCGCAGGGCAGTAGGACAGGACGTTATTACGTATGAAGATGTGTTCTACAGTTTCAATCGGTCCCTGGATTTTGAATATGATGTTGAAGCATTTGAATCGTTTCTTGCGCGAGCCAGGTCAAAGCCAAACCTTGAAGAACAAATCACTCTTTATCAAAAAGCAGTTGACCTTGTCCGCGGCCATTTCCTTGAAGATATATATGCCGATTGGGTCTTTATTGAACGGGAACGCCTAAGCCAGGCCTATCTCTCAGCCCTTTTAATGCTGGCTGAATTGTTTCAGAAACAAGCCCAGCCAGAGCAGGCACTCGCTGTCTGTCAACGCGCGCTGGATTATGACCTTACCTATGAGTATGCATACTCATTATCCATGCAGGTATATCACCGCCTCGGAGACCGGGCCTCAATCATACGAACATATCACGTTTGCGAGGAAACCATGCTGCGTCAGCTTGGTTTGCCTCCTTCCAAAGAGACAGAAGACCTTTATCACCGCCTGATTGCCTAACAAAGGCATGTATTCTACTTAAACCAGCCCATCAGGGTTGGTTTTGCTTTAATTTTGAAGCCTGTTTTGAAGCCTGGGGGGGTGTAATATTTGCACAAGAAATTAACTCAACCCAATTCCAAAAAGGATGTTCGCCATGAAAAACAAACTTACCCTCCTCGCTTTTTCACTTCAAAACATTAACCGCCAGCACATACAGGTTATTCTCGTGATCGTATCTTTGGCCATGCTGGTCATCGGCGCTGGCGCTCCATTGATGGAAGGCGGCGTTGGTAAATAAGTGATTTTGCTGGCAGCCATCCTTGCCGGGCTTGTGGCTGGGCTGGCTTTGGCGCGTTGGCGCAGACAGCCATATCAGGCGCCCAACCTTCAGTATCTTTGGCTGGTAATTATCGCATTTTTGCCGCAGGTAATCTTTACAGCTTTGCGAAACCTGCCAAATGGTTTGGTTGCGGTCAGCCTGGTCGCCTCCCAAATTCTGTTGCTTGTCTTCGCCTGGTTGAACCGTCATACCATCGGCATGCCGATTCTAATCTGTGGAGTAGCCTTGAACCTGTTGGTTATGGCTTCGAACGGCGGCTTCATGCCGGTTAGCCCGCAAACAGCTGGCCGGCTGGTATCCGAAAGCCGGTTACTCGATTTTCAACTCGGAAGCCGCATCGGCGCAAAGGATATTCTTTTGCTCCCGCAGAATACCCACTTCGAATGGCTCGCGGATCGAATCCTACCCCCGGCCTGGTTCCCGTTTCAAGCGGCATTCAGCCTCGGTGACATTTTCATCGCCATCGGCGTCTTTTGGATGCTCGCCCAATTTACAAATAGAGGTACACAAACATGATCGCTCCAGCTATATATAAAAACATGATTTCCATAAACCTTGCCTCGAAATCCGATATCTCCAGCGGCTTGAGCCGTGTATTTTCTGCGGCTGTTGTCAACAAGCAATTTTGCAGCATGCTGCTGGAAGATCCAAATAGAGCGTTGAAAAATGGTTACCTGGGTGAAACCTTTTCCCTTAATAACGAAGAACACGATTTGATCATCTCCATCCGTGCCAGCTCACTTTCAGATTTGGCACAACAAGTGAACCGTTCATTGAGTGTCAGTTTTTAATCGAGCATTAAAACAGCTCGAAAATCTATTTCTGGTTGCATGGTCCAAGGGGTACCATGTTTTATAGCACCGAAAAAATGATGATGACAGGCCTGCCCTTGCAAAACCTACCCACCGCTGCCCAAAGACTGGACGCAATGTTCTGGGCTTTTAATGACCTGTTATTTGTCCTTGATGCCTCAGGGACAATTTTAGATTACAAAGCCGGCGACTCTGCTCAATTTTTGGCCGACTCACAGGGGTTTCTCCACCGAAAAATTCAGGATATTCTGCCGCCGAAAGTGGGCCGAAAAATTTCCGATTCGATCAGTAAACTGCGTGCAGGCAGCAAAGTCACATTTATTGAATATTTTCTACAAACTCCCTTTGGTGTGGCATGGTACGAATCGCGTTTGGTCTCGATCTCAAACGAGCAGAGCATTATGTTCGTACGTGACATTACCAAATATAAACATGCAGAAGAAAAAATTAAACGCCAGCTCGATCAAATATCCGCCCTGCGCTCCATTGACCTGGCCATCACCTCCGGTCTGGATTTGGCCTCAACCTTGGGTGTCATCCTTGAGCACGTCCGTACGCAACTGAACGTCGACTCCGCTTCTGTTTTATTGCTTGACCCAACTACAAAACTACTTGAATTCGCAGCTGCCAGCGGATTTAACACCTCTGCATTGCAGCATACCCGCTTGCAAATTGGCGAGGCCTATGCGGGCAGGGCGGTATTGGAACGTAAAACCATTCAAATTTATGATCTAAACTCCAAACAGAATGCTTTCCTGAGATCGCCTCTTTTGCATCAGGAAAATTTTGTTGCATATTACGCTGTCCCGCTCATCGCCAAGGGACAGATCGTGGGCGTGCTCGAAATATTTCACCGCACAGCTCTTCATGCAGACAAGGAATGGCTGAGTTATATGGAAACGCTGGCAGGTCAGGCTGCGATCGCGATTGAGAATGCCATGCTGTTCAAAAACCTTCAATCATCCAACATCGAGTTGACTTTGGCGTACGACAAGACCATCGAAGGCTGGTCGCGTGCTCTTGATCTGCGTGACAAGGAAACTGAGGGACATTCACGCCGTGTCACCGAGTTGACCTATAAACTGGCCAGCCAAATGGGCATTGCCGAGCCCGAGCTTGGACATATTTGCCGTGGCGCCATGCTGCACGATATCGGCAAGGTCGCCATTCCAGATAACATCCTGCTCAAGCCCGGACCGTTGAACGAGGAAGAGTGGATCACTATGCGTCGTCATCCGCTGATTGCGGTGGAACTGCTTACCTCCATTGAACATCTCGCGCCCGCGTTGGATATTCCCCGCTCACATCACGAACGATGGAACGGCATGGGCTACCCAGATCATCTCGCAGGTGAAGAAATTCCTCTCGCCGCGCGTCTCTTCGCCGTTGTGGATGTGTACGACGCCCTCACCTCAGACCGCCCCTATCGCTCCGCCTGGACTCAAACCGAGACGATGAAATATATAAGCGACCAATCTGGCACACACTTTGACCCAAATGTTGTCCCTGCTTTTATTGATATGATGAATAACTAGGATGTCTACGACATACTAATGGGGAAGGCAACTTAATTTATGTCTGTGGAAAACTTATCGTTCCATCATCATGTTTGGAACCACTGCCCAATTCACCACAGGTGCTTTAATAGGTCAAATTGGCGATATGACTTTTGAAATCGGAACAGGGACGGTGATTTTTTCTGAAGGCAATGGAACACTTCGCGTAAGAATAAATGATGCTGATAATGGTCTACATGATAATGAAGGTTCTTTGCAGGTAAATATCATAAAATAACAACTTCTATGAATAAGACAATTCTTGATTTAAGAATTACACACTCTTCTTATACTGACCATGAAGATCATGTAGGCGTGGGCCAAGGAATAACCCCCTCTGTCCTTCGGACATCTCCCCCAAATACGACAATAGAAATTTGGGATGCGAAGAAAGCAATTGCCACGTCGGATTTGGGGGAGTCTGTGCAACGAAAGTTGGCTGAACGAATAGAATATAAGAATGAATATTTTTATTAATGCCCAAGTTGAAATTGTCCCTTCCCCATTTGCGCCCCGCGAAGAAAAGCGGGGCGCAAATGGGGAAGGTTAGGATGGGGCAGATATGCCACGCTCTCAAAGAAGCAACCCAAACACAAAACACAACGCCATCGAACTCCGCAAAGAACCCACTCCCGCCGAAGTAAAACTCTGGTCACGAATCCGCAACGACCAGTTGGGAGTCAACTTTAGAAGGCAACATGCTGTTGGTAATTACATCCCTGATTTCGTCTGCATTCAAAAGAAACTCATTATCGAACTGGATGGTAGTCAGCACTTGGAACAGGTAGAGTACGATGAGGAAAGAACTAAATATTTGGAATCTCTGGACTACAGAGTGATCCGCTTTTGGAATAGTCAAGTTATGAGTGATATTGATGGCGTTATACTCGCCATTAGTTATGCGGTGGAAAATGACGTCAACAAAGAATAGTGCGGGCATGATGGCGTGGGCGTTCACTGACGGTTCGTATGTCGCTCACCGTGTCGAAGTGTCGGGCCCCTGCTGAGTGATGCGTTTGATGAGGATGCGACGCACTTATGTAAACCGTCCGAAGGTTTTCTCGAATAACCAAAATCCACCACACAAACCTTCGGGACGTTGTCCTTGCGGTCTGGCTTTGCCCCCATAAACATTAACACAATTCCAATTTTCCATAATCTCTCCCATGCTATAATCCCTTTCTTGAAAGGGAGCTTATGCTTAAGAATTTTGTAAAACTATTCAGTGGTGACCCCACAAAGAAGACAGTCGCACAATTGGGCGATTTGGCGGTTGAAGTCAATGAACTTGAAGCACAGTTTGAGGCTTTAAGTGATGAATCCTTGCGTGCCAAGACGGATGAATTCAAGGCGCGTTTGGTTGAGTCGGTTGGAAATGTTGAAGGGCTGGATGAGAAGGAACAGGCCAGGTCCTTGCAGGAGGCGTTGGATGAATTAATGCCCGAGGCATTTGCAGTCGTGCGCGAGGCATCCAAGCGCACCATTGGCCTGCGTCACTATGATGTGCAAACGATCGGCGGTGCAGTTCTGCATCGTGGTTCCATCGCAGAAATGAAAACAGGTGAAGGCAAAACGCTGGTTGCGACCTTGCCTATTTATCTCAATGCGCTTACCGGGCGCGGCATTCATTTAATTACGGTCAATGATTATCTGGCACGCCGTGATGCGCGCTGGATGGCCCCCATTTTCCACATGCTTGGTTTGAGTGTGGGCGTTTTGCAAATGGCCGCGGCCACTGAGAACGGCAAGAAAGCTTTCATTGTGGATTTCGAACGCGAGTCACCGCATGAAGACCAGCGTCACCTGCGATTGGTGGAGCGGGTTGAAGCCTATGATGCGGATATCACCTACGGCACGAACTCTGAATTCGGTTTTGATTATCTGCGCGACAACATGGCCATGCGATTAAGTGACCGTGTGCAGCGCGGACATTATTATGCCATCGTCGATGAAGTTGATAATGTGTTGATCGATGAAGCGCGTACGCCGCTGATCATTTCAGGTCCTTCCTCTGGTGATCTTGAAACGTATACAGTGATGGCGCAGATCGTCAAGCAGTTGCGGCCTGAAGATTATGAGATCAATGAAAAAGACCGTAACGTTTCTTTAACAGAAGTCGGTGTCAGTCACGTGGAAGCTCTTTTGGGCCAGCCGCTTCTTGATCCCGATAGACCCGAAGACCTCACTCCCGAGCAGGCGCGTTTAACAGGCTTCCTTGAACAGTCTTTGCGCGCGCAATTCCTCTTTGTCCGCAATAAGGAATATCTTGTGCTGGGCGGCAAGGTGGTTATCGTGGATGAATTCACCGGGCGCCAAATGCCAGGCCGCAGATGGAGCGATGGCTTGCATCAGGCGGTGGAAGCGAAGGAAGGCGTAAAGGTTGAACCTGAAAACGTGACCTACGCCACCATCACGTTGCAAAATTATTTCCGCATGTATAAAAAACTTGCGGGTATGACCGGTACCGCTTTAACGGAAGCGGAGGAATTCAGTAAGATCTATAAGATCGAAGTTGCCCCCGTCCCTACGAATCTTGAATACCAATCTTTGCGCGCCGATGCAACTTTGATCGAACACAAAGATAAAGATGAAGAAGGCTATCAATATTCCTATTACACGGCCAAGGGCGGCGATGCAGATGGGAAGATCTTCTATCGCAGAAAAGATTATCCTGATGTGATCTTTCGCACAGCCGAAGCAAAACTGCGCGCTATTGTGACGGAGATTGTCCGCTATCACACGCTCGGACGCCCGATGCTGGTGGGCACTACATCAGTGGAAGCATCTGACAGACTCTCGAGTCGACTCAAGCCTGAGCCTGTTCGCCGTTTACTGCAAGTGACTCTCGTCCGACGCGCCTACATGCAGGCCAAAAATATTGAAGAGGATGGCCGTCTCATTGCGGAGCTGGCTCCTTTCAACGAATCCATCGAGAAGATCACGCCAGACATGATGCGTACTTTTATCAAGCCGCATGGCGTGACCAATATCAACCCTGAAGAAGCAGGCAACTTAAAGATTTTGCTTGATGAGCTTAACCTGCCCGATGATTCTGGTCCGCGTTTGAAGGCCGTCATTATGGGCGGTGTCCCTCACCAGGTATTGAACGCGCGCAAGCATACCGAAGAATCGCAGATCATCGCGGGCGCGGGCGCTTTCGGCGCAGTGACCATTGCCACGAATATGGCAGGCCGCGGTGTCGATATTAAACTTGGTGGTGAGCTGGCCGAAGAAGTGATTTCAGCGGTGCATCGTGTACTGCGCAAAGCAGGTTTTGCCGATCCGTTTGATATGACTCTTGAAGAACGCCGTCAGGCTTTGCTCAAGGTGGATCCTTCGCAATATGGCATTTATGAAGGCGAGGTAAAACTCTTCCTGCAATATTTTGAAGAAATGGAAAGTGTTAAAGAATTGGGCGGCTTACACGTGGTGGGTTCGGAACGCCATGAAGCCCGCCGTATTGATAATCAGTTGCGCGGGCGTGCCGCCCGTCAGGGTGACCCAGGCTCATCACGCTTCTATCTTTCATTACAAGATGACCTCATGCGCATGTTCGGCGGTGAGCAGGTCAGCGGCATGATGGAACGTCTCAAGGTGGATGATTCCCTTCCGCTGGAAGTGCGTCTGGTTAGCAATATCATTGAAAGTTCACAGACCCGCGTGGAAGGCGCAAACTTTGACGTCCGCAAGCATTTGCTTGATTATGATGACGTACTCAACCAGCAGCGCTCGCAAATCTACAGTCAACGTGACCGTATCTTCATCAAGGAAGACCTGAGCGAAGATGTGGCGGAAATGCTTCAAGCTGAAATCACCAAGCGCATTGATATTGGACTTGCCGATGAAGAAGGCCCCTGGAAGTTGCTTGCCTGGCTCGATCAGGTGCAGCCTACCTTTGAATCAAAGGAAGGATTATTCCCATCCTACAGCTTCAAGTTATTGCTCGACCAAATTACTTCGGATGTCCGCGCTTCAACTGTGGAACTTGTTTCCAAGGCGGTTCAGGCTGAAAGCGAACATAACCTGCGCGCCATTGAATCGTTGATCGAGAAAACACGCGAAGCTTTGGATCTGCAAACCAGCGAACGCGAGGATGCCCTTGATGCTTATTTCGAAGGGCTGCGTGACCTTGAAGAAGCGCCGCGTCCACAGAAGATCGTCGAAGAAGTCGGCGCGCTCGTGCGTTTGCCGTTGAAACTTAATAATGACCTGATGCGTTCGTTGGGCGAAGACCCTGATTCTGTGAAGGAAGATATTCAAGACCTGATCGCACAACAATTAACAGGTTTGAATGCTGGCCGTTTGATTGGTGCGATTCAAAACCGTATTGGTGAACAGCTGCCGTGGCCAAACCCAATGCCTTCCGATTGGGATGAGCTTGCCGATGTGATCCTGCAAACTGTTCGTGAAGGATTAGAAAATAAACGTCAACGGTTGGCGGGACAGATTGAACGCGATATTGATGTTTTGCTCCAACACGAGTCTGTCGATACCACGAATGGCAAACTGCGTTTGTTGTTGACCTTGTCTCAGGGCATGCGTGCCACATTTGACCAGAAGACTCACAAACAGGTGAAGCAGTTGTACATGCGCTTCTCCTACATTTTCCTCGCCGCGCAATTGCTGGATGACCGCCAGGCGCTGGATATCGATGAAGATGTAATGAGTCATCTTGAATCGGCTGAAGAAACTTTGCGTGCCACCTGGGGCCAGAGTGAATATTCACGTTTGAGTCAGAATGCTGCAAAACTTGCGGATTACGGTCCCGCGGCGCGAATCGCTTTCGGGGAGAATCGCCTCAACGAGACTGCAACAGGCATCAGCGAGCCCGACCGCGCGCTTTTAGTCGAAGCAATCGGGAAGTATGTACTCAACGAAGTCCATCGTCAATTGTTATTGAGTGCGTTCAGCGAGTTGTGGGTGGAATATCTCACCAAAGTGGAAGCCTTAAGAGTTTCAATAGGCCTCGAGGCTTACGCTCAACGTGACCCACTGGTACAATATAAAGGTCGTGCATCTGAAATGTTTCAGCAATTGCTTGAGGATGTACGTGGTTTGGTGATCAGCCGTGCTTTTGCGGCCCGACCAAGGCGTGTGGAGATCACAGCAATCGAGACTTCAGAAGATGGTGTTGCACCGGGCGATGTGCAAATACAACTCGGCGCAAATAATAAAAAGAAGAGAAAACGTCACTAACCTTAGAGGCAGATTGTTACGCGACGCAACCGTACCATTAAATAAATATGTTTCCAGTCCAAAGGTGGAATTACACCGACATTTGGAGGGGTCTCTGCGTTTGACGACCATGCTTGATATTGCCGACCAGCATGGTGTAACGGTTCCTGACAGTATGTTCAATTTGAGCGACCTGGTGCAAGTACAAGACCAGGACCCGATGACCTTCTCGAACTTCCTCGATAAATTTAAAACCCTGCGCCTTTTTTATAAATCACCGGATGTGATTCATCGCGTTACGCGTGAAGCAGTCGAAGATGCTGCCAAAGATAATATCCGTTACCTTGAGCTGCGCTTTACGCCTGTGGCACTTAGCCGCGCGGAAGGTTTCCCGCTGCATGATGTGATGGACTGGGTGGCTACGAGTGCAAAGGAAGCCGCGCAAAAAAACAAAATTAAAGTTGGGCTGATCGCTTCGGTCAACCGCCATGAAAGCCCTGAGCTTGCCGAGCAGGTTGCTTGGCTCGCCGCAGACCACATCAAAGACGGTATCGTTGGCATGGACCTGGCAGGCAATGAAGCGGAATTTAAATCCGAACCGTTCCATGAGATTTTCAAGGAAGCAAAACAGGCGGGTTTGCATATCACCATTCACGCGGGTGAATGGGGCCCTGCTTCGAATGTGCGGGACGCTATTGAGAATTTGGGCGCCGAGCGGATCGGTCATGGTGTCCGCGTTTTGGAAGATGAAAGTGTCGCTGCATTGGCGCGTGAGCGTGGTGTAGTGTTTGAAGTTTGTGTGACGAGTAATTTTCAATCGGGTGTTGTCAAGGCGCTTGCAGATCATCCATTGCCGCGCATGATTGCGGCTGGTTTAAATGTGACTGTTAACACCGATGACCCGAGTGTTTCACGGATCACCCTCGCGCACGAGTATGAGGATGCTTGTGAAGAATTAAAAGTCCCGTGGGATGTGTTGAAGCGTTCCATTTTGCTGGCTGCCCAGTCATCTTTTATTAATAACGATGAAAAAAATCAATTGGTTGATTCGCTTAAGAAAGAATTGAAGTTGTAGATTTCTCCGCCCTCCCGAAAGAACATCGGGACAATGTGAGCGGAGTTACGAGTGTTCTTCGAGGAAAGAAGCCGAAGGACGGAATAGCAATAAAAACCCCACCACATAGTATCCCTGGAAATGCACCAGGACGGTGCAAGGATATCAAAGGCGCTCCTTTATGTCTTTCGCAAGCTGTGGTGTGAGAGTAATGCCGAATTAATTCGGTGCTACGAAATCCTCATCACCAAAGGAGTAACACAATGCAAGATTTATTTAAGTCCCGTGATGTATTGAAAGTGGGAAACAGGCAATACATCATCTTTCGCCTTGATGCGCTGGAAAAAGCTGGATTGACCAAACTTAGCAAACTGCCTTTTTCGATTCGTATCGTGCTGGAGGCCGCTCTCCGCCAATGTAATGACAAAGAAATCACCCAGGCGGATGTGAAAAACATCGCCGCGTGGACTCCACAAGGCGCGCGCCCTGGTATTCCATTTTTGCCCGGCCGCGTGGTCATGCAGGATTTTACCGGCGTGCCCGCAGTCGTTGACCTGGCCGCGATGCGCGCGGCCGTTGCGCGCCTCGGCGGCGACCCGAAGAAAATTAATCCACTGGTGCCGGTGGATCTGGTCATCGATCACTCCGTGCAGGTGGATTTCTTCGCCACAGCCGATGCGCTTAATCGCAATACAGAAATGGAATTTTTGCGCAACCGCGAACGTTATGAATTTTTGAAATGGGGACAAAAAGCCTTTAGCAATTTCCGCGTTGTGCCGCCGATGACCGGCATTGTTCACCAAGTCAACCTTGAGAATCTCGCTGAAGTGGTGATGACCAAAATTGACGGCAAGGATGTGCTCGCCTTCCCCGATACCGTCGTCGGCACCGACTCGCACACCACCATGATCAACGGTCTCGGCGTTGTGGGCTGGGGCGTGGGCGGCATCGAAGCCGAGGCTGTCATGCTCGGCCAGCCAATGGACATGTTGCTGCCGGATGTGATTGGTTTCAAACTGTATGGAAAACTTGGTGAAGGCGTCACCGCCACTGACCTCGTGCTGACCGTCACCCAAATGTTGCGCAAAAAAGGCGTGGTTGATAAATTCGTCGAGTTCTATGGCGAAGGTCTCAAAAATATGTCGCTGACGGACCGCGCCACCATTGCGAATATGGCTCCCGAGTATGGCGCCACGATGGGATATTTCCCTGTCGATGAGGAGACGCTGCGTTATATGCGTTTGACGGGTCGGCCAGACGAAGTAGTAGATCGTACCGAAGCCTACATGCGCGCGCAGGGACTCTTCCACGATGCCAACACGCCCGAGCCTGAATATACCGACACGCTCGAACTCGACCTTGCCTCGGTTGTGCCTTCATTGGCAGGCCCCAAGCGACCGCAAGACCGCGTCGCGCTGACCGATATGCAGGATACATTTCGAAAGGCATTGACCGCCCCTGTCAAAGAACGCGGCTATGAACTCTCTGCTGATGCATTGACTCGCGAAGCCACTTTCGGTACAAATGGCGGCTCACAAAAAATGAAACATGGCGCGATTGTGATTGCAGCCATTACCTCCTGCACAAATACATCCAACCCATCGGTCATGATCGCGGCGGGACTTGTCGCAAAGAAGGCGGTTGAAAAAGGTTTGAACGTCAAGCCGTATGTCAAAACTTCACTTGCACCCGGCTCCCTGGTTGTGACTGAATATCTTAAGAGCGCAGGCTTGATCGAACCGCTTTCCAAACTTGGATTCAATGTCATCGCGTATGGCTGCACAACTTGTATCGGCAACTCTGGCCCATTGCCCGGTGAAGTTGCCAAGGCTGTCACTGGTTCCGATCTCGTTGCGGCTGCGGTGATTTCAGGCAATCGCAACTTTGAAGGACGCGTGCATCCGTTGGTGAAAGCGAATTATTTGGCATCGCCTCCATTGGTCGTGGCGTATGCGCTGGCCGGCACAGTCGATATTGACTTGAACAACGAACCGCTTGGCACAGACAAAAATAATCAGCCTGTATATCTCAAAGATTTGTGGCCCAGCCAACAGGAAATCAGCGAAGCGATTGAGTCAAATGTCAAAGCTGAAATGTTCAAATCCAAATATGCCGATGTGTTCTCTGGCTCCGATATGTGGAAAGAGATCAAGGTGGTTGAAGGAGATCTGTATGCATGGGATGAAAGCTCAACCTACATCCATCATCCTCCATACTTCCAAAGTATTTCTTTGAAGGTTGGTTCGGTAAAGGAAATTAAATCAGCTCGCGTGTTGGGCATGTTCGGTGATTCTATTACTACCGATCATATTTCACCTGCGGGTAACATCGCCACAGACAGCCCGGCTGGGAAGTTTTTGCAGGAGAACGATGTGGCTCCTACATATTTCAATTCTTATGGCGCGCGGCGTGGCAATGACCAGGTGATGGCGCGCGGCACGTTTGCAAATATCCGCTTGAAGAATATGTTGGTTGCGCCAAAGGAAGGTAATTTGACGAAGTATCACACCTCTGGCGAAGAGATGTCTATTTTTGATGCGGCGATGAAATATATGGAAGCGGGTGTTCCCAGTATTATCCTCGCGGGCAAGGAATATGGCACAGGCTCCAGCCGTGACTGGGCCGCGAAAGGTCCGATGCTGCAAGGTGTGAAAGCCGTCATTGCTGAATCATTTGAGCGTATTCATCGCTCGAATTTGGTGGGCATGGGTGTGCTCCCGCTGCGATTCACTCAGGGACAAAATGCCGAGTCGCTTGGCCTCGATGGAAGCGAAGAGTTCGACATCGAAGGTATTAATGACCAGATCAAACCTCAAAGCGAAATCACGGTCAGGGCAAAGAAATCAAACGGTCATGTTGTTGAATTCAAAGTCAGCGTATTATTGAATACCGATGTTGAAGTAAATTATTTCCGCAATGGCGGCATTTTGCACACGGTCTTGAGACATTTGGTGAAGTAAATTTAAAACAAAAAGAGGCGGACACTTTTACGAAGGTGTCTGCCTCTTTTGCGTTGTGAAAGTTATTTATCTATTTGATACCGGGGTGACACGTAATCTGCGGGCTAATAAGATCACGATCATGAAAGCGAGGGCCATCACCACAAGTCCGGGCAGACCGTATTCATCTGCGATACCTGTCTTGGGCAGGGCTGTGGTGGTCACTACGATGGTTTGCTGGGCAATGGCGGCCTGGGTCAATGCGGCGCCAACAGTGGCTGTTGCGGCAGCGGGAGTGCCAAATCCAAGAGCAGGATCTGGTGTCTTTGTGGCGGTAGCGGAAGCCACACTCACAACCGATGTGGGCACAGGGGTGGATGTAGTTGTGGGCAAAATGGATGCATCAAATGTGGCGGTGAGTGCCTGATTGATGAAGGCTGCGGCAGTGAAAGTCACATTGGCAGCATCGGCGGTGGCGGTTGCGCTCTTTGCACTATTGCCGCTACGCCCAAATAAAAATACACCTACAAGGCAGGCTACAGAGATCAAGATGATCCCGGCCAAGATCCCGACTGCGATCATGAAGGTACGGTTATTGCTTGATTCTTCTGGAAGCTGTTCATCGCCGGCTTCGTCAAAATTGGCATCATCGAAAGACATAAAGCACTCTCCTGATTATTTTATTATTGCAAAACCCACAGGATTATCCCGCAATCACGTGATTATTCTCTGCGAGATAATTATCCCACAACTTCAAGGTTTACGAGAGGCGCAACGATCATTTCGCCGTTCTCAAGTTTTACTTCGGCGGCCGGTGCGCGCAATCCGCTGGGCAGAACGGTCAAGCCGGGTTTCACGGCCGTAATCACACCGATCATTCCAAGTGCCGGCGGACGGCGCATGCGCACCTGCAAGCCCGGCGCAAAAGTTTCCACTTCGCGCGGTGCTGGCGGGTCACTTGAAATGGGCAGCGGGATGATCACCTCAGGGCGGGCACCGCTGTAACGGTCATACACTTCTGCATTGATCGTCACTTCGCGTTTGACGTTTGTACTTAATAATTTATAGGCGGCAGAATTCATTGGCAAGGGGCCAAAGCCATCGGTTACCATGATCGGGTAACGCATTTCACGCGCCTTTTGAATCAGCGAAGGATATAAGCTTGAGAGGATTAATCCGCGTACGGGCAGGTCTGCGGCAGCTTGCAAGGTTTCTTCATCCTTGACCATGCCCGCCAAAAGAACGGAACCGCGCAGGCTTACATCTAAACGCCCTGCAGATAATACACCATCAGGTTTTTCTGCAATGTTAACCAGCATACCGGAATCAATGCGGCCGTTGCCCCATATGCCCTGTACGAGTCCGCCCGCAGTTTGTATCACTGCACCGCGATTCGCAATGACCTCTATGATGGTGCCGGGGATGCCGGCTCGTAATTCTATTTTTGTTTCACCAACTTCCATCAACACCTGTCCGCCGCCGACCACTACAACGCGGCCTTCACGCGGGGCGCGAACGCTTTTTGGGAATATTCCTTTCCCGACTGCAATTTCAGTATTCGCAGCAAGGCGGTCGTCTACTTTACATTTTACAAGGCGGTCTGCTGCATTTGGTGATATGCGTAAAATGCGGGCAACATCCACGATCACATGGTCGCGTGACCAGTTGGTTTCTGCAATGACATCGTTTGAGTTGACTTTTTGACTAAGGCGTACAAGCACTGTGCCTGAAACGGGTAATAACCGTTCACGCACAATGGAGGTAAGCCCGACAATATGATTTACTGGCGCTTGCATAATTTATTCGCCTCCCAGAGTCCAGTTCCACTTTTTGATGAGTTCACGACGGCGGACCGCATCAGCAGGCAGATCCAATGGACGCCCGCGGCCATCGAAGACGACGCCCAGCGCACCGCCGCTAACCGTAATTGTTCCGCCACGGCCGGGGCCAAAGCCCACATCTGCGCCGCGCAGGCATTGGATTGATAATTCCCCAGTCTCACCGCTTGCCAGAGGCAAAGTTTCCAAACTTCCGAACTTCAATTCCACGCGTGCTTCGGTGCCATTTTTATCGGTCAATTTTGCGCGCAGGACCGGTGTGCCGTAGTTGGCAGAGACCACCGGTGAAACAACAGTCCCGATGCTGAGAAATGCGCCTGATTCAAGTACTTGCACAGGCAGCAGGCTGTTTTGCGAAGCGGCTGCGCCCAAGAGGGGCAGCAAATTATTTTGATCAAGAATAACCGTGGACACGCCAACAGGTTGGAGCGAGTCAAGGAGCAGGAGCAGGCCCTGGCCGGGGCGCGAAGCGTCGCTCAATGCCCCGCCACCTGCCAGAATGGGATCAAACAACGGCGTGAGAGTCGGTTTGATCGAAGAGGCGTTCTTTGGAAAATCCTGGCGTGCAGATTGCATGGAAAGATACAACGCCTGCCTTGTCACTGCCTGCGCCATGGCGAGGTCTTCCTTGGTGGCGGCAATTGCGGATGGGTACAATGATTTTTGATATAGATAATCACGTAATACGCCTTCAGAAATATCAAGCGATGACCAGCGCAGAATATCTGTGAGGGTTGTGTAATTCAACAGGCGCGATAAATTCTCGCCCAAGCCAAATTGCGGATAAACATTTAACGTGGATTTGTTTTTGAAGCCTGCTGAGATGACCGCCGCTGAAGCGCCTATGTCCACGCTTAAGATTCCTTTTTTAGAGGCATACACCTTTGAGAGAAAACGCACCATGCGCCCGGTTGCGTAAGCCGTGGGCAGCATGTGACCACCAGACCACAAATCCATCAGGTCAACGCCTTTGATCTGGCGTTTGCGAATATTGATGACCATGCGTGCCAGTTCACGTTGGGCAGGCTCAAGATCTTCTGTTTCCAACGATGGGCGCACGTTCGGGCTGAAGTGTAAAGCTGCCGAGAGCGAACCCACCAGGGTTTTTATTTCTTCTTTGATTTTTTCATTGCCCGCGAACAAAACAGAAGGACGTTTTTCCTTGGGCATTAAGTAGCTGGCAAGGCCGATCGGTTCCAGCAATTTTTGTATGGATCGCGATGCGCCACCATCGGTCCCGCCGCTAATTACAACCAGTTCGGGTTGTGCGCGCAGGATGCTATCGATCTGTTGTTCGGGTTTGCGCGTATCGTTCATGCCAATAGTTTCGATCACCCGTGCGTATGTGGACTCAGTGAGCCGGCGTGCGCTTTCCACGGAGACATCTTTCAGGAGGCCGACAACCACGGTCTTGATGGTTGGCCCGGCGGATAATGTAACTACCAGCGCATCCACACCTGACCCGTTGGCCTGACTCGGTGTAATTAATCCGCGTGTGGCATCCAGCAAAGACTTACCTAAAACCACCTGTAAATTTTCGATGGCATTACGCGCGCCTTCGCTTACATCTTTAAAAGGCGCTTCTGCCGTGGATGGAGCCGTGCCTGAAGCCACGAAACGATATTCGCCTTCGACCACGTCGAACATGACCGCGCGCGTGTTGGCTGCGCCGATATCCAGTGCCAGTAGTGAGTTACCATCAACCAATGAGGAAGGCATAGTTAGAGGAATTTCCCAACGAAGTTAATCAATGATGAAATGCGTTCGATCAACGCAGTCAGCGCGGCGGCGTATACTCCTGCAAAGATCGCGCCCAAGGTACTGCCGATGAAAATTTGACCAATCCATGCGAATATTTCTATCAAACCCAGGCGCTGCGTACTGCCATCTGCATTGCGGCGGGCGCCGAAATGAAAATAGATGAGCGTGAAGATCGTCCCTGCCAGGATGGCTGCTCCGCTGCCAATCGCTTCAAATGGATCAATGTTACGTGAAGCAGCGGCATTCAGGTCAAAGGCGTTAATGGCTCCTGTTACCTGTGGAATTAACGTACCCGACAGTGCGCCGGCAATGGTCACGGCTGCTGCAACGCCTACCAAAAATGCCATGGCAATGCGTCCCATGCCTGCGAGGCGCGGAGATACTTTCATTAGGATCAGGAGTGCAAAGATCACAGGAACGAGGGTCAATCCTTTATCCAGCATCGAACCGGAGATCAGTGCTGTCACAAATGGTTGAAAGAGACGCGCCAGAATGATTTTTCGGAAGATAACCGCAGCAACGTATCCTGAGGATACACCTACAAAGGTATAAACTGCAATTCGAAAGAGGGGATTATCCCCGATCAAATAGCTAAGGATGAGCAGGGTGAATAAAAAGCTTATCGCCCCGCTGATTAGATCAAGATTGATCACCATGTTATTTTTCCTCCCTTGCAGTGGCACGGTCACGCAGGCCCAGGGCCAAATTGACGAGACCGCCGCCAAGAATGAATACCATGGCAAGCAGCATGCCGATGCTGAAGGCATCCCAATAGGTACGTGCTGTACCGGGTCCCCCGGCGTTATTGGATTCTAAAACCGCGCTGCCGTATAAACCGCTTACCAAACCCTTGACCTGTTGCGAGTCGAAATATGGCTGGATCATGGGCGCAGCTTGTGCACTTGAAATTACCACAATTGGAATGGAGCCGCGTAGAGCTTCTGTTTGTTCAACCCAGGTGCGGACATCGTCAGCGTTATCGGTGATGATGATGAATGCTGCAAATTGCGAGAAGGATGAGATACCTGTCAATTGGCTCATGGCCACAGATGGGTTTTGTGCAAAGGCACGAATGCCCATTTGACCGCCAGGCAGGTAGCCCGCATTTGAATATGGGGTTTCGCTCAAAGATCCAGAAATGAAACGCTCCGCTAGTAATGCGCCGGTTTCGCTTGTGGAAATAAAGGTCAAGTTTGGATTTTTCATCAAGTTAAACAAGGGCGCGGCTGCGGCTTCCATTTCTCCGATGCGGGCGGGTTCATAATCAAAAGCCACCAACACAGGCGCGCCTTCCGGAATGGATTGGGCGATGTTCCATGCGTTACCAATTTCAGTTGGAGCCCCTATTGGCAAAGAGAAAATCTGGGTGCGGGTAAGCAGCACAGTGGTTAATACCACTATAAGAATTAAAGACAGCGACCAGCGTAATGTGCGCGAAGTTCCCAGCGCCGAGAAAGATGCAATCGGAACCGGTTCTGTTTCTGCACCTAGTATTTGCTCCAACAAAGCTGCCTGCGATTGCTGCTCATCGCTGGATTGCAATTTGATCGAATAGGCTTTTGGTTTGCTGGTTGGCGCATATCCGGGCACTGATGGAAGTACGCCTTGCAAGCCCGCCAATGCGCCGCGTGATTCAAGAGTACGGTCACTGGAAAGGGACGTCGACGATATGGACCGTGCAGGGTTTGTATCGACCGGGCGCATGGCCTGTACCCATGAGGGTAATTCGCCGGGCGCAATTACATCTGTGTTGGTAATCGGTGTAGGGTTGGATGTAGGCGAAGCCTCGCTTGCGTTTGAGAGCCAATCCGGTAATTCAGTAAAAAGAGCATCCGCTTTGTTTTCACCCGCAGGGTTTTCCGTAAAAGCCGGTGGCGTTGATTCAACTTGCGAATCCATCGAAAATGCAGAGGTTGCTTGGGGCATATCCACGGATTTGAATGCATTCAGCCAATCAGGTGAATCTGCATTTGAATCAGAGTTTGATGAAGGCAGGCTCGATTGAGGCGCATCATAAACTGAAGCCTTGGGTGCGGCAGCCTGCAACCAGCTGGGAATATCGCCCAGGGAAGCCTGTTCATCCATGGAAAAAATATCAGGTTCTTTCGCCGCTGGCTCTGTCGTTGAGGGTGTCGCAGACAGCCAGGCTGGGGTTTCTGCACTTAATGCAGATTTCGGTGTTGTCTCTTCCTTCAACCATGTTGGCACTGCGCCTTGCAGGGTTGGATCGCTTTCAACGGATGGCAATCCCTTCAACCAGTCCGGTACATGTTCATCAGATGAATGGCCTGCGGCCGCTTCAGACTCAGCGACGGTTGATTCTGGAAAACTAAACGAATCGGCGCTTTGAGTTTGTTCTGGCTGCACTCCGCCCATGGCACGCAGCCAATCTGGTGCATCAATGGATGAATCTGTATTGTCTGTATTGTCTGTATTGTCTGTGTTGGATGTAGTGTTGTTGATTGCAGCATCACCCTGCGATGACCTTTGTTTTAACCAATCAGGTGCCTGGGAAGGAGAAGTTTCAAAACTAGCCGGAATGGTGTTGACCGGTTCGTCATTCTGAATACCATCCTGAGCCGCCATTTGACGCAGCCAATCGGGTGTTTCAGATGACAATGGCTGGGATGCTGGTTTTGATTCACTGTATGGTGCAGGAGTATTTTTGACATCTTCCTGGGCAGCCATTTGTCGCAGCCAATCGGGTGTGTCATTTGTGGGGGTTGCATCAAAAGCATCGTTTGAATCATTGAATAATGATCCGTCATCCTGTATGCTGTCTGCGGCGATTTGTTTTAACCAATCAGAGTCATCATTGGATGGAGTGATGTTTAACGGGGCTGGTTTGGTAGCTTGTGGCGGCAGGTCAGAATTGCTGGCAGTTCGGAACCAGTCGGTTAATTCATCCTTTTCGTCAGACTGTGATTCAGTGGGAGTTATCCCTGCCAGCCAGGCTGGGGTTTCAGATTCGCCCGCAGATTCGTCTTTGGCAAAATCTTGCGCATGACCCAGTTCAACCCAGCGAACCTCGGGAGATTCAGCTTGAGGTTTTTTAGATTTCGGTGCATTCCCGGTGATATTGGCAAGCCAATCCGGAGTCTCTTCTTCGTCGTTATCTGTCTGGGAATGCAGACCCGCTAAAAAGTCTGGTGGAGGCGATGAGGATAATGAGGATTGATTTGCGGCTTGAACCGCATCATCTTCTGCAGATTTACGTGCAGAGTCGCGCGCATCCCTTAACCATTGCGGGAGGATGGGTTCAAGTTCAGCTGTATTTTTCTTTGTGGGAAGCTGCCCAGATTTGATGGGTGGATTGGTGGAGCCTGTCTGAGGCTGTAAGCGCGACTGACAATATTGACAGAACTCCTGGCTGGGCAGGTTGTTTTCTCCGCAGGCAGGGCATTTGATCATATCGGCCATTAGTTGCCCCCGTATGGACGGTCAGCGCCAAACAACACACGCAGACCGGTTGTCAGTGTTCCCAAAGCAACGCCGATCAAAATACCGCGTGCGCCGCCAAGCGCCCAAACCTGTGTAACCCATCTGGTAATTGTTCCCAAGAATGGGATGTTTCCAAATGGCAAAGTGGCAGAACCAAGGATAAGGAATGCTGCAGTTATTAAAAAGAAAACACTCATTACGTCTATGCGGCGGCGCAGGAGGCGTATCGCTGCATACAGCAGGGAGATGGTCAAAATTCCCAATAAAGCAGCTTCAGATGGAACGATGACACCGTTCATGATGATCTTCATTGCTTCGTTTTCAGTGCCCAGGATAATGCCAAACAAAAGCGTGGCTACCAAACCGATTACCAGAAGTCCGCTGTAGATACTTCCTTTTTCGCGGTGTCGAATTTTATCGAGATGAACTGAGATTAAATTAAAGACCCCTGCGAGCGCGGCCATGCCTGTAATAATAATGGCCCAGTTTAGAAAAAGGATTTGCAGATAGGCAGTCGCAGGAAAGAGATCCTGCAGGAAATATCCTGCCAGAACCAAAACGCCTGCGGCAATTGCAATGACAGCAGTAATAACTCGCATTAGAGGATCCCAAAGTAAGTTAAGAATTTAGAAGCTACCCCGCCCAGCATTACGATGATAATGGCCCAGCGCAGAATATCCTGTACGGTCAGGCTTGCCAAATGAGAAGGTCCCGCACCGAGGTAGGCACCGGCGGCAAATAATTCTTCACCGATCAACGCGTCTTTTGTGCTTGCAAAAAGTACGGTCTGACCGGTAAGGTCATCACTTGCACCAATGATGGAAATATTCTCACGGTCAGAGGCTTCAGTAAGCAGGGCAGCTTCGGTGCCAAAATGACCGATCATGATGTTTGCTGAAACATCTTCGTTTTGTGAGATGTTCATTGCGCCAGCTGCATAGCTAAACGGGCTTAACCCTGTCACGCGGCCGGTGGTTGGAACATATAACTCTTCCACGCCGGCTGCATGATAGCCGGCTTGCAAAGTATCCTGTGTAAGCAGCCCGATGGTCGAGTCACCGGAAGATGCAACCGAAGGTTTGTCGCTTACCGATGTACGTTCTGCAATATGCCGTAACATGGCCAGCCCTGCCAGAGCAGAACCGCCACGGGCATTCAGAAGACCGCCATGGCCGAGCGAAATATGCAGACGTGTGCCATCTTCCATACTAAGGCCAAGTGTGCGGTGTAAAAATGTAAGAGCAGGGAGTTCACGTATGCTTGCCGGTGACTTGCGTTTCCAAAATGTGATGACAAATAGAAGGAAACCGCTTACCACGATGATCATTAATTCAGTCATGCTGAAACCCCTTCATTAACTAAAAAGGAAGCAAATGCACGCGCCTCACCATCTTCTTCAAGTGTTGCAGCCAGTGCTGTCAATTGATCGTTTGTGATAATCCCCCCGCTAAAATAAAGCGCCTGCGCTCCAAGCAAAGCAATAGGGCTTCCAGCTTCAAGGAGCGAGGCGGTGAGTTTGTGAAGTTGATAACGGCGCAAGGTCTCTGCCCAGCGCGGCCAGTATTCGCGCGGTGACTTCATATAATGCGAGTATAGCATAATTTTAATGTCGACTCGCAGGCCGCGAGGATAACAAGTGAGTTACAAGTTGGCGTTGCAGGAAAATATTATGGGGCGATCGTTGTGCCGGAGACGAGTTCAGTATCCTTTGGAATGACAACGATTCCATCACGCACGTACCACTTCTCATTATCAATATCTGTATTGCGCGGAAATGGCCGAATGGTTACATTATCGCCGATGCGTACGTTTTTATCCAGAATGGCGCCTTCGATATGACAGTTCGCGCCGATACCGATCGGCAAGCCTTCCTCACCGCGTTCGTAATAATCTGATCCCATCATGATGCTGTCTTTGATAACACATCCGGAAGAGACCTGGCTGCGGATACCAATGATCGAATGAGTGATGTCAGATCTAAGAATTCGGCTGCCTTCCGCGATCAACACATCGCGAAGTTTACTGTCTTCAATAATGGAGCCGGGTAGAAAGCGCCTGTCGGTATACATGGGCAGTTTCGGGTCGTAAAAATTGAACGGAGTCTCTGGAGTGGTAAGCGCAAGGTTTGTTTCGTAGAAAGAGCGGATCGTTCCAATATCCTGCCAGTACCCATCGAAATCAAACCCGAATACCTTATAAGTCTTAATCGCTTCGGGAATGATATCGCTGCCAAAATCGTGATGGTTTGGAAAGTTTGCAAGCAGTTCCATCAATACCCGGGTCTTGAACATATAAATACCCATCGAACCAAGGAATGGTCGCGCTGCATCATCACGGCTTATGAATTTATTTTGAGTTTCAACATCTTTTGGTTTTTCTACAAAGGACGATATCTTTCCGTCCGTTTCCCGCTTTAAGATTCCCAAACGGGAAGCTTCCTCGCGCGGAACCGGTTGAACCGCCACTGTAATATCAGCCTTGCTCGCCCAGTGATAATCTGCCATGGCTTTATAGTCCATGCGATAGAGATGGTCACCGGCGAGGATCAATACATTTTTTGCCCCGCTGGATTGGATCTCAAGCGTTTGTTTGCGAACTGCATCAGCCGTGCCTTGATACCAGTCTGCGCTTTCAATAGTTTGCTCCGCCGCCCAGATCTGCACCCAGCCGGTATGGAAGGCATCGAAATCATAGGTGTTTGTAATATGGCGGTGCAGGGATACTGAATTGAATTGCGTTAGCACTGCAATTCGAAATATCCCCGAGTTAATACAATTGCTGATCGGAATATCGATCAGGCGGTATTTCCCCGCGATGGGAACGGCGGGTTTGGAACGCATTTGCGTTAACGGATACAATCGCGCTCCGCGGCCTCCGCCTAAGATAACTGCCAGGACTTCGTTTAATGAGGGCATATATGCCTCCTGGGATTTATTTTACTGTTATTTTGATAACTTGCTAATGTTTTGAACCCATCATTTTTCGAACATGATGAATAATGTACACTATCGGGTAGGCTATCAAGATCAACAGGTCGATTACAGCAAAAAGGAAATATAGTTTCATCCTGGTCCATCTCCGTAAATAATAGTTGATATGTTAATCATACTTACGTTGATTGATGTCACAAGTTGTTGTTATTCGTATTTTACGATCTTGAAATAGAGGCGTCAATATATTTAAGAGGTTTATATAACACGAACGGCCTCTTTATCAGAGAGGCCGTTCGTGTATAATACCGTTTCGGGTACTTTACAATTGTGCCGAAGGAGGGAATCGAACCCTCATTCCCGTAGGAACACGATTTTGAGTCGTGCGCGTCTGCCTATTCCGCCACTCCGGCATTTCAGTTGTTGAGCGC
>JAYVUA010000109.1:0-9458 GCA_043788255.1 Anaerolineales bacterium | reverse complement strand
TGAGATCCAAATTAATTATGATTTGTATCTTAAATCTCTAGACTCCCCGATGCCTTACTTTTTGGGTACCCCAAAAAGAGATGGAGACGCTTTAATTTTTAATTGGGGCGAAGCGTACGACTTTCGCGCCCAGAATATTACCTACCATTTTGAAGTCAGCAGGAATTTGGAGTTTCAAAAGATCGTTCATGAAGAAACCTTAACCAATTTAATTACTGTTAAAATTGAAATGCTGGAACCAGGCACATATTTTTGGCGGGTGATTGCTGAAAATAAGGATGGTAAAATTCAATATCCATTTGATGCCTACCGGGATGCAAACGGAAGTCTTACGCCTGCGATGAAGTATTTGTTGATCACAAATGATGGAAGGATCCTGGAAGAATGAAATTCAGACATGAGTTTAAACACTTGATCAATAATCGAGACCATGCACTCATTAAGCTGAAATTGAAGAGCTTTATGCAGACAGATGAGAATGCGGCCGAATCGGCAGGCGCATATTTTGTGCGCAGTCTTTATTTTGATGATTATAATAACAGTTCCTATTACGATAAGTTCGCCGGGGTGCAGTATCGGGCAAAATATCGAATTCGCGTCTATAATTGCTCGGATAAAGTCATAAAGTTGGAGAAGAAAATAAAGGCAGGTGCCTATAATCATAAGCTCTCAGGGTCATTGACCAGGGATCAGTTCTATAAAATCCTTGATGGAGATTATGAGTTTCTTTTGAAAAGCCCTAACAACCTTTTGAATATGTTTTATCATGAGTGTGTCACGAATTTTATGCGCCCGAGAGTTGTTGTTGATTATGACCGTGAACCCTTTACTTTGGCAGCTGGAGACGTACGGATCACGTTCGATATGAATGTTCGAGCTGGGCTGGCAGGATTTGATATTTTCGACAGTAAAATGCCAACGGTGGAGACGCTGGATCCCGGTCAATTAATTTTTGAGGTGAAATATACAGAATTTTTGCCTAACATCATTAAAAACCTTATGCCCACCGGATCTGCTGATTATTTGGCATTATCAAAGTTTATTCTGTGCTGCGATAGGGTGCCGCACAAACAAATTACGAACGTATAAAAACTATCGAAGAGGAAAATATGGCAAACTTATTTACATTTGATCTTGCAGGTGCCTTGACAATTCTTATCCCAATTTTCTCAGCCTTGCTGGTATCTTTCTCCATAGGGTGGCTAATCCATTATGTTTACCAAAAAACATTTAGAGGCGTTGTCTACAACCAGGCATTTTCGGTCTCTTTGGCGGTTCTGACAATTTTAACCGCCATGATTACTCTGGCGATCAGCTCTAATATTGCCCTGTCTTTGGGTATGGTTGGCGCACTAAGTATTGTCCGTTATAGAACCGCAATTAAGGATCCGGCGGATGTTATTTTCCTGTTTTGGGCAGTGGCAAGTGGTATCACGATCGGAGCCAAGCTTCACTATTTGGCTGTTGTAGGTGCTTTGATTGTTATACTGATGCTTGTGACCTTGGGAAGAAAAAATACCTCGTCGGAGATATTTATCTTAATTGTTCATTACACCGGGGAGGATATTGGAGATGAACTTAGGCGAATATTGCACGGGAAACGTTTTGTTATAAAGTCAAAGACGATTCGAAAAGTTGGTGTGGAACTGGCTGTTGAAATTGAGGTCAAAAATAATAATACTGCATTCATGGAAATCATCAAGGAGATGTCTTCAGTGGATGATGTTTCATTGATCCAATATGCCGGAGAATATAATAGCTAGGAAATATTTTAGTACTTACACAGAAATTGCAGAGACTAATGAATAAGAAAAACAGAAAAAGCCCAATTATTATTCCAATAATTTTGGGCTTATTTTTAATGGTTTTAATTTATTTTGCCGCGACCTTATATGGTTCCCATGATTTTCAGCCTGTAAATCATGGGAAATTCCTTAAGCCAGAAATGAAAACCATAAACTTATGGAAGTTGTCCGGGCCGATAATGAACCCATTGATGGGCTGGGCACCCTGGGCGACCGCTAAAAATATCAAACAGCCATTTACTCTCGTATATGTTAATTTAACCTGGAGGGATTTTGAACCTCGGGAAGGAGTATATGACTTTGCTAGCTTTGAAAATAAAAAGCACCTGGTTCGCTGGCGTGAAGAAGGAAAAAGAGTTGTTTTCAGATTTGTTACTGATGTTCCTCGCGACGAATCCCATATGGATATTCCAGATTGGTTGTTTGAGAAAATGAATGGAGATGGGGATATTTATGATAATAAGTATGGAAAAGGTTTTGGCCCTAATTACTCAAACCCCATATTTATGAAATATCATCAATTAGTCATACAAGCTTTGGGCGATCAATATGGCAGAGATGGCTTTTTTGCCTTCGTCGAGTTGGGCAGTTTGGGACATTGGGGTGAGTGGCATGTATATTCTGGATTAAGGGAGTTGCCTTCGGAAGATATCAGAAACCAATATGTTAATGATTATATAAATGCATTTCCAGACACGTTTCTTTTAATGAGAAGGCCATTTACCATAACTCGGGATATGAATTTAGGACTTTATAATGACATGACAGGAAGTCTGGATGCTACAACCTCTTGGCTTGATTGGATCAAAAGCGGAGGAGATTATTTGCCTAATGAAAATAACACTCTTGTTCCCATGCCGAATGGCTGGCAATATGCCCCTGTGGGTGGAGAACAAGCGCCTGTTGTTGCAGATGAGGAAATGTATGGGTCAAACCTTGAAGTATCGCTTCGACTACTGACAGAATCGCACACCACGTTTATCGGCCCGGGAGGGCCGTATGATGTTGAATTGAATTCTCCCATACAAAAGGGTCTTGACCAGGCGCTGACGATTATGGGATATAGATTATATATTGAGAGTGTCGAAATGCCAGTTTTTGTGAACTACGGCAAAGAAATAACGATCAATTTTAATTTCTCAAACGATGGCATCGCCCCTTTTTATTATGAATGGCCGGCCAAAGTCTACTTATTAAACGAAAACGGTGAAATGGTAAATACTTACCCTGTCTCAATGGACATAAGAAAAATACTTCCAGGAGTTATATACAAAATACCATTTGTGTTGCCGGTAAATAATTTGGAAAACGGAAAATATACCATCGGATTTGCAATCATTGACCCTCTCAGTGGTCTGCCTGGGGTTAAATTAGCAAACGAAAATAAGCGCGATGACCTAATACAATTAGTTGGGACTTTTGATGTGCAGCGGTTAATTCAGCCGCCCCAATAGTATCTGTACATTACTAACCTTAAATAAAATAGTCCTGAAGCGTACGCTTCAGGACTATTTTATAATTTTGAGTACTTCCATCTTATTTAGTGCCCCAGCCAGGAGTCGAACCCGGAACCTACTGATCCGAAGTCAGGCGCTCTATCCATTGAGCTACTGAGGCGAAACGTGCCGAAATTATACACGATTTAAGTAGGCTGCATGATAGAATCAATTCATCTCTTTTTGAAAGGATTTTATTCATGGCAGATATTAAGGCTTTTAGTGAGCGGGTAATAAGCAATCTTGAGAAAGTGATTGTCGGCAAACGGCAATCCATCGAGTTGATCGTGATCGGATTATTATGTCAGGGACATGTATTAATTGAGGATGTTCCGGGGGTTGGAAAAACAATGCTGGCGCGTAGTCTGGCGAAGTCGCTGGATTGCGATTTTAATCGCATTCAATTCACCCCGGATATGCTTCCCAGCGATGTAACTGGGGTATCCATCTATAATCAACAGAAGAATAAATTTGAATTTCGTCCCGGGCCAATCATCGGACAGATTATTCTCGCCGATGAAATCAATCGGGCTACACCTAAGACGCAGGCAGCCTTATTAGAAGCCATGGAGGAACGCCAGGTGACCGTGGATGGCGTGACGCATATTTTGTCAAAACCATTTATGGTATTGGCAACTCAGAACCCCATTGAATACGAAGGGACATTTCCTCTTCCCGAAGCACAATTGGACCGTTTCCTCCTTCGTCTAAGGTTGGGGTATCCCTCTATGAGCGACGAAATTCGCGTATTGGACGATCAGCAGCTTCAGCATCCACTTGAATCGTTAAAGTCCATTGTAAAACTTAAAGAGATCCTGCAGGCCATTGACAATGTGAAACAGATTTTCATCTCCCCGATCATTAAAAAATACATTGTCGAATTAACCACTCGAACAAGACAGAGTCCCGATGTATATCTTGGGGCCAGTCCGCGTGGAAGCTTGTCACTTGCACGAGCGAGTCAGGCGCGTGCTGCCATGCAGGGACGCGATTATGTTCTGCCGGATGATGTTCAGGCATTGGCGGTGGCTGTTTTGGCCCATCGAATTATCGTAAGCCCCGCTGCAAGACTGCGCGATTTAAGTTCAGACCGTATTTTGCAGGAAATTATCCATGCCACGCCGGTGCCCGGCGGTGAATTTGCTTCTGAGCCTGTTAGGAAGAAGTCCAAATGAAATCCGGGCGGATCCTTCTCGCCCTTTTATTGATTCTTGGGATTGTAGGGGCTTTCCTTACCGGGGCTAAAATATATTCACGCTTCCTTTACCTTGGCATTTTGCTTGGGCTTGGCGGGTGGGTCTGGACTCGTTGGGTGGGGAATGGCTTGCGTTTGCAAAGAAGTGCCCGCATGCAGCGCGCAAATGTTGGGGACATTTTTGAAGAAAATTACGAAGTGATAAACACCAGCCGTATATTTGCGCCTTGGGTTGAAATATATAATAAATCCACTGTGCCGCATGCCTCCGGCTCACGCTTAATAACTTTTATTGCCGGTCATCAACGGCGGACTTATCTCGCACGTACCTGGCTCACGCGCCGTGGAGGATTTCCGCTGGGCCCGACTCGTGTTGCTACGGGCGATCCGTTTGGGATATTCCGATTAAGTAAAGAGATTGATTCCACGCAAACTCTCGTTGTACTTCCACTGCTGGTTGAAATAAAATCTTTTGTTTTTCCACCTGGTCTTTTGCCAGGCGGACAGGTCATTCGAAGAAAATCTCCGGATATCACTCCGCATGCAGCAGGAGTGCGCGAGTATGTGCATGGCGATGCAATGAAGCGAATTCATTGGCCGACAAGTATTCGGCGGAATCAATTAATGGTCAAGGAATTTGAACAAGACCCGCAAGCCGAAATTTGGCTGTATTTGGATTCCCAAAAAAAAGTACATTTTGAGAAAAGTCATGAATTTGAAGATATCCCCGTTGAGTCCATGCTTTTTGGGAAACGACCTAAGTTTCAATTGCCCCCATCTACTCTTGAATATTCGATCAGCATCACGGCTTCACTTGCGCATTATTTTATAAGACAGCGCCGCGCTGTGGGGTATGTCAGCGCCGGACATTCCTTCAATGTACACCCTGCAGAACGCAGTGACCGTCAGGAAGCAAAAATTCTGGAGACCCTTGCATTTGTCGAGGCCAATGGCAGCCTCTCTCTTGCGGCGCTCGTTGCGGCTCAGGCTTCTCAATTACCTCAAGGGTCGAGTGCCATTTTGATCACGCCGACTATGCGCCCGGATCTCATATCTGCTGTGGATGATTTACAAAGACGCTACCTGCGCCCGGTTGTTATTTTGCTTGATGCTGAAACATTTGGCGGCGAGGCTGGTACAGATAAACTGGTTCGTGAGTTGCATGAACGGCGCGTGCCGGTTTGCGTAATCGCCTGTAATGCAAATCTTTCACAGGCGCTTTCAGAACTTTCCACTAATTTTTCCACAAAGGATATGCAGACATGGCAAAGCACCCTGTTGTCACAATAGATCTCAATTTTCAAAATAAGACGCATGCCATCGCGTCTTATTTGATACGACATCATGACGGGGCAGTGTTGATCGAAAGCGGACCCGGCTCGACTCTTTCTGCGCTGCAAGCTGGTTTGGCAAACGAAGGTTTATCCCCCCGTGACATTACCCATGTCCTGCTCACGCACATTCACCTTGACCATGCCGGGGCAGCGGGTTGGTTGTCGCAACAAGGCGCACAGATCTACGTTCATCCAATTGGCGCACCGCATTTGTTGAACCCGGAAAAGCTGATTGCCAGCGCGACGCGGATTTATGGCGATAAAATGGAAACTCTTTGGGGTGAGTTTCTGCCCGTTGACGAGAGTCAGCTAAAAGTCCCGAAGGATGCGGAAGAGATTGTCATCGGAGATTTACGTTTTCTTCCAATCAACACGCCAGGCCATGCAGAGCATCATTATTCCTATCTATTTGAAGATATTTGTTTTAGCGGCGACGTGGGCGGCGTGCGCATCCCTGGCTATCAATATTTACGTGCACCGATGCCTCCGCCTGAATTGCATTTTGAGAAATGGCACCAAAGCATAACCAGGCTGCGTAATTTGAAATTCACTCGCATTGCGCCAACTCATTTTGGGATCTTTGAGGATGTTGAATGGCAATTAAATGAGCTGGACAAGGAACTGCTTACGGCTGAAAAATGGCTTGAAGCAATTATGCCCACCGATCCTTCGGCTGATGAATTGCGTGAAAAATTTTCAGCATGGATGCAGGAACAAGCCGCCCCGCAGAATTTAAGTGACGATGTGATCAAAGCTTATGCTCTGGCAAACCCTCTTGGCATGGGGGCAGATGGTTTGATGCGCTATTGGAAAAAAGTGCGAATGGAAAATAAATAAATCGACAAATGTCACGATTATTCCATGATGCATGAGACCTGTCAAAATCATACAATAAAGTTATACTTTTCACCAAGGAGCAGCAATGAAGGATTTTCTGGCAATTTCAGATTTCTCATTAGAAGAGATTCAAGATTTACTCGATCTGGCAGTAAAGTTAAAGAAAGAGCACTTCAAGAAAGGTAATAAGCCTATTCTAAAGGGAAAAGTGCTTGGAATGGTTTTCCAAAAACCGAGCCTGCGTACGCGCGTCTCGTTTGATATGGCCATGCGCCATTGCGGCGGTGATGCGTTGTATCTTTCACCAAGCGAAATTGGGCTGGGCAAACGCGAATCGATTGCTGATGTAGCGCGTGTTTTATCTGGCTATGTGGATGCATTGATGGCGCGTGTGTTTGAACATGACCATATTTTGGAACTGGCCAAGTGGTCTGATATTCCAGTTATTAATGGGTTAAGTGATTACAATCATCCTTGTCAGGGTCTGGCAGATGCATTGACCATTCAGGAAAAATTCGGCAAAAAATCCAGGGGGCTAAACGTCAGTTATGTGGGCGATGGCAATAACGTGACGGTTTCTCTAATGCATGTTTCGGCCCTGCTTGGCTGGAATGTGTCAGTGGCTGCTCCAGAAGGATATGGTGTTAACCCCAAGGCTGTTGAAATTGCCGAAAAAATTTCCAGGAAGTCAAAGAGTAAATTAAGTTTTACACGTGACCCGCATGAGGCAGTTAAAGGTGCGCACGTAATTTACACAGACACGTGGACTTCCATGGGGCAGGAAGAAGAAACCGCAAAGCGTGAAAAAATCTTTCCTCCATATCAGGTAAATGCCAAATTGGTTGGCGAAGCAGATAAGGACGTGATCGTCATGCACTGTTTACCTGCTCATAGAAACCAGGAATTAACCGATGATGTGGCTGATGGCAAACATTCCGTGATTTTCCCCCAGGCACATAATCGTTTACATGCGCAGAAGGCAATACTGGCAAAGTTTTTTAATGCAGCGTAAAGTTATCAATAATTTATTAAAAGGTGAGTGGATGAATACACAAGACTATATCAAAATGGAAGAAGAATATGGCGCGCACAACTATCATCCTTTGGATGTGGTGATCGAAAGAGCCGAAGGCGTGTGGGTCTATGATGTCGACGGGAAGAAATATCTTGATTGTTTAAGTGCGTATTCCGCTGTTAATCAAGGGCATGTTCACCCTGAAATTCTGAAGGCGCTGCTTGATCAGGCAAAACGGGTAACGCTTACTTCGCGTGCGTTTCGTAACGATCAACTGCCGCTCCTGTATAAAGATCTTTCCGAGATGACCGGGTATGAAATGTCTTTGCCGATGAATTCAGGCGCAGAGGCCGTTGAAACCGCGGTAAAGCTTGCGCGCAAATGGGCTTATCAAGTTAAGAAAGTTCCGCGTCACCAGGCTGAGATCATTGTGGCGGCTGGAAACTTCCATGGACGAACCGTAACCATTGTTTCTTTTTCCACTGAGCCTTCATATCGCGATGACTTTGGTCCCTTCACGCCAGGTTTTGTAACGGTTACTTATGGTGATGCGGCTGAAATTGAAAAGGCAATTACACCAAATACCGCCGCTGTTTTGCTTGAGCCAATTCAAGGCGAAGCGGGAGTCATTATTCCTCCTAAGGGATATTTGAAAAAGGTTTCTGAAATTTGCGCAAAGAATAACGTACTTTTTATGGCGGATGAAATTCAAACGGGTCTCGCGCGGACGGGGAAACTGTTTGCTTCTCAACATGAAGATGTCCGCCCTGACGTAGTGATCATCGGTAAGGCGCTTGCAGGCGGCTTTTACCCGGTCTCAGCCGTGTTGGCAGATAAGCACATCCTTGGTTTATTTACAGCAGGTGAGCACGGCTCTACTTTTGGCGGCAATCCACTTGCTGCGGCTGTGTCACGGGCGGCTTTGCGTGTGATCCGTGAAGAGAAGCTGGCCGAGCGTTCCCAGCAATTGGGCGAATATTTCGTTGAGCAGTTGAGTGAAATATCCAGCCCGCATATCAAAGAGGTACGCGGACGGGGTTTGTTGATCGGTGTTGAACTCAAACCCGAAGCAAAAGGCGCGCGCCGTTTTTGCGAAGCTTTACAAAGTAAGGGAATTCTTGCAAAGGAAACTCACGAAAATGTAATTCGATTTGCTCCGCCGCTAGTCATTGATAAGGAAACCATTGATTGGGCGCTTCCTTCTATTCGCGAAGTTCTCAATATGAAATAAAGTTTGAAACCCTAAAGCGTTCATAAACTTTAGGGTTTTTTATGGAGGTACGTTATGTATATTGGAATACCAAAAGAAAGCAGACCTTTTGAATACCGTGTTGGGCTATCCCCAGCCGGGGTGGAGATTCTCTCCCAGAATGGACATCAGGTTTTCGTTGAGCATGAAGCGGGTGTGGGTGCAGGCTTCGGCGACGAGGAATATGAACATGTCGGAGCGCGTATCGCTTTTTCAGCCGAAGAAGTCTTTGGCCGTGCCGATCTGTTATTGAAAATAGCACGTCCGATTAAGCATGAGATGGAACTGTTGAAAGAAGGTTCCATTCTTGCAGGTCTTTTGCATCTTCCTTCGAGTTCTCAAGATCAGATCGATATTTTGCTTGAGAAGAAAATTACTGCGCTTGCATATGAGCAGATCACAGACCCATCAGGCGGACTTTCCGTTTTGCGACCCTTCAGTTTAATGTGCGGACCTTTGGTCGCAGAGATCGCAGCACGTTTATTGCAGAATAACTGGGGCGGTAAGGGAATTTTATTAAGTGGCTT
>JAYVUA010000108.1:0-26591 GCA_043788255.1 Anaerolineales bacterium | reverse complement strand
GCACATCTTTTGCCTGTCTTCAAAATAAAATTATCTAATCTTAAATTGAAACCTGTTTTGATCCCAATCACTCAGATTTCAATTGTGTAAGGGTATCAGGGGTAGCTAATAAAAATTAGGCAGGAAAAAGAAACGCTGGATGAATACATTCCAGGTCCGATTGATTTGTAAATTCACTACGCAGGTGCGGCTGTTCTTTGACCCATCTGAAGAAGGAAAAATAAATGTCTATCCCAACTGATTATACCGAGCGTGTTTATGCAGGCGTGCTCGGCAAAATAATAGGTGTTTATCTCGGTCGTCCTTTTGAAAACTGGCCCTATGAAGCTATTATGGCTCGTTTTGGTGAGATCAATTATTATGTTCATGAGAAGCAAAATTTGCCTTTGATTGTCACAGATGACGATATTGCCGGTACGTTCACATTCTTGCGGGCTTTGCCCGATTACGGCAATTCAGTTAATATCACCCCAGCACAAATTGGCCAGACCTGGCTGAATTATCTTATTGAGCCGCGTACCATTTTATGGTGGGGCGGCCTGGGTAATTCCACCGAACATACAGCATACCTTCGGATGAAATCTGGAATCCTTGCTCCGAAGAGTGGAAGCGCTGCCTATAATGGCAAGGTTGTCTCAGAACAGATTGGTGCTCAAATTTTTATAGATGGTTGGGCAATGGTTGCGCCAGGCGACCCTGAATTAGCAGTGGATTTAGCGCGTCGGGCAGGCAGTGTCAGTCACGATGGAGAAGCCATCTATGGTGCGCAGGTTTTGGCAGCCATGGAAGCCGCGGCATTTGTTGAGTCAGATATCCAAAAACTCTTGGACACCGCTACCAGGTTTATTCCGAAAGATTCTGTTATTTATCGCTTGTTGAATGATATGCGCGAATGGCGCGCATCGGAACCGGATTGGAGAAAAACGAGAGAAAAAATTGTCTCCTGCTATGGTTATGAAAAGTATGGAGGCAACTGCCATATCGTTCCCAACCATGCCTTGATTCTCTTAGGATTGCTTTACGGTGATGACGATTTCCAAAAGTCGTTAATGATCACGAATACTGCCGGATGGGATACGGATTGTAATTCCGGTAATCTCGGATGTTTGTTGGGGATTAAAAATGGTTTGACTGGACTTGAAACTGGACCGGATTGGCGTGGACCGGTCGCAGACCGGATGTATATCTCAAGCGCAGATGGGGGCAGCGCCATCACAGATGCAGTTCGGGAAACATATCAAATTGTCAATATTGGAAAAGCCCTTTCTTCTGAAACACCTGGAACCCCGAAGGGAGGTGCGCGCTTTCATTTCGAATTACCCGGCTCCATTCAAGGTTTCCAAGCTGAAACGAGCACAGACAGCAAAGACATTGTTAAAGTAATGAATGTTTCAGGTCAGAGCAATTTGGGGCAACGCAGCCTGGCATTACGCTATTCTAATTTGGCTAAGGGGCGGGTTGCGCGTGTTTCTACGGCTACTTTCATTCCGCCAGATGCTCTTCAAATGCCAGGTCCTTATGATTTTCAAGCTTCTCCCACTCTTTATTCCGGCCAAATTGTGCGGGCACGGATTGTAGGAGATGCTTTGAATTCACATCCAGTACTGGCTCGTTTGTATGTAAAGATCTACGGCATGGATGACAAAGAAGTAATATTCTATGGGCCCCAGCAGATGCTGAAACCGGAAACCGATCATACATTTGAATGGCCCATTCCAAACACAGAAGGTGCACCAATCTTTGCGATTGGTCTTGAAATTAGCGCATCTCACCGAACTAGCGGTACGGTCTATCTTGATTATCTTACTTGGGATGGCACGCCCGATGTTGTATTTGGAAAGCCAAAAGGCAGCGGGGTGATGTGGCGGCGCGCCTGGGTAAATGGCGTTGATCAGTATGATTGGATTTGGCCTGATGCGTTTCGAATTGTTCAAAACCGTGGCCGCGGTTTGCTTATTCAGGGAAGCCGCGAATGGATAGGGTATCAGGTCAGCTCAGAGATTAAACCACATTTGATGCAAGCCGGCGGAATTGCGGCCTGTGTGCAGGGAATGAATCGTTATTACGCGCTTTTGCTTTGCTCGGATGGCAAAGCACGTCTCGAAAAATATCTAGATCAGAGAACTGTTCTAGCTGAGATCGATTTCCCCTGGATTATTGGAACTAACTATGTTTTGAGCCTGTATGTCGATGGAACCCGTGTACAAGGCTGGATCAACGGTAATAAAATTTTTGATATTCAGGATCTGGAGCATCCATTATTGAATGGCGCGATTGCGTTGGTTTGTGAAGAAGGCAGGCTGACCACTGAGGCTGTCAAAGTGTCGTCTTTTCAAGCGCAATAGATTCGCCATATAAAGTGAGAAAAGCTGAATGAAACGCATAATTCTCGATACGGACATTGGCACCGATGTGGATGATGCCATGGCGCTTTCACTGGCCGCCATTTCCCCGGAACTCGAAATCATCGGGGTTACAACAGTTCATGCAGACGCGCCACTGCGCGCCAGGATAGCGCGGCGTTTGCTCGATCTGATTGGGAGAGTAGATATTCCCGTAATTGCCGGAGCGAGCCAGCCTCTCAAAATGCCATTGCCAGAGAATTTCACCTGGATGCCAGTCCTGCGGGGGCATGAAGGCGTTGGCATCTTATCCGAAGAAGAATTAATCCCAACGCCAAACAAGGAAATAACTGCGGATGATGCGGCAAATTTTATTATTGAGCAGGCCGCGGCAAATCGAGGTGACATCACTATTGTCGCCATTGGCCCCTTGACCAATATCGGCCGGGCGTTGCAGCTTGAGCCGCGCTTGGCCGATTGGATTTGCGATCTGGTTTTAATGGGCGGCACAGTGTATGCCGAAAAATTCCCCTTTCCCCCAATGCTCGAAACTAACTTCAATGCAGATCCTGAAGCATCTGCATTGGTGTTTTCTTCTGGAATTCCGCTGACCGTTGTTCCAATGGAAATCACCACCCAGGTGTACCTGACCCCCGAGCAGCGGAAAATGATGCTGAGTTGGAATATACCCCTCGGGACCACGTTGGTAACCTTGATGGAGAATATGTTTGATGGCTTAGCAAATCTCTCGGCCGAGGCGGGTCTTGACGCAGATTTTTACCAGGGTCGCACCTTTATGCACGATCCCTTGGCGGTTTATGCCACCTTCGCCACACAGCACATTTGGACACGGCGCATGCATGTCCAATATGAAGTGATGGACCGGGTGGTACGCACCATGCCTTATCCTGATCGAGCTCCGAATTGCCATGTTTGTGTCGAAGTGGATGCCAACGCTTTCATTTCATTCTGGTTAAGCCGAATCAGATCGCATGCCTTCCGTTGATGATATGAAAAAATAATGACCCAAAGCGATAGTTTTGCCGGCGTTCTTGTTGGAAGCCCTTAATTTTTTATCAAATACATTTAAAAATGCTTGATTATCTGATTTCCTAATCCACTTTGAATTCTTACCCAATATAGTTCTTACTCACTTAAAAGAGGCAAATATGTTTACCAAATCTGTACGGTTTTGGGCAGGTTTCTTGATTTTGGCGATATTGTTCTTGACAGCATTGAGTTTTCTAGCACGAAAAGGTTCCGCCGCAAATACCAATACGCCCAGTACAACACTCACCAACACCCCCGCTCCATCCGGATGCACCGGCAGCAGTGCTTACTATGTATCCAATTCCGGGAGTGACAGCAATGCGGGCACCAGTTCCGAAACGGCGTGGAAGACGCTGACCAAAGTGAACGGCTGCGCCTTCAATCCTGGCACCACCATTTACTTTGCCAAGGGCTCCAGTTGGAGCGAAGGCCTAGTGATTAACAACTCTGGCACGTCAGGCTCCAAGATTACATATTCGGCCTACGGCAGTGGCACCTATCCAACTTTTAGCAAGAGCGGCGGCCCAGCTTTCACTCTCAATGCCAGTTATGTCGTTATTAACAACTTCAAGGTCGTGAATTCCGGGTCCACTTGGGGTGATAAAGGCAGTTCGCTTGTCAACCCCGGCACGGATATGGGATCATTAATTACCAAAAACGGCACCTACAACATTGTCCAGAATAGCGAATTCACGGGCAATACCATTGGCTTGAAAATCTGGGGAACAAACAACCGGGTTACCACCAACAATTTTCACGACAATAATGTGTTGGCGGGTAATAATATAACTGCCGGAAGCATACAGATTTGTTGGGGAGCGCTTGGGGTCAATGTGGATAATTCGTACAACGAGATTGACCACAACAGCTTTACCGGCAACCGCGGGGCTTGCTCGGTGCCGGCCTACGGCGGCTGGGACGGCGGCGCCATAGAAGTAGACGGGTTCAACGTCAACAAGTTGGGGATCAACATCCACGACAACACTTCGTCCGGCAATCAGGGATTTATTGAAGCCAGCGGCACGGAATACACGGGCTGGATCACGAATAACACATCCAATGATTACGAGAAATTCCTGTCCTTTGATATTGGAGGGACGTATGCGGTGAATCCGCATGATATTTCCGTCAGCGGCAATAAAATTACGCTCACCCTCAATCCGGCAGGAGATGGTTGCTGGCCAGTCATCGGGTTCTGGGACGGCTCGGCTAAAGCCAATGCCTTCACTTTCACGAACAACAAGGTCAGAACCAAATGTGCGGGCATCTTATCTCCCTACGCCGCTCAAACGCACTCGGGGAACACGTATTGCCGAACCGATGGGAATATTGATATGTGGTGGACGTATGGGTCGGGTGATACATTTGACTGTACTTGGCAGTGATCCAGAGTAAAGTTTGCCGGTAACAACTTGTGTAGCTCTAAACAAACACTGCGACTGTGGTATGAATAATCATCGCAGTGTTTGTTTAGAGAATGGCTAAGCGCTTGTAAAAGAATAACTCCGCACTTTACAAAGACAGATTTGGCGTCAGACGTGGCTTGATAGTGTAATTCCAACATACCAGCGACGCTGCTGTTCGTCCAAGCGGCTGAGCAGAACATTTATTTAATAGACTTTATCCGAAATAATTCTTGGTCATAATTTCAAAGGTGTTTTGCGATGGTCGACTCAAAAATTATCTTTCGTGTTTCTCAAAATATCTTTCACAATCCGAGAGCGCTTGATCCCAGAAATGGCATGCTCAATCTTGACACGAATTTGTGACAACTTGCGATTGCTTTCTTTTTCTTTAGCCGTCAGTTCCTTTTTTCGAGGCTTTTTTTAAGATATTCGTTTTCTCTTGGCAGTCGCAATGATCACATTCTTGTCACTATGAATTTTCTTCTTGCCGCTGTAGTGTAGAGCCTGTTTTCAGCATTTTTGGGTCTTTGGCGGCGTCTTTCGGTACCATCAATGATTGAATCTGCCGCATCTTTCTGCTTGGACTCTTTGGCTTTGAACTTCTTTGGGGCTCGTTCTGGCAAAACTCCAAGATAGTCCAAGGCTTGTTTCAAGATTGGCAAAAGTCGATGGATTCACTCATTCGCTCTTCCTTGACTGATCCCAAACAATTCTCCCATAATGGATTGAAGCGGGTAGCCTTTCTGATATACCAGCGCAAACAATAGTTTTTGTTCGGTACTTCCAAGTGACCCCTTACGACCTGCGCCTGTTTTCCGCTTTCGGGTCTTCCCTGCTAGCGTCTTTGACGCAGGATACTTTTTCAAGTATGCTTTTTCAAAAGCAGGCATCAGACTTTCAAATTCATCTGGCGCCAGGCTTGTGAGCGAGAGAAATTTCCTCGGATTGGTCTTGAGTTCATCGTATATCAACATTTGCCTATCATAATCCTATTTCGGATAATGTCTTTATGTTACGCCTCGACACCTAATCCCCATCCAGCGTCGTCAATCCTTTATGGTAACATTTCAATGGGAACATAATCCCAAGCACAGCGTCATGATATTGTATGGAGGGCTTATCCCATGGCCGATAACAGAAAAAATATATTCAGCACAAAACGTGCCTTCATGTTCGCTGGGATTATTTTCCTGACAATCGTCGGCGGAATCATATTATTTGCAAAAGGGTCTCCGCTGGGAAGTTTAATCCCGGGGAATGTTACTCCCATTCCTATTAACATTAATTCGGGTTCGCCTCAGCCTTCTGCGCAGCCCGGCGATAAATATGGCATCCATGTCGAATTGAGTGACGGGCAATCTCAACCGCCGACATTCGAATCATTGCCATTGTCGACTGGGGAACCACTTTCACCGGAAGATATTCAACTACTATTATCGCGTCTGCCGGCGCTGACGCCTGCTCCTGATGAACAAACAGAATTCAATCGGCCACAGGAAGTTCTGCCTCCACCGCGACCAGGGAATACAATTGAAGAGTCATTCCCGCCTCTCGAAATAGAACCAGCTCCCGGGGCGGTGGATGCGGGTCCGCTTCTGGTGTCTCGATTCGCTCCAGAAGGAGAAATCCCAATCGCGCCTTTTGTCAGCATTACATTTAATCAGCCGATGGTTCCATTGGGAACGCTTGGCGATTTGGCAGCGAAAGATATTCCTGTTCAAATTGAACCATCTTTACCCGGCACATGGCGCTGGCTGGGAACCAAAACCCTGACCTTTGAATATGATTCCGAATTGATCGACCGCTTGCCCAAAGCAACCGAATACCGCGTGACCGTGCCCGCTGGGACGAAATCAGCCACAGGCGGAATACTGGCCGAAGCCGTCACATGGACATTTAAAACGCCGCCTCCAAAAATAATAACAACTTATCCCTCTGGTTCCCCGCAAGCGCTTGACCCCATTCTTTTTATTTCATTCGATCAACGCATTGACCCGGCAGCGGTATTGGAAACCATTCAAGTGAGCGCAGGCAATGAGAACATAAATATCGTTTTAGTTGATCAAGCTGATATCGATAAAGATGAAAAAGTCAGTCAGCTGATTGAGAATACACCCGAAGGACGCTGGCTTGCCTTTCGCGCTATACAGACTCTTCCAACCGAAACCAACGTCTCCGTGACCATTGGCCCGGGCACGCCTTCTGCCGAAGGTACACTCACTACAACAGAAACACAATCCTTTGGTTTTTCAACATACGCGCCTCTGCGAATCGAGGAACATCGCTGCTCCTGGTACGATGACCTTTGCCCGCCATTGACTCCTTTTTCCATTCGTTTTAATAACCCAATTGATACAAGCATTTACAGCGATGATATGCTGCGCATCGAACCTGAGATACCGGGCGTATCTGCCAATGTGTATGGCAACTCAATCGAGATCAGTGGTGAGACCAAAGGACAAACAACATACGCCGTCACAATCTCTGGAAAGATACAGGATACATTCGGTCAGCAATTAGGCAAAGATACTCGCCTCACTTTCAAAGTAGGCAAAGCCGAATCAGTGTTGGTGAATACAGGGCAAAACTTCCTGACCCTCGACCCAACTGCATCGGGTGCAATTTTTTCTGTGTACGCGATCAATTACAAAAAACTCAACCTGAAGGTTTATGCTGTTCAACCAACAGATTGGCCAGCCTACAAACAATATCTGCGCGATTGGCAGCAAACAGATATACCCTCCAAAATGCCGGGCAAACTTCTTGCAGACAAGTCTCTTAATTTGAACATTCCAAGTGATACCCTCTCACAAGTGGACATCGATCTAAGCAAATATTTGGCGGGGAAAAACTTTGGTCATTTTGTTCTCGTCGTCGAACCGCCCGCCGGGGTTTTTGAATCTGATAATGATAAATATAGGCGGTTTTCTCAAACGATTATCACCTGGGTGCAGGTCACGCAAATTGGGTTGGATGCTTTCAATGACCACAGTGAAATGGTAGCTTGGGCAACAGACCTCAGAGATGGGTCGCCATTGTCTGGTGTGAGCATTCAAGCTGACAATAAAAGCGCAACGGTGCTAAGCGGAGCAGATGGCGTTGCGCGTTTTGACATTCCATCCGGAGCAACTTATTTAATCGCCAGCAAAGGCGCTGATCAGGCCATTCTGCCGCGTTCCACTTATTTCTGGTATGACGATCCATGGTCTGCAAGCCCGCCCCCTGATTCATTGCGCTGGTATGTTTTTGATGACCGCCAGATGTATCGGCCCGGCGAGGAAGTACACATCAAAGGCTGGCTGCGTAAAATTGGCGGCAGACAGGATGGCGATGTTGAGTTGGTTGGCAGTGAACTGCATTCGATTACTTATCAGATCACCGACCCTCAAGGCAATGCCATCGGAGATGGTCAAGCGGAAGTGAATGCCCTGGGCGGTTTTGATTTTGTATTCACTGTGCCGCAAGCCACTAATTTAGGAACTGCCCAACTTAATTTAAATGCTGGAATCGGATTGGATGGAAACCAGTATTCTCATCCATTTCAGATACAGGAATTTCGACGGCCTGAATTCGAAGTAAATGCGCGCAATGAAACCAGCGGCCCTTATTTTGCCGGGGATCATGCAACGCTGGCGGTGGAGGCAAAATACTATGCCGGCGGCCCGCTGCCCAATGCGGATGTCACCTGGCAAGTGACAACTTCTCCCGGCACGTATTCGCCGCCCAACTGGCCCGACTTTACTTTTGGCAACTGGCAGCCCTGGTGGTATTTTGATTATGGCTATTATCCAGGCAATGGCGGTGAAATTCAAACAGAAACTTTTACCGGCAAGACAGATGCAACCGGCACTCATTATTTGGGTATGGATTTTAATCAGCAAGGTAATCCATCCAAAGACCTCAGCCGCAAAGCGTGGTTGCACAAGCCACCGTGATGGATGTGAACCGTCAAGCCTGGAGCAGCACAACCACCCTTCTCGTTCACCCGGCCGATCTATACATTGGCTTGCACAGTGACAGTTATTTTGTAGAAAAAGGCACGCCTCTCAAAGTAGATTTCATCGTCACAGATCTGGATGGCAACCCAATGGAAAACAGTCCAGTTGAAATTACAGCCGGTAGATTGGAATGGAAGTTTAACAACGAAAATTGGACAGAAGAAATAGTGGATGTTCAAACCTGCTCGCTTCTCTCCACGCCCGAGCCTGCCACCTGTTCCTTTGAGACTCCCCTCGGTGGAAGTTATCAGATCACCGCCATTGTGACAGATGAACTCGGTCGCAAAAATCAAAGCCGCTTCACACGTTGGGTCAGCGGCGGACAGATGCCCCCCTCACGCAAAGTGGAGCAGGAAAAAGTCACGTTGATTCCAAATAAGGAAACTTATCAACCGGGTGATACCGCGCAAATCCTTGTGCAATCACCATTCAGCCCCGCCGAAGGAATGTTGACCGTGACTCGCAGCGGCATTCTCTACACAACGCGTTTCCATATTGAGAATGGATCCGCCACGCTCAATATTCCCATTGAAGAAAAACATATTCCAAATCTAAATATTCAAGTCGATTTGGTCGGCTCTGCCCCACGGGCAGATGACCAGGGCGAATTGCTTAAGAATGTCCCGCCGCGTCCCGCGTACGCCAGCGGACAATTGAATTTGAGTATTCCTCCGCTTCAACGAACATTATTATTACAAGTAACACCAGACCAAAACAAATTGGAACCGGGCGGCGAAACAACACTGACCGTTATAGTGAAAGATGCAAACGGACTGCCCGTTCCTAATGCAGAACTGGCAGTCGTCGTAGTGGACGAGGCCATCCTTGCATTGACAAATTATCAATTAAGCGACCCGCTCAATATTTTCTATACGGATCGCCCTTCCTACCTGACAAGTATTTATGGCCGCGCAAGCATTATATTAGCTGATCCGCAATCATTGGCAAGACAAGCCAGTCAAACTGCTGCAAACGATGCTTTGTCATTAGGAACCATGTCTCCTGCCGCTACAGAATCCCCGGCGATGGCTGAAGAACCACTGCCACAAACTGGCGGCGGGGGAGACGAGTCCACAGCGCCCATCAACATCCGCTCTGACTTTAATCCATTGGCAACCTTTGCCCCCACTATACGGACAGGCTCCAACGGCGAGGCGCGGGTGTTGATACAACTACCAGACAACCTGACCCGTTACCGCGTGATGATTGTAGCGGTAGATGAAAACGGAAGTCAATTCGGTAGCGGCGAATCCAATATCACGGCGCGCTTGCCGCTCATGGTACGGCCATCTGCTCCGCGCTTTCTCAACTTTGGCGACAAGTTCGAATTGCCGGTGATATTGCAAAATCAAACTGACCTGCCAATGACAGTGGATGTTGTTGCTCAAGCCACCAATTTAGAAATTAATAATACGGGTCTGCGTGTGACCATTCCAGCCAATGACCGTGTGGAAGTGCGTTTCCCTGCGGCGACGATTATGGCGGGTACTGTCCGCGTGCAGATCGCGGCCACCTCAGGTGATTATGCCGATGCTACCACAGTAGAGTTACCCGTTTACACACCAGCTACAAGCGAGGCATTCGCAACCTACGGCGTGATTGATGATGGAGTCATTGCCCAGCCAGTTCTGCATCCGATGGATGTTTTCGCGCAGTACGGCGGGCTGGAAGTAACCACATCCTCTACCGCTGTACAGTCATTGACCGATGCAGTTTTGTATCTGGTTTCGTATCCGTACGAATGCTCCGAGCAATTGGCTTCACGGATTCTGGCCGTCGCATCTCTGCGTGATGTATTGACAGCCTTCAAAGCGGACGGGTTGCCGTCTCCGTCAGAAATGGAATCAGCTGTCAGCCGCGATATTGATCGTCTCAAAGGGTTGCAAAACTCCGATGGCGGCTTCCCGTATTGGCGGCGCGGATTCGAATCGATTCCATTTAATACGATTCATGTCGCTCATGCTTTATTCAGCGCCGAGCAAAAAGGATTCGATGTCCCCGCTGATATGCAGTTGAATTCACTGACTTATTTACGGGATATTGAAAGCCATTACCCATCCTGGTATGGTGAACAAACACGCTGGACTCTCAGCGCATACGCGCTGTATGTTCGTAATTTGATGGATGACCGCGATGCTCAAAAAGCCGAAACACTTTTGGACACGGCTGGTCTGGAAAATCTTTCCATGGAGGCCATTGGCTGGCTATGGCCCGTAATCGATGACAATACCCAACTGAATGCCATTCGACTCTTTGTGAATAATCATGTCGTTGAAACAGCGGGCGCGGCAAACTTTACAACGGCATATACTGACCAAACTTATTTGCTGCTTAGTTCCGACCGCCGCACCGATGCTATTTTGCTGGATGCATTGATCGAAGACGATCCGCAAAGTGACTTAATCCCCAAGCTGGTCAATGGCTTATTAGCGCAGCGCACAAAAGGCCGCTGGGAAAATACTCAGGAGAATGTCTTTATTTTGCTGACCCTTGATCGTTACTTTAATACCTACGAAACTCAAACACCGGATTTTGTCGCACGTATCTGGCTGGGAAATACCTACGCTGGCAGTAATGAATTCATCGGACGAACCACGGGTATTTACAAAACGCTCATCCCAATGAATTATGTCCTCTCTGAAACATCTGCTGGCGATGGAACACAGAATCTGATTCTCAGCAAAGACGGCCCCGGCCGACTCTATTACAGGCTTGGTCTGCAATATGCTCCCACTGATTTAAATCTCAACCCATTGGATATGGGCTTCGTTGTGCAACGTCGTTATGAAGGATTGGATAATCCTGAAGATGTATTCCAAGATAATGATGGCGTTTGGCATATCAAAGCCGGTGCACGTGTGAAAGTAAAGATCACCATGATGGCAGATAACCGCCGTTATCATGTAGCATTGGTTGACCCACTCCCCGCGGGATTGGAAATCATCAACCCAGCATTGGCGGTTTCAGAGACAATTCCCCAAGACCCAAGCAGTCCGGACTATCGCTACGGTTGGTGGTGGTGGGGTCCGTGGTATGAACATCAAAACATGCGTGATGACCGCGCCGAAGCATTTACATCCCTGCTCTGGGATGGTGTCTATGAATACACATATATTGCCCGCGCGACCACGCCCGGCACATTCATTGTCCCGCCTGCCAAAGCCGAAGAGATGTACTCACCCGAAGTCTTTGGACGAAGCGGCAGTGATTGGGTAATTGTGAAATAAGGAGAGATTTTCAATTTCACTGAGGTCTACCCAGCTCGGCATATGTCATGTGTACGGGTATAAATTTCGTTTAAGAACATAGGCGTCACGCAGGCCCGCTTTTCAGACATTTTACGAATAAATTAGCCCAAATTTACTGAACAAAAACAAAAGGCAGCATGAGAAAAATTCTTCTTGTTGCCTTTTGTTTTTAGCTTAGCGAAACAGACGGTTTCGGTTATTGAGTTTTTTTCCTCGACATCACCTCCATCGGATAATGCGGTTACAATCAAAACGTAATACATGCGTGACCTTCCGATTATTACTGAAAACGAGAGGTTTCGTCTGTAACTCGACCAGATCGCACAAGCCCGCACGATTGGAAATGCCAGGCCACTCGATGGCGCATTATGGATTATGATCCTTGTGGTCAACGATTTAGAGAAAGAGCCGACCACCGTCGGTCCCGATCATTTGACGCTATCCATACGAGGCAGCGACTTATTGCAACCACAACCAATTAATATCCAATCTGCCATCGAGAGATTTCACAAGCGAACAATCAAGTACCAGCATAAAACTGCCGTGCTGGTTGTTTTCGCGCTGACTGCTCCGGATCAATTCGATCAATTAGTTTCTGACAATCAGGACGCGAATCTACTCGCATTGGCGTTGAAGCCATGAAGTCTTTTCCACGTATCGCAATTATCCTTGCCATTATCACGATCCTGGTCGGGGTGTTGATCCTCTTCGTAAGCACGCGCCCAGCCCCAGGTCCAAAAGTGATGCGTGAACCGATTGGTAATTTCGATGCCGAGACTCAGTCCCTCATCTCCAGCGCCGACCGCGTCGTATTCCTCATCCCTTTTTCGCATTGGGACACGGACTGGCATCAAAACTTCGATGTGTACAGCAAACTTGCTGATAAAAATATTCTCAGCGCGATCCAAGAGGCAAAACAAGATCCCCGCTTTCGTTTCACATTGGAACAGGTTTTGTTCGTGCAACATTTTTGGGATACGCATTCTGCCGCGCGCGCGGACCTCGTGACTCTCGTCCACAACCGACAGATCACTTTCGCCTGGGGCGGGGTCACGCAACCCGAAACCAGTTTGGTCGCGTCATCCATTCAGGTGCGAAATTTAAAAATCGGCGAGGCATGGATCGCTCAAACTTTTGGCGCGGAGTATGTGCCGCGCACGGCATGGCAATCGGACGCCTTCGGCAACTCCGCGGCATTCCCAACTTTCTTGAATCAACTCAATGTTCCTTATCTATTTATCGGTCGTTATCAGGGACGCTGTGATCCTGATTACCAGAAGTGCCAGCCTTTGCCGCCTGCGTTTTATTGGACGAGTCCTTTTGGATTGGGGCGCGTGCTGGTTGCGTATGTTTCTTATCCTGTGGCATGGAATGATATTTACCGGCAGACCGAGCCCGATGCCCAACTCGCTGAATTACGCAAGACCATTGACGCCGAGTTCAAACAGACCGATTCAAAAATTCTGTTTTTGCCTGTGGGCTTCGACTTTTTCGATCCACCGCCAAACCTGCCCGCGCTTGTGGATCGTTGGAATACGGCTGACAAAAAAACTGCACTGGTCATGGCTGATCCCGATAGCGCGTTTCAATATCTGGAAACGCAACCACTCCCTGAGCTCACAATTGACATGAATCCCATCTGGCAAGCCTTCTACAATACGCGCCCTCAGGCAAAGATCACCGATAAGGAGAGTGAATATTACTTAACTGCCAACGATAAATTTGGATTGCTGGTCGACGCGCCGACTTCATCTGCATGGGATTTGGCCGCGATCAACGCGCATTATGACAATATCTCAGGAGTCAGTTTTGATTCGGTCTGGGAAAGTAGTCAGCGTCCTCGATTTGAGAAAACCCTCGCCCTGGCGAAAGATGATCTGGCGAATACCCTTGCCAATATCTCCGCCCGCGTTTCCGCACCTGTCGTTGTTTTCAACCCAACTTCGTGGTCACGCTCGGGGATCATTGAGATCAGTGGTGATTTACCTGATATCAACACATTGCCAGGACCTATTCAGCGGATAGGCACAGACAAAATTGCTTTCCGCGTGGAAAACGTTCCTTCGCTTGGTTATGTGGGCTTGGCTGGCGGGCAGGGAAATGTTGATCATCCCACCGGCGTCGTCAAAGATGGCAATCAAGTCACGCTCAGTAACGGATTGGTCTCCGTGACTCTGGACAGCGATCATGGCGGAGCCTTCTCCAGCCTGATGATATTGGATAAAACATCATCGCAAGAGTTGCTTACAACATTCGGCGATGATGTAGTTTATTGGGATGATAGCGGTGATGTCTATGGCGCGTTCTTTGGCGATGAACGCGCGCGTGAAAGTAAGGCTTCTGCCACTATAACTGTTTTGGCGGAGGGTCCGCTCGTTGCTCGTTTGCAAGCCGTCTTTATGCTCGGAGGTCAACAAATCATCAAAACAGTAACTCTGTGCGCAGACGATCCTCTAATTGAAGTGGGGTTGGACATTAACGTTTTGGCGGAAACGACTGCCATCGTTGAAACGCCAACCATACTTAATACGAACATACGGACTGATGATTTGGGTTTTGGTGCAATTACTCATCCTATTGATACCCAACCCATCGCACCCGGAGACATCACCTATCGCCGCTCGATCTTCTACCCAATCATGTATTGGAGTGATGTTTCTGATGATGGCATTGGTCTGACGCTAATCACACATGGATTGCAAGGTGTTTCAGGAGGCGCGACGCGAGGAGTCATGCTGGTCCGCGAGGTCACCAAGGACAAGGAGGGACTCACAGATCCAGGCGTTCATCATCTGCGTTATGATTATCTTCCTCACCTTGGAACTGCGGCTACCGCCCAGCCCTGGCTGGCGGCTTATGAATTCAACCAGCCGCTCATCGCTGCCTGGCAAACTAATCGAGTAATAAATGTGCAGCTTCCTTTCGATGAAGAGACACCGCTGAGACAATTTAAAAATTTGGAGTCTGCTCCACAATTACCTTTCACCTTTAGTTTGCTTTCAGCTCAAAGCGCTGTACTTACCGACTTGTATCGGCAGGGCGAACAGCTCATGGCTGTAGTTTTGGATTATGACCCAACGACAGCTGGGATCATTCAAGCGGATGGACAGGCGATCTATCTGCCTCAAAGCGTATTCACGCTGATGCCGATTTCGCTTCACTCCTTGTCACTCCCCCCAAAAAAGTAAATTGAACGATATTGTTTTACCTAATGTGCAACTTCATTTTTTTGCCTTTGCTGGACGCAGATGAACGCAGACAAACGCAGATTTTTTTCTTTTGAATCAGCGAAATCAGCGTTTTTCAGCGTCCAAAACACGGATTTCGAAAAGAGTCGCACATTGGGTATTCTTTTATCTATTAGATTTTCCCGCATAGCGAAAGGTGACGCCGAGGATGTACCACGCGGCGAGGATGGTTCCACGCAAAGTGCCGCTGACCTTTGATTGACCGAATCGGCGGTTATGATAACTGACAGGCACTTCCATGATTCTCGCCCCGCGTTTTGCGGACTTGACGATCATCTCTGTGGGCCAGCCATAAGTCATTTCCCGCATATCCAATTCAGTTAATAACTTTCTGCGGATGGCACGATAGGGTCCCAGATCGGTAATCGATAGACCATATAAAATGTTCATCAGGCGAGATGCCAGCCAGTTCCCAAAAAGCTGCTGGGGAAACATAGCGCCCGAAGCAATATTGCCTAATTCACGCGATCCTAACACCAAGTCAGCCCGATTCTCCAGGATGGGCGAAAGGAGTAAAGGCAGGTCAGTCGGTGAAAAACTGCAATCTCCATCCATGAAAACCAGAACATCTGAATCATGTGCTGCCGCTGCACCCGCGGCACATGCATATCCATAACCGCGTCGCGGCTCGCTGACCACTTGCGCTCCTGCGGCTTTGGCTTCTTCGGCTGTGGAGTCAGTTGAGCCGTTATCTACCACGATCACTTCGACAGGCGCAACGACTCGAACTTCATGCACCAACTGATGGATGTTGCCGGCTTCGTTTAATGCGGGGATGATCACGGTCATGGCTGCCAAATTAGTCTTCTCCATATAATATGCGGCCAATCTCATTCTGTTGCAAAAACCGACGCGTATGAACTGTAGCTTGTGCGTCAAGACTTTCGACTTCCTTCATTAATCGAATCAGGGACGCTGCGTCATCCACGTCATACCAGATGGGCAAGAGATTCACGCGCAAACCTTCTTGTTCTGCCAAAGCAATCGTATCTGCCATGACCGTTGACGTGCTCATCTGCACTTCACGCAGCAGACGCGGCCTCGGCTTCTTGATTCCGATCAGATAATAACCACCGTCGTCGCAAGGACCGAGAACAACATCCGCGCCATCGGATAAGAGATGGAAGGCTTGCGAAAGATAAGACGCTGGAAGCGTGGGACTGTCGCTGTCCATGATGATCACGCGTTCGTAGCCACGTGACAAGAAGGAGGTCAGAGCGTTATCGAGGCGTGCACCCAAATCGTCGCCTTCCTGTTGAATCAACTCAAAGTCTGGAGCGATGCGTTGGAAATAATCCTGTTCATCGAGATAGGCGATCACGTGGTGCGCGTCAGTCACCTGCCGCATTTGATCGAGGGTATCGAAAAGAAAACTCTCATACAGAGCGCTTGCCATTTCCGGCGTGAGAGGCGGTGAGAGACGCGTCTTCGTTTTTCCTGGTGCAGGACGTTTGGCAACGACGACCAAAGCATTCGAGTTATGTTGCATAAGCCACCTTCAATCGCCGGGACGTTCTCAAGTCTAACAAGGCATATATCCACGGAACACCTAATACAATTAATGCCAGGAGTGGCTCCAGCCAGATCACTGTTTCAGGTTTGTGCGACATGGCGGGAACGATGAGTTGAGTAAAAAGCAGTTGTTTACTCAGAACCCAATACCCAAAGAAAAGAGCAAAGCGGCGGCGGCGCGACGGCAATAATGGCGCGAGGGCAATCAACCAGACACCGTACCATTGTTGAAACCACAGGCAGGTCACCAGCAAATAAAAGGCGAGGATGTTGAACGCGGTTTGGAGAAAGCCTTCGGCAGGTTCTTGTTTTTGCATACGGAGAGTTTGGATCAATGTGAAGATTGCCAGTAGTCCCCAGGCGCCAAGGCTGACTAGGCGCGCCGCTTCAGACCACCCGAGGGCAGGTTTCAAAACCTGAACGATCATCGCCGGGGCGGAAGTGGTCAGCATCTGCATACGCCGACCAATACTGAAAGTTGCCATGCCATTCCAAAAAGGGACATAGGCGATCACGATCAGAAACGCGCCTGCCAGGGACGTTTTGACAATAAACCAGAAGCGGGACTTGAGGTTTTCCAAACTGCGATAACCGATCAGCAGTGCGGCTGGGATCAACAATACCGGGATAAACTTGATCAGCATTCCGGCAATCAAAGAAAGGGTTCCCAATGAGTATTGCTTCTGACTTATCAATAAGGCAGCCAGCAGAACCCAAAAGATCATTGCTATGTCGTTGTGTCCGTTTCCCCATGTTTCATAAAGCAGAACAGGATTCCAGCCGAGCAATAATGTGCCAGAGAGCGCGTATTGCGGCTGGGTGCGGCGTAGAAAGGAAACCACTACTGCAATACTTAAGAGATGAAATATTCCTGGAAGGATTTTGAAAGCCAGAACGTTTGCAATGATTCCATCGCCTGCCAACCAGGCTGTGATCCCGGCAAGTGTTTCCCACAGAGGGCCATACGCCGAGGGAGAATTTTTCCACCATGGATATTTGAAGAAAGGGTCGTTCGGAAAACTGGAAATCACATCGCGAAAAGGATTGGCTCCGTACACGCCCAAAATTCTGCCGTGAAAAATATTGTCATAGATATCGCGGGCATCCAGGGGAGCCATGAACAGGAATATGCTGATAAATGCCAGAGTACCGCCGGTGACGATGGCCCAGGCTGTTTTGCTGGAGGTTTGATACGCGGCGCGAAGCCCCACAAAATATAAAAGACCAACACTAATAAACGCAACACTGAACCGTAGAAAGCCAGATAACCCGCCATGTCGTAATAGCTGTCCAATCAAGTTGTTATGTTGATAGAGTGTGAGCAGATTGGCTGGCGTAGTGAATGCCAAAAGATAGATTAGCAAACTTCCCAGCGCGGCTCCGATTAGTTCGACGATTGAGGGGTTGTCAGTGAATATGCGGTGAGTTTTTTCCATAGGGAGATTACCAGGTTGATGAATAGAATAATATAGAGTGGCAGGAATTCAAATTGAATGGCAAGAGTGACAGGTTTCCATTGAATAAAGAAAGTGTAGGTCAAACCGATCAAACCGCAGAACAGCCACCAGCCAGTCCATGCGTCGAGGCGGGGCAGGGATAGAATGCCGGGGCGTTTATTGGATGGTTTGAGGAAGATTGCGATTAAGGGCAAAAGCCAAAGCATGTACCACGAGAATAGATTCTGAGAGAGGAGCGTGATGATGCCAATCGGCAGGATGCAACGGCGGAGCGCTGTCTCAGCATTTGGGGCGGGTTTGATAATCGCCCAAAGTGCCGCAATCGCAATCATGCCGAGGGCGATGAGCGTCAGTCGGTTTGGAATATGCCAATCGAGCGCGTCAAGAATTTTGCCCAAGCCTGCCACAAGTGGGCTGACGTTGAATGTTTCCCGAAAGTAGTTTGGTAAGAAGCCAAGTACGGAGCTTCCGCTGGTGAGCAGGTAGGGCAGATAGAGGATGCCGACAGTGCAAGCAAAAGAGACAGGCATTTGCCAACGTCCCTGAGGGTGGCGTGGACGCCAGAGGAAAGGCAGAAGCAAGACGGGGTAGAACTTCATCGCTGTAGCGACGCCCAGTAAGATACCTGTCAAGCCGTCTCGCTCGCGGACTCTTGCCCACCATGCGCCGACTAAAAAGGGTAAAACCAAACCATCCACGTGGGCGGCGTGGGCGGTTTCAAAAGCCAGCAATGGCGACCATAGATAGATGAGCACACGTAAAGAGGAACGTCCGAGGTCACGCAGTAAGCCAACGAGGAGAATCCCTGCCAGCAATCCGCCTGAAGCCATGACGATTTGAAACCAGCGGGCGTTATCTGGGATGATGCGCCACAGCAGAGCGTAGGCGGCTTCGGCGGCGGGTGGATAAACTGTCACGACACTTTTGCGGTTGATGAAGGGATAAATGTCGCTGTCTCGCAAGTGAGATAATTCGGCTGCGTTAGGCGGATAGCGGTAGGGACTGATGCCCTGCGCCTGCACCCTGCCATCCCAAACATAACGGAACATGTCATCGGAGAGGGTGGGATGCGTCAGCGTGAGAATGGCTTGTAGAACAACAACCAGCCCAAAGGTCCAGAAAAGGAGGCGTGGATTTTCATCCGCTGTTGGAAGGATGATCAGGCAGGCTATCCCGTAGAGGATGAATGAGGTGAAAAAAATATACTCGAATGCGACGGTGTGCTTGCGCAGGTCGCCGAGGTTGAATGCGATGAGTGCGGCGATGATGAGGAGGACACCCAATAGGATGAGCGTCCACTTGCGGGCGGGTTGCATTAAGTGAAGAAGAGGAGGATTTTTGCGAGACGGTTTCCTTTGTCGGCTCCTGCTTGCAGACGTGGACGGAGCAGAGCGTCGAGACCGAAGATGCGTCCTGTTGGCACGGCGAGGAAGACCAAGCCCAACACGGTGAGCATTCCGTACGTCCAATACCATTCGAATGGAATGGCGGTGACGCCGATGTAGAGGTTGATGCCTTGCACCAATGCCGCCAAGCCACCGAGGCGGGTGAATAAACCGAGGATTAACGATACTGCGACGAAAGCTTCCATGAGCCAGATAAGCCAGCCCACCGTTGCCATATTAGGTACGACGAAGCGATTGACCAAGTCGGCTTGCAAGGGGAGCTTCGAGTATACGACCATCAAGCCTGTCCAATCGCAGAGACCTGTGGTGCGTGCCTTCAAACTTGTGCTGACGGCGAAGTCGGCGGGACATCCGAATCGTGGCGGCAGTTTCCACAGCAGTTGGGTGTACCATAGGTAGCCGATGGTCAGGCGGGAAATAATCATCCCGATTCGCCCGACGAGGTCGACAGGCATGGTGTCTTTCATCTTGAGGGAATTTTCCATATGAATCTCCGTTTTAAATTGGTTGAACTACTACTATCGTCGTTTCGTATTGTATAGCCTATACGTTACGAAATTCTTACATCCCCAATTTTCGCGCGGCGTGTAGGACAGCGATGACGGTCATGCTGTCGCGGATTTCGCTTGCCAGGACCATGTCGAGCACTTGTTCAAACGGAAAGGTTTCGATTTCCAGAAACTCTGTTTCATCAGGCGTTGCCTGCACTTGCGTGAGTCCGTGCCCAATATACAGATGGGCTACTTCCTGCACGATGGATTTGCTCGTGTAGTAGGAGCTGATATGATTCAATTCAGTTGCGTCATATCCGACCTCTTCGCGCAGTTCGCGGCGGGCGGCATCCAATAATGGCTCATTCGGTTTGACTCCGCCTGTCGGCATCTCCCAGCGGTGGTCTTCGCCGAAGACATATCGATACTGCCGCACCAGCAGGATGTGACTGTTATCGAGAAAAGGCAGAACGCCGACACATTGACCACATTCAACCACGCCATAAATGGTGGTCTTGCCATTTGGCATTTCGGCAATATCTTCCCGGATGCGAGTCCAAGGGTTTTTATAGACCTCTCGGCTTGATAGTGTTTTCCAGGGCTTTGGGGGCATGGGTTCCTTTCCGAGATTCAGATGGCAGCGCCAGAGCTTTGAATGCGAGCCGACTTTCCTTCGTGGCACAGGTGCCGGTGGGTCAACCAGATTTGCCAGACGCGGAACACCGCCTCAACCTGGATTTGAAGCGACATCTTCGACTGTCCATTGCTTCGGTCGGCAAAGTGGATGGGATGTTCGCTCATATGATATTCCAGGCAGTGCGCCAGGTACGCCATCTCTACTTGAAAGATATAGCCCGTTGAAAGAATCTGATCGAGGGGCATACCCCGCAGAGTTTCAGACTTCCACAATCGGTAGCCTGTGGTCAAGTCGTGTATGGGAATCCTCAAAATGATGCGGGCATACAGGTTCCCCCAAGAGGAGAGTCCTTTGCGAAACGCTGACCATTGTGTGTCTACGCTGCCATTGCGTGTGTAGCGTGAACCGAAGACCACATCAAAAGACTCCAAACCTTTCGCCATCGCCGCCAACGCGGATGGGTCGTGTGAAAAATCGGCATCCATTTGAGCGATTGCGTCCACTTTACTTTCCAGAAAATGACGAAATCCATCCACATAAGCCGAGGCGAGTCCCTGTCTTTCAGAGCGATGAAGGACTTCGATTCTTCCCGCATTTGAGACTGCCAACTCATCCGCCAAACGACCCGTGCCATCGGGACTGTTATCGTCCACGATTAGCAGGCACAGATCCAGCGGTAGGGCGAGCAAGCAGGAAGTCAACTTTGGCAGGTTGTCTGCTTCATTATAGGTGGGTATGACGAGGCCGATTTTCAAGTGGAATCCCAAGTTTGAATCATAACAGAAGCGGTGCGTCTTACCACACCACCAACAACGTTTCAGTTTTGCGGACGCCCACGGCGCCGCCTATGCCTGTCGTTATTCAGTTGCCGAGTGATTGGAGGTCGGGACTTTCCACAAAAGCGACGAGGTCAAAGTGACCTGTGACCGCATGAAGGTGTTTGATCACTGAACCTTCCAGTTCCATACCTGGCAGTTCCTTCATCAAATCCTGTACGCGGGTGGGTTCAGCTTCAATCAAAACGTAAGCTTGGATCATAGTTATTCTCCTTGGTAGGCTTCACACGGAAGCCAAATGTTTGTTACCCTCAGGTAAAGGTCATCAACGGCATAGCGCCAGTGACAGCCATGGCTTCCAATTGTTCCTTGACGCGTTCCACAGAGGATGCCAGCGGAAATAGTTTCTTGCTGACTTGCATATCCGCATCGGTGGAAAGCGGATGCCAGAATATGCCGTCCAGGTTGGCAGTGATCTCTGGCACCAGGTTGCCCATGCCCAACTCCAAACCTTCTCGGGAATATCCGCGTTTCGCAAGCGGACGAATGAAGTGATCCTCATCTGAAATCCCGATGGAACGATGGAATTCGCACAGTTTATCCAGGTGCGCAGAATTGGCTGGCGTCTCGGTCGTTCCAAGACGGACACGGAAACCAGCGGCTTGAAGCAGTCTGATGCCTTCCACGGTTTTCTCCCAACTTCCGGGACCGCGATAGGCATCATGGTCTTCGGGGCGTCCCCCATCGAGACTGGCTTGCACAATAAGGTTTTCGTTGGCGATGGCACATAATTTGTCAAGGCGTGTACCGCGCAGCAGCATTGCGTTCGTCAGCACCGTGGTTTTGATGCGAGCGGATGAATACGTCAGCATCTCGTAGATATCATTGAGTAGGAAAGGTTCGCCGCCCGTGAAGAAGATGTGTTCGAATCCAAGTCCGACTGCCTCATCAACAAGTTGCTTTACATTCTCAAAGCCCAGCGCGCGACGCGGCACATTAGGCCCTGATTTCGCCACACAATAGGAACACTTTAAGTTGCAGTCGTAATTTGTGTAAATCCAAAGCTTCCATTGAAGGACATGGGAAGTTTCGAGGGGTAATTGTTGTTCCATGGGGTTTGCATCCACCATATTGATTCTCCTCTACTTGATTAGCAGATTCCTACTTCCGCTCCAGCTTACCTTCGAACGGATCGGTCACACATCCACACCCGAGATGTGTCGGTCGGCTGGCAAACGAGGTTTCAACTTTCCATCCGCCAGATCATCAATGGAATGACGCTCCCAATACAAGGTGTGTTCGATGATCTGACGGATCGTCCAAGTGTCATCGGGGGATTTTTTATCCAGATCCAGATCGTCCACCCCAATCAGGGCGGAGATCAGGTTGGCACGCGCCTTGATCGTTTCTGCCATCATCCGATCGACCTGCCCATTTTGCATCTTCTTCATACTATACCGCATACTGTAGATCTGACCCGCATGCATCTGTTCATGATCAATGTTGTGTGTCAGAAGATCGCGCACGGCGCCACTCATGGCACAAGGATGTTCGGAGGGGTCGTCCAGTTCCGCATCGCTGAGATGCGCCAATACCTCAAGTGTTTCGGTCAGGGATGCGAAAAGCATCTGCACTAATTCGTCGGTTTGTTTGCCCATTGGGTCAAGATTCCTATTTGCCAGATTATCCGAAAAGCGGCATGCCGCATTCGGCTTTGCCGATGAAATCATACAGTACATCGGTGGTAGGCGCCATGACGGTTGCTGCGCGTGCATCGCGGAAGTTGCGCTCGACGCCGACATCTTTGCGGAATGCCGCGCCGCCGCACACACGCATCGCCATGTCGGTGACTTCGGTGGACGTTTCACCCGCCGCAGCTTTGATTTCAAGTACGCGCAACATGGTATCGGGGCGGCCTTTTTCAACGGCATCCAATGTATCAAGCAGAAGCGCGCGCACCATGTCAGTTTTGATACGCATTCGAGCAATATAGGCGCGAATGGTAGGCAAATCGCTTAATGAGTTTCCAAGATGCTCTAATTTCGTTCCGCCAACATGCGCGGCGGTTTTTTGCGTGGCGGCTTCCATGGTTCCCAACGAAAACGCCGCATTCATAATCTGGAAGTGCGGCAGGACAACGGACATCATGATATCGAATCCGCCGCCATCAGGTCCGAGCATGGCAGTGCGATCTACCGCCACCTGATTTGCCTTGACGGGGCTGGACGCGTTGCCTCTTAATCCCAAGCCATTGAATGCACCCGCCACCGAAAGACCAACTGCGTTGGCAGGCACCAGCCAGATGGTGCTCGCCCCTTCGGCGATCATCGGTCGGCTCGACCAGACATAACTATCCGCTTCGCCTGCGGAAGTGATCCAACTCTTGACCGCATCCAAATGGACACTGCCGTTATGCGCCAGGGCGGTGCTGACGGGCGCCCAGAAATGACTGCGCGAACCCTGCTCGGAAAATGCCAGCGTGGTGATGTGTTTCCCAGCGGCGATATCCTTTCGTATCTCCAAGGAACCGTACGCCTCGATCACCGCCGTACCTGCGTATTGCATACAGAGCACCATGGCAGTGGAAGCGCATTCCTGCGCCACACGTTCGATCACCTGCGCGGCGGCGCGCACTCCAAGTCCCATGCCGCCTACTTCCTGAGCGCTGATCAAACCAAAAAGACCCGCGTTACCCAACGCCTGCATTGCCGCACGCGGATAAGCGCCCGTCTGATCGATCTCAACTGCCGCGGGGCGGATGACTTCCACTGCGATCTTTTCCAACGTGTCCATATAGGTTGCTGTTTGAGTCTTGTTCATTGCAGTATCTCCTTGGATAAAAGTTTTAAAGGCTCCAATATACGCCGCAACTGGAGCAAGCCTGATGCGGCGCGTCACTCATAAGGTCAGACCTGAATTTCTGGTAGAGGGTGTCGTTCCAAATTTCGTTGAAAGGTCGTTCGAGCAAATTCCCCAAAATCAAACTGTCGTAATCATTGGTGGCAAACGGAGAGATGCAGCACGGCAGGCAGTTGCCGTTGGCTGTGACATACGCCGTCGTCCATGGACGCATACAAGCCTGCCACGGAGAAAAATCGGATGGACGCGCCGCTGCGAGACTGCCGATCGGATCACGCGCACCCGAAGATAGGAACTTGATCCCAAGCGTTTTACTCAGCTGGGTGCATTCTTCAATGATCGTGTCCTCTTCGTTTTCCTCTTTCCCGAAGATCGCTTTTTGATCCACTGCCATCCCGAATTGCTTTTCGGGTTCCTTTGCAAAAAATACCATGCGCTGCATATACACTTCTGGAACGCCTAGGTCTGCCGCCAGACGCAACAGGTCGGGTAATTCCTGGAGGTTTTCTTTCGTTGCTACACACCAAATGGATACGGCAGGCGACTTTGCCCCCAAGCGTTCCTTGGTTTTAATAAGTCCGCCCAAGCCTTGCCTCAATTTCGGGAGAAGGTCTGCCCCACGGATACGGGCATACGTCTCATCTTTTGCCCCGTCAATGGAACAGCGATATTGATCCAATCCGCTTTCGATCAGTTTTTCCTGCCATTGCGGCGTGAGTAATGTCCCGTTTGAATTTATGATGACTTCTACATCCCGCCTCTTTAGATACTTGATGATCTCCGGTAAATCCTTGTTCAGCATTGGCTCCCCTATTCCATGAAGCAACGCCCTTTGCATTTGCGGAAACTGTTCAGCGATGCCGATGAATTCATCCACCGAAAGGGACATGAGCGGTTCACGCTGGAAATACGTCCTGGGGCAGGTCTGACACAGTAAGTTGCACCGATTCGTCACCTCAATGAAAACCACCTTCGGTCCCGCTTCAATGCTTGGTCCGCGCAAACTGCCTTCAGGCAGGCGATATGCATCAGGCAGAAATTTCTGCTCGGGTAAGACAGGTGATAATCGATTGTTTGGGCGCACTTTCAAAGGAATGGAAGTTGGGGCTGTGACTTTGTCTGTATTAGATGACATTTATAGATTGTATCGGTTTTTTCCATTTAAAGTTATTACGAAATTATTAAGAAATCATCTGGCTAACGCGAAAAAATCTTTGCCATTGGTTATGAATAAAAGTATGCGAATCAGCATGGATTGGAGAATTAAATACAAGGTTAAATATCCGCGCCAGCTGTCGTTGAGTGTCGTTTCCCCAATAAACAATGTCGGCCAACTGACCAGAACCCCTAGCGTCAAATCGAAATATGAGCTGTTTTAATAGTTTAGGACTTACGCAAGACGGAAAATTGACGGGAAAGCAGAAAGCCATTATCGTTAGTGGATAATACCAAAAACAGAACGAGTGACGCGCTTGGCATATTGCCAATATTTACTGGTGAGCCAAATAAATTATACGCTGACGAATTATGCCGAGCATACCGAGAATTTCAGCCACGATATGGCGAACCGCTATTGACAAGAATTTTTCGCGCCGCATCGAACTGGTGAGGAAACAGTATAGCGGAAATGAACATGGCGTTATCAAAGGTATCGGCGTAGTGACGTGCGTTTACGTCAATCCGCAACTCGACCAATTTTGGATCATCGACCATCGGATTTATGATCCTGATGGCGATGGCAAGACCAAACTGGATCACATGCAAGACATGCTTTTAAACTGTGTTTATCAAAAAAGCCTGGATGTTTGGGCTGTTTTGATGGACACCTGATATGCGACGAAAGAAATGATGCTCCAGATTGAGAAAATGGGCAAAATTGGTAGTGGGTCAAAGCACATGATTATGGATAATAGCCAAGTTGTATTCAACGATAAACCAACGAGTTACAAGATGATGCATATACTCCACTTTAGAAAAGGACAATGTCTTGCGGACATATCTGGCTAACTTTTGGCGAAGCGTACAGTTCCAGCGTTCCATGTGGCAAGTCTCGCCTGTTTCCTTACCAACGCTTCGATGAGTTTCTTTCGGAAAAACTTTCTCGTACGCATCCCAAAAATCGCTGAAGGTGTGACACGCACGATATTGTTTTGGAATCTTA
>JAYVUA010000107.1:0-14866 GCA_043788255.1 Anaerolineales bacterium | reverse complement strand
TTTTTATACCAAAACCTGGCACTTTTTGGCAGTTAAAAGGGCTGGGCGGGGTGTATTATGGAAACATCTTGGAAAACCTTCAAGTCTTTTTAGGGTTATAAGCTACAGGAGGATGCCAACCACATGCAAAAAAGAACTGAAAAACAGCTTGCGAAAGACGCATATAGCTGGTTGCGTGCCTCGCCGCTACTAACCGTTATCACCTATTTCTTTTTATACTCATTTTCCAACAATCACATTATCGCCATTCTTGGCTCTGCGCTTTGGCATCTTCTACTGCTTCAATATATAAATAACAAAGAAAGCGACTTCGTCCGCTGGCATGGGCGTCAGGCTCTAGGGCTGGCAGGTATTCGAACCCTTTTACCGCTTACCTTTTTGTTTCTGGATAAAATTGTCCAATCTGATGGATGTCTGTATTCCTGGGTTATTGTGGTTTTGATCTTCCTTTGGCTTGTGAATACTCCATGGGGCAACAAGCAAGTCGAAAATGGCACGTGTTGGCTTGCACAACGAATGAACCACACCATCACTTCTCCCGCTGACAAAATTCTCGAAGAAATCCTTTCTGAAATTCCCTCTCAAAGACCAACACTATCTTTCAATGAGTTACTTTTGGATCTCCAAAGTGAAGATACTGTTACGCGCATCAGCGCAATTATGAAACTGAATTCAGCGGAACAATTAAACGATGACATCCGCGCACAACTTGAAAAACTTGCAATGGACGATGACAATTATGATGTCCGCAAGGATGCGCGCAAACTACTGAATAAATTTCTTGAAAAAGAACCAACTCCTCTTTCCAATCGCGCGGTAATAACGGAGATAAATATAAGCGAAAATAAATCTCAAAAGCCAGAGGCCATCCTTAAAAATATTCTCAATAGCCTGCAAAGCGACGATACTTCAAAACGGCTGGATGCGATTATGCAGTTGCATTCGCTCAGTTACAGCAGTGAAGCCATTCGCAACGAGCTTGAAAAACTCGCGCTTAATGACTCCAAAAAAGAAATCCGCAAGAATGCGCTCGCAGCGCTCGATCTCGCCACCAACCGCAATGTACGTATCCGTTTTAACAAGATCGACCGTGGCAATCGTTATATTCTTCTACAGGAGATAAAGGATTGGGAAAAAATTGGATTCCTGCAACAGCAAACTGCGGATGTAATCCGTCGCCGCTATGACTTTGACTTCACGACTCCCCCTGCGCCGAAACCTGCTCCCGTTCAACCAGCCGCGCCTACACCCCAGCCTGTCCTGAGCAAAGCCGAAGGGCCTGCTCCTGTTATGCCATTCGTAGCTGTGCCTATGCCGATGATAGCTTCACAGCCTGTTCAAATAACCACATCAAAACTTATGGCGAAGGTTGCTACTGCCCCTGCACCAAAACCTGCTGCCCCACCCAAACCCAAACAGCCGCCCGTTGACTGGAAGAAAGTCCGCGAGCGAGTAGTGGATGCAGCCTCCTCTGGAGCACTCCTGCGCGCACTTCTTTATTTGGGTGCGTTCATGATCGTTATTTCAGCCACCGTTTTGGTAGTTCGCTTCTGGAATGTGTTCAATCCTGTTCTTCAATTGCTCTTCATCTCATCTGTTCCATTGATATTTTACGTTGGCGGATGGACCCTCAGAACACGTCTCAAACTTACTCAAGCTGGCACCGTGCTGACAGGCATCGGGGCGATCCTCGTTGCAGTAGACTTTGCAGCCATTTACCAGCTTGGCAGGCTCGCGGAACAAGTCAATGGTTCTGTTTATTGGCTGGGAGTGGCAATCTTCTGTACAGCTCTTTACGCATTTACAACCTGGAAAATAAAAGGTGAATTTTTCGATTATCTGACATTGCTCGCAGGCACAGGCGTACTCTTTGTATTGACCAGCCTTTTGAACTTACCGATTGAATGGAGAGTTGCTTCGGTTACAGCATCCGCGGCCATCATGACCGGCATTGCTGGGCGTTTTTGGGAGGCAAGTGAACATTGGCGTGACCTTGCGCGTGCCGCCCGCTACCTTTCCCAGATATTAATTCCTGCAAGCGTTGTGTTCATTGTGTTTTCAAACGCAAGTCTGCCAATTATGGCGGCTTTCCTGTTTGCGACCATTGCATACAGTGTGCTCGATTGGAAGTTCCCAAGCGTGGTCTTTGCTTATAGTGCGTTGGCAGCATCAATCGGCACAGTACTATATGCTCTCCGCGCCGCAGATATGCCCTCGCAGTGGTACGCAACGGTTGGGTCTATACTGGCACTTGTATACATTCTCATCGGTCAGCGTGTGAAGCGGACAAAGATAAAGTCGAAGATTATCCTGAGCTACCTCAAAGCCCTCAACACTACAGCTTCTATTTTGATCGCCCTTGCTGTGATGGATGGATTAATCATAGCGCTTGACGAAAAAACTTTCTGGTCAGCGGTTATCGCGCTTGCAATCTCATCACTTGATCTGGCGATCTGCGCGTATTTATTTCAGCATTCCCGTTATACATTGCTTGCAGCTGGCTTGACGATCCTCCCATTCACACTTGCCATCGGACGCTGGCTCAATGACGCGCACACTGCTCAAGGCATCACATGGATGACCGTTGCCTGGGGTGCACTTGCATTGACTTATATTGCGCTGGCAGCGCTATTACAAAAAGCAAACCGTCACGCCAGATGGCTTTATGCCTGGGCACATGTTTTAATTCCATTTGCTTTGTTCTTTAACTTCTTTGACTATCTCAGCACAGATAAGTGGGTGAACACATCTGCTCTCGTATCGTTGGGCGTATGTATTTCAGGCTATTTAGTCACCTTCATATTACAAGATAGCGGAAAACATTCGTCGCTTTCTGTTATTTCCAACTGGCTGCCTTTTGGCTTGGGCAAAGGCATCTTCCTCTGGCCCATCGGACTTTTACTGCCGATATTCGCATCCGTTGCATGGAATGGGACTAACCTGCCGCGTGAATGGTTTGGAGCTACACTTGCAGGCTTCGCATTGGCATATCTTGGAGTGGGTCAACTATTATTCAAGCGTGCAAAGGAATATCGCTTTCCATTCCATGTTTTTGTTTATTTCTTTTGCCTGATCGCCATTTCTTTGGCATCCGCAAATCGCTACGCGCTTCTCACTTCTTTACTTATTACTGTCACATCAGCGGGTATTCTCGCTTATCTCTACAACCGCGTCATTGAGACTGTTATCGCCAGTTTGCTGTTTATCTGGCCGTTCCAGTTATTGCTTGAGATATTCAAGGTTAAATTATATTCTCAGGCTCTCGGTTATGTTCTTCTCGCCAGCCTTGCTTACATACCGATTGCAATCTATTTAAATAAAATTAAGAAGAGTGACAATAAACAGAATCATCATACGCCCATATTTATTACAGGCTATGCAATCACTGTTTACGCCGTCATTGCTTCACTCATGGGGCGCGAATCAACCACCTTCGCTGCATGGGTCGGCATGACAATTCCATTAATAGCGACCATACTCTACGTCTTTAGCGCATCTTATTTCAAAACCAATAAATATGGAGTCGGCTGGGCATGGGCAGGCGCACTGACCTTTGCAATTACATTTGGACAGGGATTAACTTTATTCAAAGTCCCCGCACCATACATCGCGCTCGCATGGGCTGGGTTGGCTTTTGCTTATATGCTCGTGGAACGACTCCTCTCCCAGATTCCAGAAACAGGCACAGTGACAGCGAAGCTGGAACGCTATTGGTTCGACAAATTCCACTGGCCTCTCATCTCAGGCATACTGATTTTATCGACGCTTGGTCTCGCACTGACTCTGTCAGATACATTATCAGCGTTCACAGGAATTCAAATTACCAATTACCAATCTCTAATTCTCGCACAGGGATTGCTGGTTGTCCTTGCAATCGCATCTACGCGGCTGTATCAACAACGCTGGCCGCTTTTCATCGAACCCTTCCTTGCTTTTCTCCCCGCCACACTTTTCTTCATTGGCTATAGTGAGAGGATTTTCCATCAACCAATCACCATGCCGCAATTCGCTCTCGTATGGACTGGTCTCGGAGCAATCCATTTATTAGCAGGAGTATTACTGGATCGCGCCAAAATTCGTTATGCACACGGATTGTATCTGGGCGGATATGGGCTGCTCACCTGGGCTGTCGTATGGTCTGCAATTGATCGAGCCACCCTCGTTTGGTCATTTGGATTATGGATACTCGCTCTCGTTGTCTCAGCCATACTGGTACATTTTGGAAGGCATCAAACCTGGAATGAATTCAATCACCTTATATTTGGAAAATCCCAAGGCGCACTACAAACAACTGCACACAATGCCTTCCAATGGCTGGCCGCATGGACTTTCCCGATCTGGCTGGTTCTCTTCCTACGCCAGATAAACGTCCCAGAAGAATTCGCATGGCTCGGACTCGTCTTGCCGCCTCTCGCTTACCTCGGGCTTGCTCTGTGGTCCCGAAGATTTGACCCCTCTTATGCCTTTCCTCTGCACAGTTCGGGACAATTTTATACGGGCATCGGCTTACTTATCAGCGCACCAGGGACTATTAATTATCTCGCCAATATTCATAACGCAACGATTGCCAATCACCAAGTGGGATGGATCATCCTGCAAGCTATTGCAGTTATCTACTACGCAGCCTGCGCATGGACATTCAAAGCCCGCAGCTTCGCGCACGTCTCTGCATGGCTGAGCATCGTTCCATTTACTATTGCATGGAATATATACGGGTTCAAATTTACTCCTGCATCACTGGTCATACCGTGGCTGATCTGGTCTACCGTTCTACTCACAATCGGCTTTGTACTGGACAAGAACAAAGTACGCTACGCAAACGGACCGTATTTGGCAGGCTACGCCCTCGCGATTTTCGCATTGACAGTTTCTGCTGTATCTAACCGATTGACCAATATTTACGCGCTCGCCATCACAATTCTGCTTGCGCTTGCTTCGCATCTCGTCCTTCACTTTGGACGACATCACACATTCGAAGATTTCGTCAACAGGTTCTGGCAGAAAGCTCCCGAAACAACCCAGCAGATTGTCGCTACCATCTTCCTATTCTTTGCTTCTTATGCCACACCTGTTCTTCTAGCACAAATCCTAACTCATCTCAAACTTGACCTCGCCGTGCGAGGTGTGGCACTGGCCATTGCCGCGCCGCTTTTCATCGCGATTGGACTCGCAGTTCGCAATTCAAAATCGAAGTCACTTGTCACTGTTCCCACCTGGCCGCTTTACAGCACAGGTTATGCGCTTACCGCGATTGGTGCGATGATCTCTTTTGGAGATGAGCAGCTTGCAATCTATGTTTTAGTACTCAATACAATCGTCTATGCAGTATCAGCTTATATCTTTCAACAGTCGTTCTGGCTATATCTTTCCACCGTGTTAACTCCAGTGATTGCGTTGCTCATGCTGCACAATTCAAATCACTTTGAGACCAAGTGGATTGCTTGGATATTCATTAGCCTGGCTTATCTTTACTTCTTGATTGGGCAGATTTTTGACCGAACGAAAAAAGCCGAGAACGTGATCCATCACTTCGCCGCGCCATTTTATGCGCCTGGCTTTTTACTCAGCGCAATTGCACTGGCAATTTCCAGCTCGGACAAAATACTGGCGTTGCAGGTCTATTCCGCTGGCGTTGTACTTTATGCTCTTGCAGGCTGGCTCTTCCAGGAAGCATTATTTATCTATCCTGCGTCATGGTTGGCAACCGTTCCATATTATCTTGTAATCACGTTGACGAATTTACATACAGACTACTATGGACTGGCATGGCTTCCATTGATCATTCTCTACATCGGGTTGGGACGTTTCGTCTTCCACAAACGTCCGCTTCCGCCAGTAGGGAAAGGCGTTCTGGCTGAATGGTTGAGTCACCCAGCAACTCCGCTCTATCTTATGGCTTATTCATTAAGCGTGAGTATGATCGCACTCTCTTCTGTTTCAGCAGTTTCACTTACGCTTGCATTTACGGCAGTGGCAGTTATCTATTTTGTATCCGCATACCTCTTCCGCGCACCTTCGTGGATCTATGCAGGCTTACTCGCTACGCACATGACAGTACTAGCATATTTCCTGATCCATCCATCAGGCAAACCAGCGCAATATATAACTTCACCCTTCCTCGCGATGACCTGGTTGACAGCGCTCTTCGGGTATGGATTCAGCCGCAGAATAACCGAAACAGATTCAACGGTTAAGAATGAAGCGTTTAAATTCAGCCTGCTAAACCGTCTGTTTGGACATCCCTGGTCTAGGCCATTCTTTGCGTTCGCCATCGCTGAAATGTTCATCTGGCAAACGGTTGCGATGAAAGGTATGGACACAACCATCATCCTTGGAAGCGGTCACGCGCTATTGCTCGCGCTCTTCTCAATTTTATGGGCGGAAGGCGTGTTGGTATACGGCGTGGTCGGGTTTGGTTTATTGGCCGTCGGCGCATGGATGAAACAATCTGGAGTTGGATTCAATGATGGAGTGGCAATTTATGGTGGCATAGGATTCGGACTCTATTTTCTCGCAAGATTACTCGAACCAATTTCAGTCCGCATCAAAGCACTGACCGTTTGGCTGATGCCGCTCACCCATTCCGCCGTCGCGCTGACAGCCGCATCGGCTATTATCAATTTACCTTTCGTGGTCAATCACATGACCGCAACCGCCGCATCGCTTGCATTTGCTGGCGCATTATACGTAGCCATCGCATACCGCGGACGACGCTACCAGCTTGGATATCTCGGCATGGCATTGCTTGAAATTGCATGGGTGATGGCGCTTTACATGAGCGATGTGAGTCAACCACAATGGTATGCCATCCCAGGCGGACTTTACTTTATGGGACTGGCCTATCTTGAATGGCAGCGCAATAAAAGCAAATATGCCATCGGCATTGAACTGCTTGGGCTGGGAATTCTGTTAATTACATCATTTACTCAATCCCTGAACGGTACGAATGGATTCCCTTATTTTGTTCTTTTGATGGTCGAGTCACTATTGATCATTTGGTGGGGTACGCTTCAAAAAAGAAAAATCCCCTTCTTCGCTGGAATTGTCTTCAGCGCACTTAACATCATTGCCCAGGTGATCGTGCTGGTCAATGTATACAATATCAGCATCTGGCTCGTTGGGCTGGGAATGGGATTGATCATCATGACCATCGCAGTCTTTGTGGAACTTCGGCGTGAGCAGTTGCGAACACGCACTCGCGAATGGAGCGAAACACTTGAAAAATGGGAATAAAACACACAAATGTCATTGCGAGCGTTCTTTGCGAAGCAATCTCCAATTAATTGAATAACTCTTGCCCTGTAGATTGTTTGGGCAATTAGAAGATTGCTTCGGGCAAGAGCAAGAGCGCCCTCGCAATGACATCATTGTAAAAGGAAAATAATATGGAAACAACAAAACCTTCAAAATTCTGGGCGTACATCGCCGTCATCGTTGGCGGGTTACTCTTGCTGGCAGGGAGTGCCGCAGTAATTGGCTATTTGGGATTGCCAGGTTTTATTCCCTTGGATGATCTTCTCGGATATCAACTTGGAGATATTGCCGCCATTTATCTCGGTTTATTTTGCGGAGCGTTGGCCGTTGTCCATGGGATTGGCTCGATCTCAGGTCATCGATCCAGCCCTCTCAAAATGCCTTCCTTTTATATTTTCTGGATCGTACTGGCTCTTGTGCTTGGCCTGGGAAACGTTGTAATTAATTTTAATATTTCTCCAGAATTTTTATTTCCTCCCATCTTTGTTTTCGGCGCCGCGCTTTCTCCTTTTGCAATGTTGGCATGGGCATATCGCAAAATGGGCTGGCCTGTCACATGGCGGCAGGCTTCATTGGCTTTTGTGTGCGGAAGCACACTTTCAATTCTCGTGGCGATTCTTCTTGAAACGACCATCCCATACATCGCTTATCTTTTACTGTCGCCTTTTCAATATATGGCAGAAGGCATCGCAGATTTAGGTTGGGGTGCGCCAGGCTTTATCGAAAAATTATTTGCATCCCCATTGATCGTTGTGTTTTTGGTCGTCACCGCTATTGAAGCTCCCATTCCAGAAGAATTCGCAAAAGCGTTGGGTATTCCCATGTTCGGTCGTGTCCGCATTCAAAACGAACGTCAAGCTTTCGCGATTGGCCTTGCCAGCGGCGCAGGCTTTGCCATTTTGGAAAACATGCTTTACGAAGGACTCTACGTCAGTTCCAATGGTTGGGCCTGGGGCGGTATTACGCTTTTGCGCGCCATCGGCTCTGTTCTCCATCCCATCGGCGCTGGCATTATTGCGCTTGGCTGGTTCCGCATGAAAGAAGGCAGCGGCGTTGGCAAATTATTCAAAGCCTATTTGCTCTCAGTGGGTCTGCACACACTTTGGAATGGCGGCTTTCAACCCCTCGTCTATTTGACAGGGCTGGATTTCTACGCAGGCAATGGCCTTTCGCTTTCTCTTTACGGAGAGACATTAAATATATTATTGATCGGATATTTGATCCTGCTGTCAATTGGACTATGGTGGCTTTTACGACGCATCGTAAATCAAATCTCCCAAGACGTTCAACCCGACCTCGTTCCTGTTTCTGTTTCGAGAAAAACCATCTCCGTTTGGGCAGTTGCCTGCGCCCTCGTCATCATTCCCATCGGCGCGACATTAAGTCCCGCCTGGGAGTCAATCCATAAACTTGTATTAGGAAAGTAATTTATTTCGGGAGCCTTTTTATATTTGCCATTGATGCACCGTTATTTCGCGTGGCTTGAGCCTGTCGAAGGATGGCATTTCTACAAGCACAGAGTCCGTTTTCTTGTGAGGTGCCAACTCCCGTTAAGACAGCGATGCGCGTGATCTTTTTCAAAAATAGAATCAGTTCGAGTGGATAATCCATTAGGGTTTCAAAACTGTTGGCGTCGGCGATACTTCAGGAGTGGGGGTTGGAGTACATTCCAATAAAGTCAGGCGCTCGCTAAAAATATCTGTGCGCCCAATCAAGGTGGTATTGGATTGTGTAGTGACTAGTTGATACTGAACCCATGCATTTTGAAACGCGGCAACGCCTTTCATCTCCTCTGAAGTTAATTCGTGCGTGAATGTTCCCGCGCCCAATGTGTCCATCTTGATACTTGTCCACTCGCTGGTTGCCCCAGATCTCTTGCTCTTGAAGCGGACAAAAAGAACAACAAATGCACTCCGCGCAGGGTCTAAAACCTGCGCTGTGAATTTTACTGAGGATGGTTCACATTTATTCCCTTTGTAAAATTCCATCTCAGAAACAAGTATGGAAATAAATCCTTTCATTTTTGGGCTGGGGGTTGGCGTATCTGGAGTTTTCAGAAATAATGGAGTCTCTAATGCCTGGGTAGCCACAGCCTCTGAAGTGGAGGTCTCGGTTTTGGGAAGCACGATCAAGGTTGGTGTGCTGGTAAATGTAGGCGATGGCACTGTCGATGTGGCACTTGGAACTTCTGTGCGCGTATTTGTTGGAGCAGGCGCAGGGGTGACAACTGCTCCAGAATTTAAAACCGAGCAGGAAAGAGTTAGTATGGTGCAGCTAAGAATTAAGTAAATTTTTTTCATGGTTTGTGTGTAGGCACATCGATTGGGCATCCTAATGGAGCCAGCGGCTCATAACACATACAAGGTGACATGGTAATTGAATCTGTATATATCATGGTACGGCCTACTTCCATTCCATCAACATCAGTGGCAACCAGCTGATATCTGATCCAGGAATCCTTATAGTGATTATGACCTTCAATTTTTGTCGCTTTTAGGATGTAAGAAAACGTACCGCCTCCATAATTAAACATCACATCACCCGATGACCATGGCGTGAAATCTTCGTCTTTTGCAGATTTTAACTGGACAAAAATAACCACACTAACGACCGTATCAGGGTCTTCCACTTGCGCAGTGATCTTCGTCTTGTTTGGGTTGCAGTTTCCCCAAAATATTTTATGGTCTGAAACCTCAACCGTATCAAAACCTGGACCAGGTTTGAATGGAGTTGGCGGCACCTCAGGTGTGGCAGTGTCGTTGCCAATAAAAATTGAAATCGGCACAAAGGTTTCTGTCGGCAAGTTTGGGTCTTGAGTTGGGAAATGAACAACCGTTGGCGAAGGCGTAATGCTGGGCGTGATCGTTGCCGTGGGTGTAATGGTAGGTGTTGATGTTACGGTTGCAGTGGCTGTAGGCCCTGGAGTATCTGAAGGCAAAGCCGTAGCTCCCAGAAATGGAATATTGGCACATGCCTGTAATAAAATTGTCAACAGCACCGCAAGGGATAACCTGCGCATATCGTACCTCTTTCACGCTATAATATTATGAAACTCATATCCATTTTACAACATCATGACATCAATTGAAGTAACCAACCTGCAAAAAACGTTCCAAACCAAACGCAAAGCCGCGGGTCTGGGCGGTTCCATTCGCTCGCTGATCAAACCTGAGTATAGCTTGATTGAGGCCGTTCACAATTTATCGTTCCAAATGGAATCGGGAGAATTGCTTGGCTTCATCGGGCCAAACGGGGCGGGTAAATCCACGACCATCAAAATGTTGACAGGAATTTTACATCCCAGCGGCGGCGCAGCAAAAGTACTTGGTTTTACACCGTGGAGTGAGCGTCAAAAACTCGCCTATCAAATCGGCACAGTTTTTGGTCAGCGTCCGCAGCTTTGGTATCACCTGCCCGCGATGGATACATTTATTTTGTTCGGAAAAATTTACGAATTGGATGACCGTGAAACCAAAAAGCGCATCGACTACCTGACCGAAGCCTTTGAGATAGGCGACCTATTGGATGTGCCCGTGCGGAAACTTTCACTGGGACAACGCATGCGCTGCGAAGTGGCCGCCTCGCTCCTGCACCGCCCGAAACTGCTCCTGCTCGATGAGCCGTCCATTGGCCTCGACGTGGTCGCCAAGCAGCACATCCGCGATGCGATCAAGCGCATGAATCAAGAGGAAGGCGTGGGCGTATTGCTTACATCCCATGACGCGGGCGATCTCGAAGCGCTCTGCAAACGCGTCATCATCGTCAACCATGGCCAGATTGTTTATGAAGATAGAGTTTCGAACTTAAAACGAAAATTCCTGACCACAAAACTTGTGGAAGTACGCTACGCACAGGAAGTATCCAAAAGCTATTCGATTGACGGCGTTGAAATTCTAAAAGTTGGGCATTACGGCGTAAAGCTGAAATTTGACACTACCAAAACACCCGTCGATTCTGTCATGTCTCACCTTTCGGGCGCTGGCGATATCGTAGACATCACAATCGCCGACCCACCCTTGGAAGAAGTGATTGCAAAGATTTATCAGGAAGTTGGAGAAGGCAGACAAGTAGATAGGTAAACAGGAGGCTTAATATGGATAAAGAATTTTGGACAGAGTTAAGTCAAAACAGCTATGAGATTCCCGCAGGCCACACACTCTCTGAGTTAACACAAGAAGTATTTTCATACCTCGGCTCAACAGACCCTGAACTACGTGATGACATTGGGTATACCGTCTTCGCCAACTGGCTCAAACAGGAACGATATTCTATTGAAGAATTGCGCGGCTACGTCAAAGAACTACTCGCAAATCTGCATATTGGAATGGGCGAAATCGAAAGCGACTCGGTTTTTCTACGCACCTTCTCAATTCTCTTTCTGGCTGAAATCGTACACAACGATAACAAAAAATCATTTTTAAACAAAGCCGATACAACTCTGATTCTCGAACAAAGTTTATGGTATATCACCGCCGAAAAAGACCCGCGCGGATTTATTCCCATAAAAGGCTGGGCACACGCCCTCGCCCACACCGCAGACTTAATACTTGTACTCGCAAAAAACAAAAATCTTGAAGAAACAGATTTATGGAAAATCCTGAATACGATCTCCGAGAAGATCATTCATTCCACGAATTACATTTACATTCACGGCGAAGATGAACGCCTTGCTGCCGCAGTGACTGAAACCCTGCGCCGCAACTTGATTCCAATTGAAAAAGTGGATGCATGGGCAAAATCCTTTGTCAATCAAGACTGGAAAGGCGCATATACTGACGAGGAAAAAAACAGCGCATTCCAAAACACACGAAATCTATTAAGAAGCATTTATCTGGGACTAAAAATTAACAAGGAACAAATGCCCAATCATGACGAACTAGAAAACATCTTCCTTGAAGCACTCATAAATCTGAAACCCTATTAACCATTCCTCATTCTGCATTCCTCATTCTTCATTTCGCCCTGCCCATGAAAAAATACTGGTCCATCTTCCAAATCACGCTCATCAACTCACTCGCCTATCCCGGTGAGTTGGTTGGGCGCAGCTTGATGATTATCCCCTTCATGTGGATTTTCTATCAGCTATGGAAAGTCACCTTTAGCGCGGCAGGCGCAGACGCTGGCGCGATCAGCGGACTCACCCTGCGCGATACACTTTGGTATCTCATGCTGGCTGAGACTATCGAATTAGGTCGTCCGCCGATTGCGCGCACCATGTCTGATAATGTCAAAGATGGTTCGATTGCATATATCCTCAACAAACCTTATGATTTTTTGCTTTACCAATTCAGCACCGCCATGGGTGAGACCATTTTCCGCGCGATGCTTAACGCAGTCTTCGGCGGATTAACTGTCTGGTGGCTGGTTGGGATGCCTAATCACCCTGAAGGATTTCTAATTGCCTTGCCCGCAGTTTTCGGCGCATGGATTCTACACTTCTGCATCAACGCCATGATCGGCCTCTCCGCATTCGTCGTGGAAGATGTCTCTGCGTTCACGTGGATTTACCAAAAGCTGGCTTTCATTTTCGGCGGCATGTTAATTCCGCTGGATTTTTATCCGCAGTGGTTACAAACCCTTGCAAAATTCTTGCCATTCTCCAGCGCTATCTATGGGCCGTCAAAATTATTTGTTACGCCAACTGTTGGGTTCTTCATCAGCGTGATGTCATTACAACTCGCATGGATATTTGTATTAACATTTTTACTTGTCATCGTCTATCGCCGCGGGCTGACGCAGTTAACAGTGAATGGTGGATAACATGAAAGAACTAAAATTTCTGGTCGCCATTTGGAAAACAAATTTACAATCTGCCATGGAATATCGCGCCGCATTTCTGACACAAGTCATCGGCATGATGGCCAATAACTTTATTTATTTCGCGATCTGGATCATCTTTTTTGACCGCTTCAAAGATGTGCGCGGCTGGGGCGTGAACGATATGTACGTCACATTCGGCGTGCTGGCTTCCTCATTCGGCCTGGTCAGCTTGCTCTTCGGCAACGCCTTCACCTTGAGCGACATCATCGCCAAAGGCCGCCTCGATTATTATCTGTCCCTACCGCGCCCCGTTTTGCTGCACACCATTGCCAGCCGAACCATCGCCAGCGGGATGGGAGATTTTCTATATGGATTTATCAGCTATGGACTCTCTGGATATTTCACCTGGGATGGATTGCTGCGCTACGTTCTCGCCACGCTGTTAGCTGCTACTGTTTTCGCAGCATTCCTTATTCTGACGCAGAGTCTCGCGTTCTGGTTTGGCATGATGACCAATTTCAGTAACCTTGTACTCAATGCCATGCTGACCTTTGGCATTTATCCCATCACATTGTTTGATAATTACGCTAAATTAATTTTGTTCACGATTATCCCCGCTGCTTTGATGGGAGCAATCCCCGCCGAATTTATCCGCGCTTTTAGTTGGCAAACACTGGGCGAATTGTTGATAGGCGCAATCGGATTCCTCAGTCTTGCGATTTTCACCTTCTACGCAGGATTACGTCGCTATGAAAGCGGAAGCGCAATTCAAATCGAAGTATAAAAGAGAGCCATGACCCTAAAACAATCCCTCGCACAGGAAATACACGAAACGCACGAGAAATTCCTCGCGCTGTTGAACTCCATCCCCGAAACGGACTATTCCCTGCCCACCGATAACCCCGCCTGGACAGTTGGTGACGTGCTCTATCACATCACCCTTGGGCCGCAGGCGCTCTCCTTTGAGATTTGGATGGTCATCCACGCCCGTGGATTGTTTCAGATCGGGATGAATACATTTCCTTCCAAATTCTTCAACAAGGTCAACGCGCGCTTCGCCAGACGAGGGAATCGAATCAATCGTCAGATGCTGATCGAGGCTTGTGAGGCAGGGCACGCAGGAATCAGGTCCAGATTGAGGCGGACGCGAGAGGCGGATATGCAAAAATCGGTGGTGTATCCTGCCGATTTGGAGGCGATGCTGGCAGGCGAGTGCAGTGTCGAGCGTCTTTTCCATTATATAAAAGACCATTTTGAGGCGCATAAAAAGCAATTGGGGCATTAATTTTTTCTGGTATAATCTCGCCCGTGACTGGTCCTGCCCTACGGTTTAAAGCTGTGGACACGGAGACCTGCAAAGCGCGGTATTTTGCCGCCAAAATCTAAAAAGAAAGGAAGCACACGTCATGCCATTAGCAAAAGAAGTTAAGACCAAAGCGATCGAAGATTTTCATCGCCACGACAAGGATACCGGTTCGCCCGAAGTGCAAATCGCCATCCTGACCAACCGCATTACTCAACTAACCGAGCATTTGCGAGCCAACAAACAGGATCAATCCTGCCGCCGCGGTTTGTTACAAATGGTCGGCCAACGCCGCCGATTGCTCACGTACTTGCGCACAAGCAACTACCAGCACTATCTGAACGTAACCGAACGATTGCAACTCCGCCGTAAGTAAAATAATATGTTCACCCGTAGGGACACAGCGACGCTGTGTCCCTACATTGTAAATAGCACCCGCAGTCAGGAATTGAATAGTGTGAACAACAGCGGTTGTTCACACTATTCAGTCCCTGACCTACTGGCGGGAAGTTATTGTAGGGGTGGCTCGCGAGCCACCCCTACACAGGA
>JAYVUA010000106.1:0-7313 GCA_043788255.1 Anaerolineales bacterium | reverse complement strand
CGGTAAGCGTGTGGCGGAAGCCTATGAAGTAAATCATTCTGGAGCGCCTCTATTACATATCGAATACAGTATGACATCTACGAGTTTGACCATTACATCAACTCTGACTGTTACGGTAACCCCGACTGTATTCTCAACAGCATTTGCAACCTATACGGCGACGATGGTTCCGCCAACTCCAACCTTCTTGGCTGTTACACCAACAATCAACATAACTGATACACCATCTCCAACTGAGCCTCCCCCAGCTACTCCGACAGTTGTGCCAAGCGAAACGCCTACATCAACTCCATAGTTTCGCTATAAAGAAGACACTTGATCAAACTTAATAAAAGCGTGTCGAGAATTATTCCCGACACGCTTTTGATTTTATTCCTTGCCGAACCACATTCGGTTCATTAAGTTATCTTTGATGATGAATTGATGATACAGCGCACCGCCGATATGCAAAAACAGCAGCAGTACGATTGCAAACCATCCAAGGTGATGGATCGCGCCTATGGCACCCAGCCCGCCGCGCACAACAGAGCCAGTGCCAATCACATATCCAATTAAATTTCTCTGAGATGCGATTAACCCGCCAAAAATAAGGATAAGGAATGCGAAAAAGTACAGACTTAAATGGACCAGTTCCCCAAGTCTGTTCAGAAATTGATTGCCTGTATTTGCCCAAGCGGGACGCTTGACTATAAACCGCACGGTAAGACGAATGATCATTGTAACGAGAAGTAATGCCCCCAGGATCATGTGAATATCAATGGGAGACCTTCCTCCGCCTTCATCACTAACAAGAAAGCCTGCTCCTAGAATTAGAATAACAGTGAGCCAGTGCAAAACGACCATAATAGGGTGATAACGCTGTGGTGTATTCATACTTTTAGTATTCTCCTTTTTTGAACAATATATAGCAAATGGATTAACCCCAGATGACAATGCTTTATTTTTAGATATGGTAACACCCAGCAAGTAATATAAAAGACCTCTTTGTGAAAGCTCGCTTTGTTCAATTGGAATCAAAAATCGGAACATCATGTTCCGATTTTTGATAACTTATTATTTTGCTGCAGGGACGATGCGTTTCTTTTTCTTAATTACTTCGGTCCCTGGGATGCTGTTTCTGCGAGCTTCCTGTTTTACAAGACGATTATGTTTCGCCACCCCTTTGGATGGCCGTTTGGCTTTTACCTTAACTGTGGTTGATTCCAATTGCATTACTCCTTTTGCTTAAATAATATAACGCACCTTATTATGGAGCGTTTTTCGATGTTTGGATTCTTGAAAGGCGTCTATGTGTTGCTTACAAACCATAGTCAAATCCCCCCGAATATAGGCAATTAACCTTCTAGTAACCAGATTTCATTGTACTACGTAAAACTGGCGGCTATAGAACTTATTTCATTCGTCTGCCAACCGATTCTTAATGCCTCCAGCAGCAAAAAGCCGATACCTATAAACAAGATCAAAACAGACATATTCACCGCTCCAAAGGTTTTAATACTTCAATCGAAGTTGCTCTTTGATTCCCAAAACATAAGAGTCTGAGCGGGTGTGTAAAATGTCATCTTCATTTGAATAACAATTTAGATTGAAATATATTCTCTCAGGCTGTGTTGTACAGCGTATGCCGCAGCTTCTGCACGATTATTTACGCTTAACTTCGAAAGGATACTCGAAACATAATTGCGGACCGTGCCTTCGCCGAGGAACAAATTCTTTGCAATCTCCCGATTTGTTTTACCTTCGGAAACCAATAAAAGCACATGTTTCTCCTGCTGACTCAAATGGGAAAAAGCAGATGCTTCCTCTTCCTTGACCGCGCGGCGTACTTCTTGAAATACTCGTTGAGTCACTGCCGGGTCGAGCAAAGCCTCGCCTCGCCCAACTGACTCAATGGCTTTTACCAGATCTTCGCTGCCAATTTGCTTGAGGATGTATCCCGAAGCACCTGCGCGAATAGCCGAAAACAACATTTCATCTTCTGCGTATGAGGTGAGCATGATCACTTTTGTATTGGGGAATTGATTAACGATCTGCTCGCAGGCTTCGATCCCCGATGTGCCCGGCAGGCGAATATCCATCACAACAACGTCAGGTTTGTGGGAAGCCACCTGTTCCAACGCTTCACGCGCCGAACCTGCTTCCCCTACAACATCGAATTGTGGGTGCTGCTCCAGTAGGGATTTCAAGCCGAGGCGCACAACTTCGTGATCATCTACAAGAATAATTCGTTGTTTTTTCATACCCTTATTTTACCTCAGGAATATGCATAGAACAGGCAAAAAACTCCAGTTTTATATTTTTTTCAAGGTTAACAAATGCTCCTCGATGTGCGCTAAACTTCGCTCCACCCACAGTTGTAAAGTCAAGCTGCCGCCTATCGTTTCGTGCCGGCTCACTCGTGACCAAGCCTCCCTCGGCAAGGTTGTTAGCATTTTGCATAGTTCATCACAATTACTCGAGAACCCATCCAAAATCTCTGCGATTGGCTCTTCTTTTTTATAATGCGCAAGCATCCACTCATCTGCGTCAAAACTTTTGAATTCAGGATTTTCCTCATGCAATGTCTTAAGAACACGCGCGCCGTAAACCAACTTGCTTACATCACGGGTATGCGACGCAATTTGATGCAAAGTCCATTCGCCTTCTACTTTTGTAAAAGGGTTGGTAATTGCTTCACACGCAACGCGGAATTCCTGTGAGGCTTCCATTAATCTTTCGATCAATTTAACGCGATATTCGAGCAATTCCTTCATTTCACCGCCTCCAAAATTAACAATACCTCATTTATGATATCTGACGAATTTTCAATTGCATAAACTCGAATCTCATGCGGACTTAATTCCAAATCTGCCTGACGGGATAACTCTGTCAGCCCGGCCTTGGCGGATAAATAAGCCCCCGCATCTTTTTTGGACCCTTCACCTGCTCCTGCTACGATATTCAGGATCACTCCTTCGCCTTTCTCCCTCATCACACGCCCTGCCGATTGGATCATTAGAAATGCACCCGTGAGATTTACATCCAATGTGCGATGCCAATCCCATTCATCCATGCTTAGCAATGAGATATGCGGTTCCACCGCCGCGTGATTGACCAAAATATCAACTCGCCCAAATTCATCTTCGACAGCCTTTACCAGAAATTGCGCGCCTACTTTTTTAGCCACATCCTCAATAAATGCGCTGGCTTTTCCGCCTGATGCAGTAATTTCAGATACCAATTCCTCTACGTTATTCGGGGAAATATCATTCGCAGCTATAAAGGCACCCTGCCCGGCAAAGGCGATGGCCAACGCCCGCCCCGCACCTTTCCCTGCGCCAGTGATCAAAACAACTTTATCTTTTAGATCAATCATCTTTCACCTGATATTTGAAATCTATTAATAACTGATGTCGCTACGAGGAACGAAGCAGTCTCCTGTTGCGAGGAGATTGCTTCGTCGGAAGACCGCCCTCCTCGCAATGACATGAAATTTACTGACATACCGGTATAGTATCTGAATTTTCATTTGCATTCAATGGCAACCCGAAATAAGGCGATGGATCGTACGTGTTATTGATATCCAGCTCATTCTTGAAATTGCCAAAGCCATCATCTTTCACAACTGAGATATGTAAATGTACGCCGACTGGGTTGTTCGGGTCGCCGGAGTAGTTCCCTTGATAGCCAAGAAGAGTGCCAGCTTCTACATATACTTCTTTTGTACCGGCAGGAAAATCTGCTGAGACAAATGAATTGCCTTGCTGGTCAGCCATATGAGTATAGTACACCCAGATCTGGCGCCCGGGCTGTAGCGGATCTTCCGGTACACGGATAATCACTGTGGATATCCAATCTGATTGGCGGGTGAGGTAGCCAGGATAAGCTGCGCTGACGGGTGTGACGCCGATCTCCGTCCCTGCGAAAATGTCTATTCCGGCGTGGCGGTGACCAGGTCGGAATGAATCGTCCCAGATAAACCCGATCAGGCCGCTTGTGGGAAAAATGAATGGAGCTTCGCCACATCTGCTTCCAGCAGACATCATCAACTCGGGCCTTGAGCTTGTATCTCGAAACCACTCATAAACCTGTGCGGTGCGCGGGGAGTTTCTTCGAAAGTAAAAGTAAAAATAGGCTCCTGCAATCAGGATTGCAATGAACAGCGCAATGAGAACGAATTTTTTAGGCATCCACGCATTATACCCATTTTGCCGCAAACCTTAAATTTTGTCTGATTCGGTAAATCTTTATTGATTTTTTGAATGATTTGTTATAAGATGGTCATTGAAACATTGCTATTTGCTAAACTCGAAAAGGCAAACTCACTGTGAAGTGAGGGCGCAAAGTCATGGGTCTGTGAAGCAGATCGCCAGACTGCCGAAGGTGATATTGCCTCGGCGGTTTTTATTTAATGGCTAGGGTCAGGAGGTGCAGAGCGAGAAATCATAATTGAAGTGCCGGTTTGCAAGTAAGATCATCCAATTTTTGTGAGGAGAATGATTTATGAAAGCAAAATGGTTTCGTTTATTCGCGTTAATCACGATCATTGCCATTGTCGGCGGGGCATTCTGGTATCGGCAGGAGGTAAATCGTGAGAAGGCTGCTGAGCCTGAATTTCCAACCGCGTTGGGAAGACATATTGAAAAACTTTCCGAAGCAATTCCAGGAAATGGGGGAGAACCGCAGGAAGGGCCTGGTTCGTACGAGGATTATCAATTCGATAGAATGGCTTATCCAAATACAGATATCCCGTTGACCAGTTTGACCGCCGTGCGTAGCGCTGTAAATGCGCTTTTAAATCACAAATTACCCAAGGGTAAGGGACAAACCGGTGCTTGGGTCACTGTTGGCCCCAGCGAGGCGCTATATCCTTTTAGCATATTCCGCAGTTCGGCTAGTTACGTTCCTAATGATTATGTAGCCGGTGGACGCACAGTGGCTTTAGCCATTTCTCCCAGCTGTGATCAGGGCAACTGTACGATCTGGGTGGCTCCGGCTGGTGGTGGCATTTGGCGTACAAAGAATGCCCTGAATGGTCAACCGAACTGGCAATATCTTTCAGCGCCGTTTGGAATCAATGCCAGCGGTTCGATCGCGCTCGACCCCAATGACCCAACCGGCAACACCCTTTGGGTGGGCACGGGTGAAGCAAATGCATGTGGTAGTGGTTGTATTGCAGGTGTTGGTCTTTATAAATCCACCGATGGTGGTGATACATGGACGGGTCCCTACGGCACATCTGCGTTCAACGCCCGTGGTGTCGGCTCCATTGCGATCATGCCCGGCGATTCCAATACGATCTATGCGGCTTCTGTGCGTGCTGGACGCGGCGCCTCCTCTGTTGCGACAGGTGGTGTCGTCACCCTCATTCCGGGTGCGCCAAAGTGGGGCTTGTATAAATCCACTGATGGCGGCAACACATGGACTTTTATCCACAACGGTGCTGCTACAGTAGCTGGTTGTACTGGTGATTTGACCGAAGCGAGCAATGGCACTCCCTGTTCACCACGCGGTGTTCGTCAAGTTGTGCTAGATCCTGCTGATCCCAATACTGTCTATGCCAGTTCCTTTGCCCGCGGTGTGTGGCGCTCAAGTGATGCTGGCGCAACATGGACACAGATCAACCCTTCATTGAATGCGGCACAGACCACCAGCCGGCCCATGCTGGCTGTTAACCTTTTGCCAAATGGCGATACCCGTTTGTATGTGGCCGAAGGCAATGTGGGAGCACCTTATGCCCGGCTTTTCCGCAGTGACAACGCGAGAACCGGTTCACCAACCTTTACCGACCTGACCAGCCCTGACCCGGCTGATAATGGCTATGGCTCATTTAATTATTGTACCGGTCAATGCTGGTACGATAATTTCGTTGTTTCTCCAGCTGGCTACCCCGATATAGTTTACTTGGGTGGTTCATATTCTTATAGCGAAACCGGTGGTATCTCCAACGGTCGCGGTGTTGTGCTCTCCACCGATGCAGGCGCTTCTTTCACGGATATGACGATGGATGGCACCGATCCTATTCACCCGAATGGTTTACACCCTGACCAACACTATTTGGTTACCAACCCCAACAACCCTCTTCAATTCTTTGAGGCCAATGATGGCGGCATTATGCGCTCCACAGGTGATTTCACAGACGCCTCCGCCTGGTGTGCGCCGCGCGGACTTAGCGGTGATGAACTCATGCGCTGTGAGCAACTGCTCTCAAGCGTTCCATCGAAACTTGAGAGTATGAACAAGGGGCTCTCCACCCTTCAATTCCAGAGTCTTTCAGTTAGCACCTTCAATTCAAAGATTCTGCAGGGCGGTACCCAGGATAATGGTACCTGGCAGACGACCGGTAACCCGAACAAATGGGAAAACAAAATGATTGGTGATGGCGGCCAATCTGGTTTTGATATTGCCAATCCCGATTTCCGCTTTCACACATTCTATGATGCCTCACCAGACGTGAACTTTAGCGGCGGAGATATGGCTGATTGGAACTGGATTGGTGACCCGATTTATGGACACGCTGGCACACAATTCTATGTTCCAATTATTAGTGACCCCAAGGTAAGTGGGACAATGTTTGTCGGTACTGGGCGCACGGTATACCGAACCAAGACTTGGGGTATGGGCTCCATGGATTTGGCAACCTTCCGCCAGCACTGTAACGAATGGTATGGAGACTTCACAGTTCAATGCGGTGACTGGGTACAGGTTGGTTCGGTCCGATTAACAAATGCTGCATTTGGCGATCGTTCCGGTGGTGCTGTAGCTGCTATTGAACGCACAACTGTAGATACATCCACGGCCTGGGCCGCAACCACGACTGGACGCGTCTTCATCTCCAAGAATGTGAACGCAGATCCAGCCTCCGCAGTCACATGGACGCGGCTCGACTCGCTCGCCACAAACGATCCGAATCGTTTCGTAAGCGGTATCTACGTTGACCCAGCCAATGCAAATCATGCCTGGATCTCGTACAGCGGTTTCAATGCCTCCACGCCTGCCACACCGGGTCACGTTTTTGAGGTGACTTACAATCCTGGCGCTGGTACAGCCACTTGGGTCGATCGCAGTTATGACTTCGGCGAAGTTCCTGCCACCGATATCGTGCGCGATGATCAGACCGGTGACCTGTATGTCTCCTCCGACTTTGGTGTCTATCGCCTTGCTGCAACTACTACAACGTGGGTTGTAGCCGCGCCTGGTATGCCAAATGTTGAAGTTGCAGGCCTGACGATCGTTGTGGGTGATCGCAAACTGTATGCGGCATCACATGGTTTGAGCGCCTGGCTATTAAACTTGCCCAAGTAATTTAAAGAGTAGTAAATATAATTTGTAAG
>JAYVUA010000105.1:0-30878 GCA_043788255.1 Anaerolineales bacterium | reverse complement strand
TTGGAAAACACAATCGGCGCGAAGTTAAGAAGTTAGCAGTACCAATGGGATGCAAAAAAACTTGCATCCCATTTTCGTTGGTTGTATACTGACATAAGTCTAATTCATCAAAGGAGATATTATGAATAATAAGAATACAGGCATGATTGCCACCATTGCTGCAGTTGTATTATGCGGCTGTCCGGGCTTGTTAATGTGCATCTTCGGCGCAGTTACTGCGACAGGGAACATGCCATATACCACTGAGTTGAATGGCGTGAGCGGCTCAGGGACAATGCCGGCAGGTATTGGATTTGCAATGCTTTGCATTTCGCTCATTTCAATCCTGATCCCCATCGCCGTCGGCTTCTTCATGCTTCGCAAGAAACCCGAAGAAGTAGTAACTAGCAGCGAACCATTACCTCCAGTTTCGTAAATTCTTGAATCAAAAAATCCCTCCGAAACCATTCGGAGGGATTTTTTGATTTTTACAGTGATTTATGGATTTACGATAATGGTCAACTTCATGGTGCAGAATTGGGTTTTCCCAATATTTATTTTCCATTTCGTACTGTATGTACCGGGCTCTGTGGGCGCCTGCATCCTTACAACGAACTCAGCAGACGCGCCGGGTGCTACAGATTGTTCTAAATCATATGCAGCATTAAAACTGATTTTATCACCGCCAACGTAGCGATAATCTGTGCTGCTTGAATCCCACCCACTTGTGCCGATATTCGCCACGCGCCAGCGTGTTTCAAAAGGCAGGTTTTTTGCTATAACGCTGTTTTCAGCCGGGGTCTGCGAAATAATCTGACAATCATACTGTTCCCCTGAACTTCCAGATATTATTTGCGTAGGTATCAAGGTGAATGTAGGCAGAGAAAAAAGGAAAGTAGCCGTGGGTGTTTCTGTTGGCGTGTAAATATTTGCAGGGATTAAAGTTACGGTGGGTGTCAAAGTTGGAGGCAGCAGTTGAGCTGTTTGAGTTGCTGCAGCGCCCGCTGTTAGCGCAATGACCGTGCTCATGGAATTCGGGTCAAAGGCGGGGATAGGTGCGGAAACAGCGGGTCCAAATGAAGGCACGGCACAGGCAAGTATGAATATCGCTATGCTCAATATACTAATTAACTTGTAGTGCCGCTGAATCATACTCACTCCAAAAACCTTTTATTTAACCTTGATCGCCACGTAGACATAGCACATCGGGCCTTGTACGACCCAGGTCATGATATGGGAACCTGATGTGGTTGGAGCGGCCGCATCCAGCACGATGGTGTATTGATCATTTGGTTTCATGGCCACGGGAATTTCAACAATTTTTGCGTAGCTCATTTGCGGGCCGCTCAGATATTTTACATCAATGCCGGCATCCCATGTTTTTGTGCCGATATTTACGATCGTCCACTTAATGTCAAAATCATCGCCTTTATGAAATTCTGTGTAATCTTTCGGCTTTGTGCTAATGCTGGTGCAGGCGTATTCTCTCTTGATTGGAACGCCGCCACCGCCGCCTGTTGGCGGAATCACTGGAACAGGAGTGACAGTGGGAACAACCGGAGTTAGTGTTGGAAATGAAAGAGGTGTGTTGGTCGCTGGGATTTCAGCAGTTGGACCAACCGGTGTGGGGGATGCATTTTGCGCAACCGCAGTTAAAGTGGATGCTACAGCCTGATTAATAAGGGCCTGTTGGGTTGCGATTGCCGCTGCAACAGCCGTGTTAATTTGGTCCTGTGTCTGTTGAGGGGTTTGGCCTGGCACACAGGCTGTCAATAACACAGCAAGAACGGTCATAACAATCAATGTTTTTTTCATTTCTTCTCCTTCGCTAACTTTTAATAATAAGGCCCCAAAGTATTTTCGATATCATGGGTTTTATAAAACCTTTAGGGCCTTTGTCTTTACTTAGCCTGGTCGTTTGAACCAATGCCGAGCGGTTTCCATTTATTTTCGTCCTTCAAACGATGCTGAATGCCATCACGGTTATGCAATTCGTCGAAATGTTCGGGCTTGATGAACATCTGCTCGCCATCGAGCAAACCGGTGAGGCCGGTTTGACCAGGCTCGGGCCGCTTACTTTGGCAGAACTTACAGGTTTTCGGGTCATGTGACTTATATTCGGTTGGCTCTTCATAAGATGTTACATAGCCTTCGTAGTTGCGCACGATCACTTTATGATCTGACATGCTCATCAAGTAATTCGGCATGATGGGAATCTTACCACCGCCGCCGGGCGCATCCACGATGTATTGTGGGACGGCGTACCCGGAGGTATGTCCGCGCAGGCCTTCGATGATCTCAATGCCTTTTGCAACAGGTGTGCGGAAGTGACCTGAACCTTCGACAAGGTCACATTGATAGAGATAATATGGGCGCACACGAATACGTGTTAATTTTTGAACCAGTTCACGCTGCATATGAACACAGTCATTGACTCCCGCGAGCAGAACAGATTGGTTACCCAACGGAATACCCGCACGGGACATACGGTCACAAGCTTCAGCGAGTTCCTTTGTGATCTCATTCGGGTGGTTGACATGGATATTCAACCATAGTGGATGGAACCTAGCGAGCATATCGCATAGTTCCTGTGTGATGCGCATCGGCATGAAGACAGGCACACGTGAACCAATGCGGACGATTTCAATATGCGGGATCTCGCGCAAGCGGGTAAGTAACTCTTCCAGAATTTTTGGAGCAAGCACCAGCGGATCACCACCGGAGAGAAGCACATCGCGGACCTGTGGCGTGCGTTTGAGATAATCGATCTGCATCTCAAAATCCTGACGGTTGAAGGTCTGGCCAGGGTCACCCACGATGCGTGAACGTGTGCAATAACGGCAGTACGATGCGCACTGAGTCGTTACGAGCATGAGCACTCTGTCAGGATAACGGTGAACAAGCCCGGGCACGGGAGAGTGGCGGTCTTCCGCGAGGGAATCCTCCATCATGGAAGTGAAAGCGTTCAGCTCTTCTGAAACAGGGATGATCTGCTTGCGGACGGGGTCATTCGCATCTTCCGGGTCGATCAAAGAAATAAAATAAGGGGTTACATCCACACGGAATAAACCTTGTGTTTGCAACGCCTTGCGCTCGCTCTCGGTAAGGTGTAATATTTTTTCAATATCATCTACGCTGTTCAGGCGGTGACTTAATTGCCAGCGCCAATCGTTCCACTTTTCATCGGGAACATCGGCGTAAATGGGGGCACGTTTGGAAATAATAGGTGTGGGCATTTTTCCTCCGAAAATTTATATGATTAAAAATTAAACTGCGCGTTTTTACAGCGCAAAAGGAGGGTCGTGATCGGGGCGAAAAAATCCAGCAAACTTCAGGAACATCATAAACATTGTAAAAGCAAACAGAAAGCGGGTCAATGTCATTATTTTTCGAGAGTACAATTAGGGCAGAAAGGAGAATATTATGACTGTTGAAGGTACTCACAATTTATGGGGTGACCTGCACCGCCCTGACCTCACTCCACAACAAACGGATTTCAGTGTGATCGGTATTCCCTATGATGGTCTTGCCAGCGCCCGCAAAGGTGCGGCGCTTGCGCCCGAACGATTGCGATATTGGTCGCGTCATTTGACTCCTTTTAGCGAAGACCGGACCCGCTTAAAAGATATGACCATCTGTGACCTGGGTGATATTCAAATTAACGATCCTGTTCAAGATTATGTGCTGGTTCGTCAAAAAATAGCTTCCCTGCCGAATATACCAATTTCGCTTGGCGGTGACCACTCTGTGAGCATCCCTATTTTGCAGGGACAGCGCCAGCGTTATACCGGTCAACAGCTTGGCATTCTTTGGGTGGATGCTCATCCCGATCTGTGCGATGAATTTGATGGCTCACGATTGTCACACGCATCCGTTATGCGGCGCGCGCTCGAAGCTGGGATTGAACCGCATGATATTTGCATGGTGGGTTTGCGTTCCTGGGAAGATCAGGAAATTGACCTGATAGAGAATGGCGGCCTGCATGTGTATACTGCCGCAGATGTTGCCGAGCGTGGCATTCGAAATGTAGCTGAGAGCGTTCGCAACATTCTGAACGATTGTGATGCGATTCATATTTCGTTGGATATTGACTGCCTGGACCCATCCGTGGCGCCTGGCACAGGCATCCCTGAATTTGGCGGGCTGACTTCACGTGATGTTTTAACTTTACTTAAATCCATGCAAGGCCTTCCATTGGTTGGCTTGGATGTTGTCGAGATCGCTCCTCCGCTTGATCCTTCTGAAGCCACGGTCTTTGCAGGCTTGAAGATCATCATGGAATTTATCGCGGTCATTGCGCGCGAAAAACAAAAATAAGGCTTCATCATGGAAATCAACCTCGAAGAACTTGAAATCACCAACAATGAATCGGAAAAGCGTTTGGAAGTATTGATCAACGGCTTGCTTTCAAAGTTGGATTATATTCAGGATAAAAACACTTTTGTAATTACGCATGTTGGCGTCCACCCTGATTTAAGAGGGCAGGGTGTAGCTGGGAGATTAACCCAGTTCGGCCTTGAATTTGCCAAGGCAAAATCTTTAAGAGTCATTCCCATGTGTTCCTATGCCGCGGCTTATATCCGCAGGCACCCGCAATATGCCGATCTCATGAAACCGCAGCCTAAAGTATGAGCTTTACGATTTGGAACAGATTCGAAACAAACGCGGCGCGTCACCCAGACAAGGCCGCGTTTGTTTATGCTCATCATCGAAGCTGGAGAACAGTCACCTATTCTCAATTAATGGATTCAACCCAGCGCATCGCTTCTGGACTTTTAGCCTGCCACGTCAACCCAGGCATGCGCGCCGCCTTGATGACTCCGCCCTCGGCAGATTTCTTCGCCCTGGCTTTTGCCCTGCTCAAACTTGGCATTGTCCCCATCATCGTTGACCCGGCCATCGGACTCAAAAAAGTAGGCGAATGCCTGACAGAATCCAAGCCAGATATTTTCATTGGCAATACGATTACACATACATTGAGAATTATTTTTGGCTGGGGAAAAGAGTCGATCAAACATAATCTCACGCTTGAGTCAGTAAAAAGTAAAAAGTTGAAAAGCGAATTCCTAATCCCTAATCCCTTATCACAAACTCCTGATTCTTCAGCGGCGATTATCTATACCAGCGGAAGCACAGGTCTGCCCAAAGGTGTGCTTTATACACAAGCCAATTTCACAGCTCAGTTGGATATGTTGAAAGATACCTTTGATATTTCAAATGATGAAGTTGACCTGCCTGCCTTTCCTCTTTATGCTTTGATAGATGTGCTGCTGGGTGTCACCTCTGTTATTCCAGATATAAATTTTCCTGTCCCTGGTAAAACCAATCCTGCCAAAGTCATCCAGGCCATTCAGCAATTCAATGTCACTAATATGTTCGCTTCGCCTGTGGTGTTGGATATTTTAGAAAAATTCTGGAGTGCGAGAGCTTATTCTCACGATTCTCAGCAGCTTGCTGCTGGACTCCAAAGTCTCAAACGTGTCATCACAGCGGGAGCGCCTGCGACCATCCAGTTGCAGGAAAAATTCAGGAAATTGTTGGATGAGAAAACAAACCTTTTCGGCATCTACGGTGCTACCGAAGTTTTACCGATCGCAAAGATTGAGAGCCATAAGGTATTTGAAGTCAAGAATAAAACTGCAAAGGGAGCAGGTGTGTGTTTAGGCAAACCAGTCTCAGGGGTGGACGTACGCGCAATTAAAATCACAGATTCGGTTATTGAGCATTGGCAAAGTGATCTGGAAGTGCCGCCGAATGTTGTTGGCGAGATCGCAGTTAAAGGTCAGGTCGTGACCGAGACCTATATCAGCCGCCCAGATGCGACTCGACTCGCAAAGATCAAAGATGGCGAAAGCATTTTTCATCGCATGGGTGATGTTGGATATTTTGATGAGCAAGGCTGTTTGTGGTATTGTGGGCGCAAGGCTCATCGTGTAATTACGAATCATGCTGTGTTATATACTGAACAGATCGAAGGCATCTTCAATACTCATCCTCTTGTTTATCGTACTGCGCTGGTTGGCGTGAATAAAGAACCTGTTTTGTGGATAGAGCTGGAACAAAATGTAAAAGATATAAATGAAGAAAGAATTACGCAAGAGTTAATTGACCTTGCTAAAGACCATCCACAGGCATGTGCGATAGAAAAATTCCTGTTTATGAAAAATTTTCCCACAGATGTTCGCCATAACTCAAAAATAATCCGCGAGGAATTAACGGCGATGGCAGAAAAGAGGCTGAAATGAAAGCATTGGTCACTGGAGCGACAGGTTTTCTCGGCGGCGCGCTCACCCGCAGACTTCACAGCATAGGCTGGGATGTAACTGCGCTTGGCCGCAATGCTTCTAAAATAGATCAATTGGAAAGCGAAGGAATTCATACGCTTCAAATTGATCTAAAAGATAAAAGCGCCATGCTCGCTGCCTGTAAGAATCAGGAAATCGTTTTTCACTGCGCTGCTTTTCCGTCACCCTGGGGAAACTTTGAAAAGTTCTATCAAGCCAATGTGATCGGTACTAGAAACGTAATTCGCGGGTGTGAAGAGCATAAAGTAAAAAGACTCGTGTATGTTTCCACGCCCAGTCTTTACTTTGGATATTCATCGCGTATGAATGTGAAAGAGACAGATGAGTTGCCTGAACCTGTCAGCAATTACGCAGCGACAAAAATACTCGCCGAACAGGAGTTGGATCAGGCTTTTGAAAAAGGACTCGCCACAATTGCAATTCGTCCGCGCGCCATCTTTGGGCCTGGCGATACTGTCATCTTCCCGCGTTTGATCCCGCGCCTGCAATCGGGCAGGCTTCCCATATTGGGAGATGGGGAAAATGTCGTTGACCTTACTTACATCGAAAATGTTGTCGATGCTCTTTTGCTTTGTGCAGAATCTTCTGCAAATACGCTTGGTAAAAAATACAATATCTCAAATGGTGAGCCTGTCAAACTTTGGAAATTGGTCGAACGAATTTGCGCAGAACTGAATTTGCCAACTCCCAAACGAAAGATTTCATATCCAACTGCAAATGCAATCGCAACTGTGATGGAGTTGTTTTACACACTTATCCCAACACACCCAGAACCGCCGCTTACTCGTGTTTCTGTCAGCATGATGGCAAATAACACCACATTGGACATCACGGCCGCAAAGAACGAACTTGGCTATCAACCCAAGATTTCTGTTGATGAAGGTTTCGATTTATTTATGAAATGGTGGAAGGAGTCTATGTCATTGCGAGGGCGGTGATTTTCCGCCCGAAGCAATCTCCAATACGATGATGAGGTTGCTTCGTCGCGAAGAACAAGTGCGCTTCTCGCAACGACATAATCGACTTATGAAAATCAACATTCTCCACGCAGGTTACTGCACAGCGCCCGAGCATATCGCCATTCACGGCGGACGCTGGCGCAGTATTCACTTCCCAGCCATGTTTGCATTGCTGCAACATCCCAGCTTTGGGCCGATGCTTTTCGACACAGGATATTCATATCGTTTCTTTGAGGAGACAAAAAAATTCCCCAATCGTTTTTATCGCTGGATGACTCCCGTGACTCTTCATGAAGAGGATTTGGTTGTGAATCAACTCGCGGCATTTGGAATCAGACCCCAGGATATTACCCACACTTTTATTTCCCACTTCCATGCAGACCATATCGCATCACTCTCCGACCTGACCTGCTCCCGTTATATTTACATGCCCCACGCTTATGCACATCTCCGCAATTTGAATAGGTCTGAAGACATCAAGCATGCCTTCATGCGCGGACTGATCCCAAATGACTTCGATGCCCGCTCTCAAGAAGTGGATATGACCAAACCAATTCTGCTCTCAGAAGAATATGCCCCATTCAAAACAGGATATAACCTGCTTGGTGATGAATCTATTATTGGCGTGGAGTTGCCTGGGCATGCTCTCGGTCAAATGGGACTCTTTGTGCGCGATGAAAATGATAAACTCTTTTTCTTTGTGGCAGATGCAGCCTGGTTGAAGCAGTCTATTGTTGAAAATCGTCCGCCGCATAGGGTCGCAAATTTATTATTCCCCGACCCTGAGGCTTATCGTCAAACCCTGGGTGAGTTGCATACTTATCACCTGACATACCCTGATACACATGTCATTCCATCTCATTGTGATGAGACGATTCGTGCATACGAAAGTGCGTCGCACCTGACTAAATGAGACAAATCCACCCTTGAGAGAATTTTCTTAAATGGCATTACCCAACCCCTCTAGTGCAGCTTTGCTTTACACAAAAGAAAACATCGATACACTTGTCTGGCCATCCACACCTGACGGCGATTATGCCCGTCGTTATCTCCTGCCTATGATGATGGATGGCGCTCAGAAGTACATCAAGAATATATACAACACACAGTTGATGATCGCCAAGGTGGACGATGTCATTATTCCGATCACGCTCTCAGATTTTCATGTGGATAATACTTATACCGTTTCGCCATATAGTCATTATGTATCCTATGGCGGATATGAAGAAGTGAAGCATCTTAATAATCCGCCTATTGAGATGTTTATCAAAATGATCATGGGGCCAATTGCATGGTACTTCCGTAACGCTGGCCTGGATAAAGTGGTTTATGTGAACAATTATCTGCTGTCGACGAATCTATACCCGTCAGTAAACAGCGACCAGTTATCGGCTTTGTGCGAAGCGCTGCCAGACTGGTTTCCAGACCGTGTAATTGTGTTCAAATCCATCGATGCGAAAAAAAATCCGCATGTGCTGAATATCCTAAAAGAAAATGAATATGAGATGGTGTTGAGCAGGCAGGTTTGGTACATGGACGCGGAGGAAGCGAGCCGTACACGGCAGTATAAAGAGGATGTGCGTGTGCTGCGCAAGCATGGATACGAAATCGTGGATGGCAAGGATCTATCGGATCAAGAACTCGCGCGTTCTTTGGATTTGTATAATATGCTTTATCTTGAAAAATATTCCTATTACAACCCGCAGTTCACTTTTGAGTTTATGAAACTTGCACGTGATAACGAGATTTTGCACCTGCGTGCATTAAAGCGCGATGGGAAAATAAATGCTGTCATGGGATTCTTCGTCCGCAATGGCACGATGACCCAGCCCTTATTTGGTTATGACACCAGCCTGCCGCAGGAAGATGGTTTATACCGCCTGCTGACTTTAATTACTTTGCAGGAAGGGCTGCAGCGGAATTTACTTGTCCATGCCAGCGGCGGGGTGGGTAAATTTAAAAAAGTGCGCGGCGGGAAATCTGTGATTGAGTACAATGCGGTGTTCTCAAAACACCTGCCTGCATGGCGGCAGCGACCGTGGAAGTTGATCAAGGCAATTTCGAAGTATGCGATTCCTTATTTTCAGAAGATGGATTTTTAATTAGTGGACAGTGGACCGCGGACGATAGACCCGGTCTACTGTCTGCGGTCCACTGTCAGTTTTCACAGGAGACTCAATGCAAGTTAACTTACCCCTAAAAATTATTGGGCTCGGAAGATATTTACCCAAACGCATCGTCCCAAGCTCGGAGCTTGAAACCTTATGCGGACTCTCCGCTGGCTGGGTGGAGCGTCGCAACGGCGTGCGTGAACGCAGATGGGTTACCGATGAGACATCCTCTTTTATGTCTGCGGAAGCAGCGCGTGAAGCGTTGGATGAAGCGAAGCTCAAACCGAATCAGATCGACTTGATCATCAACGCATCGGGAACAGGCGAGCAAGCCATTCCTGATACGGGCGCGTTGATCCAACGTCAACTTGGGCTGGGGAATTCAGGCATTCCAGCCATGACTGTGCATACAACTTGTTTAAGTTTCGTGGCGGGCATGGATGTGGCTGCGAACTTTTTACAAAATGGCAGATATAAAAATATTCTCATCGCAAGTTGTGACATTGCCTCGTGCGGCATCAATCCAAAGGAACCAGAATCAGCTTCACTTGTCGGGGATGCGGCGGCGGCGGTTGTGGTCACACGTTCAGCGGAAGGCGAAAAATCCATTCTTCATCACGCGCATTTCAAAACGTACGGCGAAGGCGCATATCTGACTGCCATTATGGGCGGCGGCTCGGCACGCCATCCACGCTTCGCAAACCATAAACCTGAAGATGATCTCTTTCATATGGACGGCCCTGCGGTGCTTCGCAAAGTTCGTGAGATTGGCGCAAATTTTCTTGAGGAACTTTACCCCGGGCTTTCAAAGAGCCTGATGGATATTGATGTTGTGGTTCCCCACCAGGCCAGTAAAGTGGGGCTGCTGATGCTTGAACGCTTTGGCTGGCCCCAGCCCAAAATTATGAGCACTTTGGAAACGCTCGGCAATTGTGTGGCTGCATCCATTCCCGCCACGCTTTATCAGGCAGTGCGCGACGGCAATATTGAACGTGGAAAAAAGGTGTTGATTGCCGGTACGGGCGCGGGCCTGTCCATTGGCGGGCTGATCCTAACGTTTTGATGTCATTGCGAGGATCTTGGCTAACATAATCTACTGATATGATGAATTTCAGTATGGCTAGGATTCTTATCACTGGAGGCCGCGCCCCGGCCGCTCTCGAACTTGCCCGTGTGTTCCATCATGCGGGTCACACCGTTTTTATGGCGGAGAGTTTACGCGGACATTTATCCCAGCCGAGCAACACCATCGAGAAAAATTTCATCATCCCCCAGCCGCGGCAGCAGACATTTGCTTTCATCGCCACACTTAAAAAGATCATTATAGAAAATCAAATTGACATGCTCATCCCCACTTGCGAGGAGGTTTTCTATATCGCGATGGAACGTGAGCAATTTCCATGTCTGGTCTTTGCCGAGCCTATAAAAAAGCTGAACGATTTTCATAATAAGTGGAATTTTGTAGTCAATGCAGTTGAGCAGGAACTTTACGTCCCTGAGACCATGCTGATTCGCAACCAGGATGACCTGCTTCACGCATACTCACAGTGGCGCAAACTGGTGATCAAGCCTGTGTATTCGCGCTTCGCCTCGCGGACCTTGATCCTGCCCACGCTTAAGCAGGCATTATCCACGCTGAGGTTTGATTCGAAATCCAACTGGGTGGCACAGGAATACAAGGCCGGCAGACAGATTTGCACCTATAGCGTTTGCCTGAATGGACGCGTCACTGCGCATACCGCGTATCCATCCACGTTTACAGCTGGGCAGGGTGCCACCATTGCTTTTGAGCATATCAATCATCCTGCGATATTTAAATGGGTGAAAACTTTCGTGGAAAAAAATGACTTTACAGGCCAGATCGCATTTGACTTCATTGAAACTCCAGACGGCCAGCTTTATGGGTTGGAATGTAACCCGCGCGCCACAAGCGGCGTGCATTTGCTTGCATCGCACCCCAATTTTGTAGAAGCATTTTTGAATCCGAATATTCTTTGTATTAACCCTGTAAAAGATCACACGTCCATGCTGGCCAGCGCCATGCTGATTTATGGTTTCCCTAATGCGCTAAAGAAAAACAAACTGGGCAGCTGGTTTTCCACTTTCTTCACCAGCAGGGATGTTATTTTTGACATCAAAGATCCCAGGCCATTCCTGCTTCAATTCAGAAGTATCTTTGCTTATTTGAAAATTGCACGTAAGAAAAAAATAACCCCGCTGGAGGCTTCCACTTTTGATATTGAGTGGAATGGGAAAGTGTAAGTTGATTGTCTTTTCATGCAGGGTGGACGTATAATTCAATATATAAGGCGTTATACAACCATTTGACTGCATAACACCCTAAATTGGGGAGTTATACAGCTAGCTGTATAACTCATAGTTGGGCAGCTCCTTGCATAAGATGGTATCAATGAAAATAAAAGTCATCGTCACAGTTTTGCTTGTCGCTATCATTCTGGCTTCTTGTACGCCAGCGGCTACAGTCGTTCCAACAGAAACGGCTATGCCTAAGTCAACTTTTACGTCTATTCCCCCAACTCCAACAATTACACCAACACCTGCGCCCGAAATTTTAGCAGACGCAAAAGATTTATCAAAGTGGATTGATGACTATGTTCATGCTTATGGGGGGAAAGCAACGGTTAATAGCACAGAAATGGATTCTGTCCAACTGTTGAACGCGATCAAAACAACTCCAGATGTGTTTATACAGGCAAAGCAGATCAACGGTATCGAATATTCTTTTCTCGTTGTGAATAATGTGCCGTTGGCATTAAAACAGAAGGATGGTTTAAAGTGGGGAAAGATGACACTGGGAAAACTTGGCGATATGCAGAACTTTCATATTGGCACCTTGTTTTCAGAGCCATATGCTCCCGATATGGAGTTGCGTGATCGCTTTGTTGTAACCGAATTCAACTCTGCAAGAATTGCAACTTTGCAGGGAGCAGTTACCGAACCAATCCAGAATAAATTTGATTTTGTAGACAGCGATAAGGCGGTTCAATTGGCTATGGACAATCACATGTATGTTACAGGAAATGATGTGATTTATGGAGCATCAGATTTTGAATGGGGCTGGCTAAAAGACCATGCAGTTTTTGACGCGAACGGAAAACTAGTTTCAACAGATTTAACTAGCGACCAATCAATTGCCGCAATAAAGAATCATATTCAACAGGTATTGACCCATTACAAAGGAAAAGTTTTTTCATGGGAAGTTGTCAACGAATCGGGCATGAAGGCATGGCATCCTGGCAAATGGGATCCATATGTAGAAATCATCGGCGAAAACTATATTGATATTGCTTTCGAGTATGCCAGACAAGCAGACCCAACGGCGGTATTAATTTACAATCAAAACAGTAACGAGACCATGAGTTCAGATCGCTACTCAATGACTCTGGATATAGTCAAAAGATTACATAGCAAGAATTTAATCGACAACGTTGGCTTGCAAATGCACATTAACCAAAGTAAATGGAATCCGCCTTCAAAAGAGAATATGATCAGAGCCTTCCAAAGTTATGGAATACCTGTAGCGATTACAGAACTTGATGTGAATATGAGTGACGCGACTGGCACGGATCAAGAGAAAAATCTGAAACAGGCTGAAATTTACAAAAATATTTTCGAAGCCTGCATCGAATCAGGAGTTTGTCATAATATCAATTTTTGGGGCGTTGGTGATAAGTATAGTTGGTATATATACGCACTGGACAAACCTAACGCCAATCCAACAATATTGAACGATGATCTGTCTCCCAAGACAGCTTATTATGCTATCACTCAGGTTTTATATGAGCATGTGCCATAAAAGTCAAAAACTGCCCAACAAAGCGTGCACCTGACGTGTGGGAGTCTGCGCGATTTACAAGCAGTTTTCTGGCTTCAAGTTTTTCCTGCTCCCAAAGAGAATCTCAGCCCGCCCACATGCAGGTAACGCAAACCGTTAGGCGGCTCGTCAATAAGGTTCAATGTGAGGCAATATGAAATTCACCTATGAAAGAACTATTTCCTTTTTATTCCTGGCGTTGACTATTCTCTTTTTGAACAGCTGCTCTTCCAAACAAGTTGCCCAAACAACCTCCCCATCCAAGCTAACCATAGAAGAATATCCCTTACAGTACGCACCTACAACGGATCCCCTTTCTTTCACTCCGGAGCAAGGTTCTCAAGAGGAAATATTGGCAAAGCATCAACAAGAAAGGGGGATTCCTGTTCCGAATAACTCCATGCTCTTTGAAGGGCAACCCGCCTTTTCCGTTCAGGTAGGAAATGAAAACCTTATAGCATTGGAGTCTTATACCAATACTGTTACTAATCAAGGCACATTTCAAAAGGTCACAGCGAAAGTATTGAAAGACAGCCAGATGATTTTTTCTACGGATGCAGGCGATGTCAGCCCTATCAATAATTTAAGAGGGCTATGGACTTATTCTGATCATTGGATAATTGAAGTTGCACACGTCACGTTGAACCTTTTATCGAACGAAACTCCATTAGAACCAGTGGGGCAAATTATTCAAGATGGCGAGTCCTTAAATGATCACAATGGATATGATCAAGCATTTGGATTTCAATTGATAAAGCGCAAGCCGTTCTTTTTCTTCCAGCAAAACGGCAAAATTGGCATATCTTATGACGGTAAGCAAAGTCCCTTGGAATATGACCAAATTCCTCACTACCAATGTTGTAGTGCCGCAGAGTTAAACCCAAGAATTGCCCCAAATATGGTGTCTTTTTTCGCTCAACGGCAAGGCAAATGGTATTATGTTGAAATTGGTATTTTCGAATAACAAGAAGCCGCCTAACAAAGCGTGCAGCAACTGTCTTGAAAGTCTGCGCGATTTATGAGCATTTTTCTGCTCTTAGGCATTTCCCAACATTCGACTGAAAAAAAAACACATCCATTGCGGATGTGTTTTTTTTTGCGGGGAGGGCGGGATTCGAACCCGCGACCGGTTTTAAAGCCGGCACTCACTTAGCAGGCGAGCCCATTCAGCCACTCTGGCACCTCCCCATTTTTTTGTAGTAGCGACTTTTATTATGCGGCGAGTCGCACATGGACAGTTGCTAAAGCTGTCACTACGGATAATTCGCCTGGCGGAGGGGGTGGGATTCGAACCCACGTTGGTGTGACCCAAACATGTTTTCAAGACATGCGCCATCGGCCGCTCGGCCACCCCTCCAGGCGAAAAAGATTTTACCATAAACACTTGATAGAACGCTCATATAGGGACATGTCAGCTAGCTACAAAGCCTCAAAGCCGCAAAGTCACCAAGAATCCTTTGAGTCTTCGAGCCTGTGGCTTTGTGGTCAACCAAAACCCGTTCTTTTAGACAACCAATCCTCGCAACTACATCCTCGCAATGATATGTTCACCGATATAATCAGCATCCATGGAAAAACAGAATAACTACGATGTCGTCATCATTGGCGGTGGAATCGCAGGCCTCACTGCCGCATTACATCTCGCCGAGCGTGGACTGAAACCGCTAACCCTCGAAGCAAATGAACGAGTCGGTGGCCGTCTTTCAGGCAAGGAGAAAATAAAAATCAAAGGCTGGAGCTTCCCTTCCGAGCATGGCGTGCATGGGATTTGGTCTTCGTATGTCAATCTCAGACACATGCTTAAGAAGTATGAGATCGTTACGCAATATATTTCTGCGCGCGACGAACAATGGATTTATCGTGTGGGGAATTCGGTGCGGCGTGTACCCATTGGAAAAACAATTCGCAAAAGTATTATCCCCGCGCCATTTCATTATATTCAATTATTTTTCTCGCCGCGTTTTTGGAGCATGCTTACCCTTCACGATATTATTTCCATTTTCAATGTTTGGTCTGTGTTGGTGATGGCAATTGGCATTGACCCGTTCGTGGAAGACCAGCCGCTTGAAGGGCTGACCTTTGGCAAAACTCTCAAACATTGGGGGCCAGCGTTTCGTTCGCTGTTTTTTGGTCTCACCCGTAATGGCCTCGCCACCGATCCAGATGAAGTTCCGCTGGCGGGCTTCCTTGCCTTTCTACGTTTTTACACGCTTATGCGCCGTGACGCCTGGGCCTTTGAGTATCTTCCCAACGGCGGCGGTGATGTCTGCGAAAAACTATCAGCGAAGATTATGAAACTCGGAGGCGAGATTAGGTTCAAGTCCAGAGTGATGCGGGTGGAAAAGGACGGGGACTGGATCGCACACTATGAGCAGGATGGACTCTCAGGCGTTGACCGTGCTCCATTCATCATCCTCGCATCTGACTCACCCGCAGCTGATTCAATTATCAGGAACTCTTTCCCCGCTGAAAAATTCTTCTTCCCGCATGGACTCGGCCACGCGGTAATCCGTTTATGGTTTGATGCGCAGCCGAGAAAAGGGCCTGAGTCTGGCATGTTCAGCGGCGACTTTATCATGCATAATTTTTTCTGGCTTGAAAAAATTTATGCGCCGTATAAAAAATGGAATGAAGAAACAGGCGGCGCTTGTATTGAAGTGCATGTCTATGGCCCGCGTGATGTGCTGGCGCAACCCGATGCGATTTTGATCACGAATGTCATTACAGATTTTTATCGCGCGTTCCCTGAATTGAAGGGACATTTGATCGCGCCCTATTTGCAGCGCAACGCGGCCACGCACACATTGCCTGAGATCGGCGCGCGCGGCACACATCTTGGAATTGAAACACCCTGGGAAAATTTGTTTTGCGCTGGAGATTGGGTGCGTCACGAAACTCCCGCCTTCTTTTTGGAGCGCGCCTGCGTGACAGGCATGGAAGCCGCCAACCGTGTGCTCATCGCACGCAATATGGAGACATGGGAAATCAAATCATCTCCGCCGCCTGAACCCATGGCCGCGTGGATCGAGTCATTGATGATGAAGGGGAGGAAAAATAGAAGAAAGAGGAAAATTACGTAGGGGCGGGGTCTCCCCGCCCTTGTTGTTATATTTTTCTCGCCCATATAATATTGTTCAACGGGCATAGGGCGAGAGAACTCGCCCCTACAATTACGATTTTATCGGATTCTCTGCATCCTCATCCCATTGAGATGGATTATCCAAAATATAATCTGTTTTCTGTTTCAATTCTTTTTCATTGCGAATGATCCGTTCATAATAATTTCTTTGCCAGAACTTGGTGATCAGACCTTTATCATCCAATGCGTTCATTTCTTTTGTGGATTGATATTTGAAATATCCGATGACCTGTCCCAATGTTGGTTTGCGTAGCGGGGTCTCCCCGCCCTGGTTTTGAATCCCCATCGTTTCTTTATTTATTATATTTTGATTTGGATTGTCACGGGGCGAGACGACCTCGCCCCTACGGGTATCGGTTATAAAAATAATTCCATGAATATGATTGGGCATGATGGCAAATATCAATATTTTCACATTCGGAAAATGAACAGGAATATCACCCCACCATTTTTGAACAATTTCGCCATATGAACTGAGAGCCATTTCTTTGTTTATAATTTCCCCGAAAATACATTCCCTGCCTTGCGTCACGATCGTGACATAATATATGCCTGCCTGTGAATAATCATATCCTTTCAGGCGAATGGAGCGGCGATGATGTTTCTGTGGATCGAATTTCATTTTTAAATATTGTTGTTGGAATGAAAAGGGGCGGGAGAACCCCGCCCCTACAATCTTAAATAACTCCCAACTTCTTCCCCACATTCTTGAACGCTTCCAAACCTTTATTCAAATCATCTTTGCTATGTGCGGCAGAAATCATCACGCGGATTCTCGCTTTGCCTTGCGGCACGGTTGGAAATCCAAGTGCCATGGCGAACACGCCTGCATCAAATAACTCGCGGCTGAATTGCTGAGCGAGCGGAGCTTCCCCTAGCATGACGGGCGTGATGGGAGTTTCAGTCACACCTGTATTAAATCCGAGCGTCTTCATTTCGGCTTTGAAGTATTTCGCGTTCTCCCAAAGTTTATCTACGAGTTGAGTTGAGTCTTCAAGTAAATCCACGGCCGCGAGACAGGCCGCCGCATCTGGCACAGTCACCGCAGACGAAAACAGGAACGGCCGTCCGCGCTGACGCAGCCAATCAATGATGACGGCTTTGCCTGCGACGATTCCACCGACCACACCAAAGGCTTTTGACATCGTGCCCACTTCCACATCCACTTTGCCATGCAAGCCAAAGTGATCAACGATACCACGCCCGCCTTTGCCGAGCACGCCTTCGCCGTGAGCATCATCCACCATTAAAAGAATATCGTACCTCTTCGCCACTTCATAAATATCAGACAGCGGCGCGATGTCGCCGTCCATGCTAAAGACGCCGTCGGTCACGATCAATGCGCGGCGATACTGACTCAAGTTTGCCTGAATCTGTTCTTCCAATGATTTCACATCGTTGTGTTCGTAGGGAATAATTTTCGCGCCCGATAAACGCGCACCATCAATGATCGAAGCGTGATTTAATCGATCAGAAAAAATCACATCTTCCTTCCCAACCAAGACAGGAATGACTGCCAAATTCGCAGTAAACCCTGATTGAAATGTGATCGCGGCTTCGACGCCTTTAAATTGCGCGAGACGTTTTTCAAGCTCCACATGCAAAGACATGGTGCCCGCGATGGATCGCACCGCGCCAGGTCCCACGCCCATTTCATCTGTCGCTTTTTTTGCAGCCGCCACCAGCGCGGGATGATTTGCCAATCCCAAATAATTGTTCGAGCAAAAATTCAAAACCTTTTTTCCGTCCACAATCAGCCACGCGCCTTGCGGCGAACCGATCGTGCGGATGTTGTTGTACAGCCCCTGCGATTTCAAGTTGTCGATCTCTTGTTGGATCCAATCAGTTTTTGACATCGTCATCTCCTTGTTGTGATTCAATTTCTGCCAGCAAACCTAACTCGGCTAAAGCCGCCATCACGTTTTGGACGGCTCCGCTTTTGACCACTACTGCCGTTGGACTTAACATCTCGCCCAGGAATTTCCCCGCCTTCGACTTACGCATCTCTTCCATAAGCTCAGGCCTGTTGACTCTTAGCACAAGCAGACTCTCCACCCGAGCCTCGGTGCCGTGCGTTTCCCATTGCTTGAGCGCTTTCACCAACGCAGGCGGGACAGTTCCATTTGTATGTTTCACCAGCAGAGATAACAACTGTTCGGCTTTAAGTCCCTGCTCTTTGGCGTGAGTCAACGATTGCGCGGTGACTTGATATTTATATTCATCGGCATATTCTTCATTCCACTCGCAAAAACGGGATATCTGATAACGAACCGCACGCGAGAACAATCGGGGAACTCCAACTTTTCCATTGGATAAAACATTAATTTTTCCGTCAAAGGTCGCGGGTCGAATGTCTGACTTTTGACTCTTCGACAGGCTCAGAGCATCGCTTTCGACTTTTGACTCGACAACCCGAAACGCCGTTGCCTCCTTTCCCTCCTCGGGTGAAGCCAAATCCACCATGCCCAACCAATGCAAAGTTTGGATGAAATATTTGATGAGCGCGCCATCTACTGAGTCCCAGTATGCAAATCCACGCAGAAACTGCCCATCCGATTCACGTTTGATGAACCATGAGTCGTAGTCACCTGCGGGGCGTTGATAATCTGGAAATTTTTCCTTGACCGTACGCACAAAGGCGTGGATGCTCCACCATTTATTTTGCGGGATGGAATTAACCAAGTCCAATAGAAACTCGCGTGTAACCTGTGGTTGATTTTTCCATTCCCCTTCGCAGATGATGTTTGGCATTAATCTCAATTCGTCAAATGTTTGTGATGATTTCCATGCTTCAACAAGCATTTTCAAAGCATCGGTGCGTGAGGCTTCGAGAAAAGCCTTGATCGCTTCAGTTTGTGGACTATCTTTCTTGATAATTCCTGCGGTGGCTAATAAGTTCTGCAGGTCACGCTTCAAGCGTGACCTGCCTGTGCGCAATGCGGCAAGATAAGTGGTTGCATCATCAAGGATATGATCTGATGCAGGAATCTCGAAGGCCTTTTCAACTGGAGTCGCAGGGCGGCCGAGCGGCTCTCCTTTGACTTTGGGCGTATCTTCTTCTGTTTCAAGTTTAATTAATTCGTAAAGATCATCGGGGATATATGCAAATTCCTGTGCGCCTTTATCTGCATTGAAAAACGCCTTGGCAAGCAGACCACGATAAAAAAGATTCTCTGCGATGGAAGTTGGTTTAAGATGCGGGCGTTCACGGTCTCGTTTGGCTTCGCCCATTTCACGGATCTCGCCGAACTTTCGCGCAAAGGAAACCCACTCCATTTTGCCGCCCGGCTCAACGAGGGAGAATAGTGCGGCACGTGCCTCAGCGGAGAGAATGTCTATTGTTTCGTGAACAGGTTCAGGGTCCAGAATGGATGCGGAGAGTTCTTCAGCGGCAGAATCTGCATCGTTGGATTCAAGTTCAAGGCCCCATAATCCCGCAACAATGTGGAGATGTCCAAGATCGTATTTAAGAAGGGTGTGATAGAGATCAGGCATGGGGTAACTGCAAATGTAGACATGTAAACAAGTACACACGTATTGTACCTGTCTACCTGTTTACATGTCTACGTATTTACGGTTTTACCCTTTAACCACCCTCAACGCCTTTGGTAAAATTTCAAAACTTGCCTTACGAAGATTACTGCCAAAGCTCGTAAATATTTCACCATCCGCATGGATATAAAGCGGGATGTCTGAGGTGATATTAAATTTTTTGAACTCCCCCATACGGATTTGTTTGAAGCGCATGTGCGTGCCTTTCATGAATTCAGGCACGAGGCGAAACATCATTCCGCGCGATACTTTTTTTACGGTGAGGTATTCCATTTTGCCGTCATCGTTTTTTGATTCTGGAGAGAGCATAAATCCGCCGCCTTCACGCGGACCGTTACATAGTGTGACCATTAATACACTGTCATCCCATTTTTCTGTCTCAGTTTCTATCTGCACTTTGGCTGGGTTATGGTTTAGGAAGATGGTTTGAATAACTGCTGTGAGATACATCAGAAAACCTTTAACGATGGGCAGTTTGTGCGAGCGAATGGTTACGATAGCATCAAAGCCGATGCCGAGGCTGTTATCGAAATATTCCTTGCGGCCATGTTCATCGGTCATTAAGCCAATGTCAATATCCTGAATGTTTTCAGCTTGCAACGCGTGAGCGAGAGCATGCGCGGGTTTTTGGGTGAGTCCCATTGAGTAAGCAAAATCGTTGCCAGAGCCAATTGGGACGATGCCCATGATCGGGCGTTTGTTTTCAGGGACCTGCATGAGGCCGTTCATCACTTCATGAGCAGTGCCGTCTCCGCCCATTGCCACCACGAGGTCATAACCTTCTTCGGCGGCTTGCCTCGCAAGTTCGATTGCATGTGAAGGATAGACTGTTCCGCTCCAGGCGAGTTCACCCTGGAACTCCTGCGCGATCGGGCGCAAATCATTGGCGGTCTTCCAGGCGCGTCCCATATCTGCCATGGGATTTAAGATGAGTTTTACTTTGCGGGGCATGTTGGCTCCTGATGATGATTTATTTTAATACAAACCCATATTCGTCCATTTGGTTACAAAAACAACGCTGCAATATTGCAGCGTTGTTAAAGAGGACTTGCTGTATTTTATTTTTTTCTCGGAACTGTTATGGGATGCAGCTCACCGGTGGTTCCCTTTGCCACACTAAATGAGCCGCGATGATGCTTTTTCGCTCGGTACAACGCTTCATCTGCTGCACGCAAAAGATCGCCAGCGTTCTTTGAGTGCACTGGAAATACAGCAATGCCTGCCGTAATACCCAGCTTGATCTCGTTTTTTCCTATGGATGGTGAATATTCCTTGACCAGATCAATGATCTTCTGTGTAACGATCTCAGCCACGTTGACACCTGCTTCACGTATGATCAACGTAAGTTCATCGCCGCCGTAACGGGCGAGGAAATCTGTTGGGCGTATGTTTTCGGCGAGGTGATTGAAGAGTGAATACAACAATTCATCACCTACAACATGTCCGTACGTATCGTTCACATTTTTAAACCCATCCAGATCCATCATGACAACAGAGAACTCTGCCGACATACGCTTTGCGTGGCGAATATCCTCTTGCAAACGTTCATCCAGCGCGCGGCGGTTGGGCAGGCCGGTCACACTATCTGTATTAGCCAGCTCTGTCACCTGTTTATGTAAACTTGCATTAGAAATTGCTACAGCTGCCTGGTCAGCCAGCAAACCAAGTAAACGTAATTCAGCACGCGAAAACCCCCCAACTGTGGTCCGGGAAAGGTTCATTACACCTACTATGGAGTTATTGAATAACAGGGGAAGCCCAATGATCGAGCCAGTCCAGTCTGAACTTTTGCCTTTATAAAGAGACGCATTGGCGATGTCTTCAATAATGATCTGTTTTTTGTTGTTTGCTACAGTATGAGTTAAGCCATTGGGTCGAGGCATGGCAAAAGGTTTATTCTGCTCTCCGTTCGCAGAGAGTGAAGCGCCAAACTCCAATTTGCCATGTGTATAGAGGAAAATATGAGCATCACGGGTGTGTTTTACCAATCTCATCGCTTCGTTGACAATTGCATCCAGCACGGTTTGCCGGTCGAGGCTGGACGTCAGATTAAGGCTGAGATTCTTTAATGCATCCAGCTCATCTGCCTGCTGCTTTACCATCGTCATTAGGGAATGCTTGGAGATGATCTCTTGCGTAAATGTTTTGGCTTGATTGGATTTTTCGCGCGGGTAGGGAGAAGACCCGGCAGCCTCAATGAGGACTTGAATCAACTTTAATATTCCTTCTTTATCTTCGGAAGGAATGGATGCATCTTGATTGATAATTTCCCAGGCATGTTGAAAAACGCTGTCTGGATTTTCGTTATTTTCTTTCATAGTTTTTATTTTTAACACATCCCATGAACAGGTACAACTCTCCATTGGTACTGGAGAGCACAGAGTTGGATAATTATACGGCTTTTTCTCCATTATTTGGACTGTGTTAGAATGACAGAAACATTCTTTTTTACGAGGAATCACGTGTCTGACTCACCCAAGCCTGCTCTTGCAACACCATTGAATCCACGCCGACGGGGAATTATCATCGGAGCGTCAGATGGATTGGGCGCTGCCCTTGCCCATAAACTGGCGAAAGAGGGTTACACACTCGCTCTTATTGCACGCAGAAAAGACAAATTAACAGCACTATGTTCAGAGATCAATTCTGCTGTGAAAGAAACCCGCGTGCTGGCGTATGTTCATGATGTGACAAATTATGATGAAGCCCCCAATTTGCTTCGCAAAGTTGTCGCAGATATTGGCGGACTCGATACAGTTGTTTTCATGGCCGGTGTCAACTTCCCACCTGGACTGAACAATTTCAACTTTGAAGGGGATCGCAAGATGATGGAAGTGAACATCATCGGCGCCATGGCCTGGCTTAATCCAGTGGCTGAAATGTTCCAAAATGCAAAAACAGGGCAGATCGTCGGCATCTCCTCCGTCGCAGGTGACCGCGGACGTATCGGTAACCCTGGCTACAACACATCCAAAGCTGCACTTACTACATACCTTGAAGCGCTTCGCAATCGACTCAACCGTCGCGGCGTGAATGTATTAACTGTCAAACCTGGTTTCGTAAAAACCGAAATGATGAAAGCCGCACAAGGCAGCACCCCTTTTGCCATCACACCTGAAAAAGCCGCAGATGATATTTACACCGCCATGCGTAAACGCAAACAGCTGGTTTACACTGCATCCATTTGGCGCTGGATCATGCTCATCATTCAACATATACCATCGGTGATCTTCCGCCGCATGTCGTTTTAACTCAACCCAGACCCTAAAGGTTTCCCTCTTCGAGGACTTCGTAAAACCTTTAGGGTCTCTATAAAAATATAAAATGCAAAATACTTTTACCCAACTCGAAAACTTTGGACATTCGCTCAGCGCATCGTCCTATCTGATCAAACCCAATATACCTGAAGAAATTTACGAAGCCTTCCAACTCGCAAAAAAAATGGGCGTCACCGTCAGCGCACGCGGAGCAGGCCGCAGCTACAATGATGCAGCCCTGAATGGCGGTGGTATTGTATTAGATTTGAGCGGGATGAATGCCATCACAAGATGGGATAAAACGGCAGGTCTCGTTACAGCACAACCGGGCGTTACCCTTGAACAACTTTGGCAAAAAGTGGAGCCGGATGGCTGGTGGCCGCCGGTTGTTTCTGGCACAATGAGAACAACCCTGGGGGGATGTCTCAGCGCAAACATTCACGGCAAAAATAATTTCAAAATGGGACCCATCGGTGAACACGTTGTAGAGTTCACCGCCATCCTGCCTACTGGTGCAGAAATTACCTGCTCTCCAAAAAAGAATGCGGATTTGTTCTACGCCATGATCAGTGGGCTTGGCATGCTGGGCATCTTTACCTCTGTCACCATGCAAATGAAACGCATTTATTCCGGGCTTTTATCTGTGGATGCGCTCCCGGTCAGAAACTTGCATGAGCATCTTGCCGTCTTGCAAGACGGTGCGCCCAATTATGATTACATCGTCGGTTGGCTGGACACAATGACAGGCGGAACTTCCCTCGGTCGCGGACAAATCCACGCTACGCGCTATCTCCACGAAGGTGAAGATCCCAACCCGCGTGAAACGTTGAAGATCAAGAATCAGATTCTGCCGCCATATATCTTCGGCATATTTCCAAAATCCATTTTGCATTACTTCATGACTCCCTTCGTGAACAACCTTGGGTGGTGGGGGGTCAACACTGCAAAGTATATTGCCTCGCTGCGCAAACACACCTTCCGTCAATCTCATGCCGCCTTCCATTTTCTTTTGGATTATGTCCCCGGCTGGGAATTGGCCGCCGGGCGCAGCGGACTGATCCAGTATCAATCTTTCCTCCCCAAAGAAACCGCCGAATCTGCGTGGACCGAGATCCTGCGCCTCTCGCACAAAAATGGTCTGCCCTCATACCTTGGCGTCACCAAACGTCACCGCCCTGATAAATTCCTGCTTACCCATGCAGTGGATGGTTTCTCGCTTGCCATGGATTTCAAAGTGACAAACAATAACCGCTCACGATTGAGCAGTATGTTGCAAGAGTTCGATAAGATCGTTGTACAGGCAGGCGGAAGATTATATTTTGCAAAAAATAGCGAGACATCCGCTGAAACAGCAGTTGGTTTTTATGGTGAAGAAACCATGGATAAATTTAAGAAATTAAAAAAGCGCTGCGATCCGAACGGTTTGTTGGAATCAGACTTGTACCGCAGAATATTTGGGTAAACTAGATTTTACATAAAATCATGAAGGAGCTTGTTGTTCAAGACCTTGGTTTGGCTGATTACGAAACTGCCTGGAAATTGCAGGATGAATACGCAGCAGAGATTGCAGAGGGGAAACGCCCGCCAACTCTTTTGTTGTTGGAACATCCCCACGTTTATACATTTGGACGAAAAGGCCGCGCTGAAAATTTATTATGGGGAGAAGAACAATTAAAGCAAAAGGGAATTTCAATCCACTGGGTGGATCGCGGTGGAGATGTAACTTATCATGGGCCTGGTCAATTGGTGGGATATCCTTTGTTACCTTTGATTCCATTAATACCTGACAGGTCTCAAGCAGAGTCTTCTGATTTGGAAGATGACTTGTCAAGACCTGTCAGGTCTGATTATGTTGGGTATGTCCGTAAGTTGGAGAAAATGCTTATCGTGGCGCTGGCTCAACTTGGGGTAGTAGCAGGCCAAAGGTCAGGGATGACCGGTGTATGGGTGCAGGCAGATGTTCATTCACGCTGCCCACGCTGCAAACCGGAAGATCGTCAAAAGCCAGCGAAGATCGCTGCGATCGGCGTCAAAGTGGATGTATACGGAGTCTCACGCCACGGCTTCGCGTTGAATGTGAATCCAGATATGGAATATTGGGATGGCATCATTGCCTGTGGATTAAGCGAGCCTGTGGTTTCGCTGGCAGATTTGGTTGCCCCGGTTCCTTCCATGGAAAAAGTGAAGGAGGAAATTATCAAAGCCTTTCACGAAGTTTTTTCGGAACAATCCTGATAATTTATTCGGCTACAATCCAGCGGTCACGCCCGTTATTCTTGGCTTCATACATGGCATTGTCTGCGCGTTTGAGCAGGGTTTCCCAGGTATCCACATCGGTTTGAAATTGAGCAATGCCAATACTGATGGTCACATTTAAAATTTGCTCCTGCACTTCAATTGGCGTTTCGCGTATTTGTTTGGATAGGCGCCCGGCTTGCTCTGCTGCTGCGGAAGATTTTGTGTTTGGGAGCAGGATCAGGAATTCCTCGCCTCCATAACGCCCCACAATATCCGGGTGACGGATATGATCGCGGAGTTTGTAAGCCACCTGTCTTAACGCCTCATCACCTGCAAGGTGACCATAAACATCATTTATTTTTTTGAAGTGATCGATATCCACTACAGAGATTGAAAATGTGCTGTTGTATCGCTTGGCACGCAGCACTTCATCCTGAAGTTCGCGGACGATCATGCGGCGATTAAGGAGAAAGGTCAGCGCGTCCACCTGCGCCACTTCACTGGCCTGGATCATGACCGCTTCCATTTCGATCTGTTTGTTGCGCGCCAGCTTTTTTGTAAATTCACTTTCGATTTGGAAGAGCTTTACCTGCCTGCTTAATCGTTCCATGGTTTCTTGAGTAACAGATTCTGCGATAAAGAGAAAGCGTTCATTTGGAATTGGGATGAGCAGGCAATCGTGATTTGCAAAGTGTTCCCCATCGATTGCCAGTTCAGCAAACCATTGGCTTTGAATGTTTGCAGTGAGTTTGTATGCAAGCAGGGATTGATCTTTTGAGTTAAAAAACTCTTCGATCTTTTTGACTGTTAATAAGTTTTTTTTATGCTCTTCAAAAGCGTGATTCCACGAAACCAAAGAGCCGTCTTTTTCCAGGAGCACTACTTTGGCGTGAATATGCCCCAACATGGTTTCCAAACCATGCTCTGCGATGAGTTCGGTCATTTCTGTCATTGAGCGATTGTATATCAATACTTGTTGTTTTTATTCCACCTTACAAAAATAATAATAACTCTTCGTTATCTTGCGCCTTTTCTGCCAAATTGACGTTCCAATGTATCCACAGAGAGATGGATCATCGTTGGTCTGCCATGCGGACAGGTTCGCGGAGAGTTGCAGGCTTCGAGATCATTTAACAATGCACGCTGTTCCTCGCTTGTCAGAGTCTGCCCGCCTTTGACAGCCAACCGCTTGCAGACGCGCGCCGCAAGTTTTGCTTCCACTTCAGCCTGCAAAGGAGCCTCATCCTCTTCAAAGTCTTCAACCAAAGCTCGCAGCGCAGACGATGGATCACCGCCTGCAAACAAGACAGGCATGGCGCGCACTTGGAATGTATTCGTGCCGAATTCTTCCACTTCAAAACCAAAGTGATTGAGAAATGGCAATTGTGATGTCAGCATCTTCGCAGATTGAGGAGGTAGTGTCACCACTTCAGGAGTCAGCAGGGACTGGGATGGAATACTTTTCTTATCGTGCTGTGCCATTAACTTTTCAAATAAGATACGTTCGTGAGCCGCATGTTGATCAATGAGATATAAACCATCTGGTCCTTCGGCCACGATATAAGTTGACCCGATCTGACCGATAAGACGCAGGAGTGGAACAGCGTTGGAGAATGACCGTTGACCGTCGACCGTGGACGATGAAGGGCTTTCCTCAGCAGATTGTGTCACGGCTTCGCCGTCCACCGTCTGCTGTCCACCGTCCTCCGTCAGATTTTCAGCATGCGCCGCACTCCAATCGATCCCCACTTCCCTTCTCTCTGTTGAAGCAGGACGTGAACCCCACAACTGTGGTGAGACCGATGCCACGGGCGTATATGCCAGCAATGCCTTTCTCGCCGAGCGCTGCACAAAACTAAAAATCTTATCCTGACTTCTAAAACGAACTTCCGCTTTGGTGGGATGAACATTCACATCCACCTCTTCGGGAGCGATCTCCAAAAATAAAGCTGTGAGCGGATAACGTCCCACCATCAATAAGGTGTGATATGCCTGCAACAAAGCAGTCGTCAACGAGAATTCCTGTACCCAGCGCCCGTTGACGAAGAATGTGATCTCTTTTCTATTTGAACGTGTTAGCGAAGTTGGGCTGATGAAACCTGTCAGAGATAAACCTTCCTCTTGAGTCATCACTTCGAGCATCTGCTTCGCAACGTCCACACCATAAAGCGCGGCAAGAATGGATCGCCTGTCGCCATCTCCTGCGGTTTGCAGAGTGGCTTGTTTGCCATCGGTCACTTTGAAGCGCACATTTGGATATGCCAGTGCATAGCGGGTAATTAATGAATCAATGGCACGTCTTTCGGTGACATCTGTTTTCAAGAATTTCAAACGCGCAGGTACGTTATAAAATAAATTTTCAACACGTAGAGTTGTGCCAACAGGCGCGCCTATTTTTTCAACTTTACTTGAAACGCCGCCATTCACTTTCAATCGTGCGCCTTCTTTTGCTGATTCCACGCGTGATGTGATCGTCATGTTTGAGACGGAACCAATCGAAGCCAAAGCTTCACCTCGGAAGCCCAATGTTGAAATATGGAACAAGTCTTCGGACTGAATCAGTTTCGAGGTCGCATGACGCGCGGCGGCTAATTCCAACTCGTTGGCTGGAATTCCATATCCATCGTCAGCCACTTCGATCAGAGTCCGCCCTGCATCCACAATTGAAATTGAAATATTCCTCGCACCCGCATCCAATGCATTTTCAGTTAATTCCTTTACCACAGATGCAGGACGTTCAACAACTTCACCTGCTGCAATTTGCGAAGAGACTTCGGAAGATAAAAGACGAATAGGCATGAGCAGATTATACCCATGACACTCACAAATTGAAACGCAATTTACGAGCAGGGTACTATATAATCCCCCAATGCGATTTACCACCATTTTCTTCGATCTCGATGACACGCTCTACCCGCCTTCAACGAATTTGTGGAAGGCAATCAAACAGCGCATGAATGATTTTATGCGTGAGCGTATGAACATTCCAACGGATGAAATTCCCGCGCTGCGCGAAAAATATTATTTGCAATATGGTACAACCCTGCGCGGCTTACAGAAACATCATGATATTGATGTGGATGATTTCCTGGCTTATGTGCATGATCTGCCCCTCGATAATTATCTGACTCCAGACCCTGCCCAACGCTCGGTCATCGCTTCGCTCCCAACCCGCAACCTGATCTTTACCAACGCAGACATTCTCCACGCTGAAAGAGTACTCACCAAGCTAAACCTCCGTGATCTTTTTCCCACCATCCTGGATGTGACCACAGTTACGCCCTACTGCAAACCCATGCCCGAATCATTTGAGATCGCAATGAAGATCGCTGGTGAAACAGACCCATCCCGCTGTGTGATGATCGATGACCTCAGGCGCACAACGCGTGCTGCGCGTGAGGCGGGTATGTTCAGTATTTTATATGACGGCTCCTGGTCTGTGGATGATGCTGATGCGCATTTCACAGACTGGTCGGAGTTGGTCAATATTTTGGAGGTTCAGTAATCATGGAAACCAATAAGGCGGTAATTGGCGCTCTTCTTTTTATTATCCTCGTGATCGGCGCAAATTTTGTCATGTACGGAATTGCACGCGGCGCGGCAAGGTCGAAACAAAAAGGATTTCTAGAAACCATCGGCCAGTCTTTGAATACATCCAACCAAAAAAAAGATAATTCCATGGATGAGTTGCGGCTAAAAATCGAAGAGTTGAACGCGGGTAAGAAGGATAATCCGCCAGATTCCAAGTAATGAAACCCTTTTCTTATACAAATCGTATACAAGATTCAGCATGCTTTAATCCCTGACTGGTATCTTTCTAAATAAGCTGTGCCTAATTGGAGGTTCATTTTGAACAAAACTTTAAAGAATATTTTTATTGTGCTCGTTGTGATCGTGCTTGCGCTGGGCTCTTTCGCTGGCGGGTTTGTAACCGGGCACCTTGTGCCGTTTATCGGTTTGCCTGGCATTCCTGGAGTACAGGCACCCACTGTAAATGCTCCTGCAACCGCATCTCCTGAGCAGCAATCTTCCACCCCCGAACAATTTCAAACCCTTTTTGGGCCATTCTGGGAAGCCTGGAACCTTGTCCATAAGAATTTCGTAGACCAGCCTCTGGATGATGTGGCGCTGATGCGCGGCGCCATCACCGGGATGATGCAGGCTCTTGGCGATAAACATTCCACTTATATGGATCCAAAAAACTTTCAGGACGCCAACGCCAGCCTCGAAGGCGAATATGAAGGAATTGGCGCGTATGTTGATACCACTACAAAATATCTGACCATTACCAGCCCAATCCCTGGCTCTCCTGCGGAGCGGGCCGGGTTGCAGCCTGGCGATCAAGTGGTTGCTATTGATGGTGAGGATATGAAGGATATTGTTGCCGAAGTTGCCCGCAGTAAAGTGCTTGGCCCTGAAGGCACTACTGTTCATTTAACGATCTTGCGTAAAGGGGAAGATAAGCTGCTTGAGTTCGATGTGGTTCGCGAGAAAATTACCCTCAAATCTGCCACAGGCAAAATGCTGGATAATGATATTGCCTACATTCAAATCACCACCTTCGGTGCGAAGACCACACCTGAACTCCTCGCCACGCTCACAGAGTTGATGGCGAAAAAGCCCAAGGGAGTTATCCTTGACTTGCGTAATAATGGCGGCGGATATTTGCAAACCGCAGTGGAAGTTGCTTCACAGTTCGTCGGTGAAGGCGTGGTGCTTTATGAAAAATATGGTGATGGCTCACGCATAAAATATGATGTTATCGCTGGCGGCATGGCTACTGATACGAACATCCCCATGGTTGTATTGATCAACGAAGGTTCTGCATCTGCCTCTGAGATCGTGGCTGGCGCACTGCAAGACTATGGCCGTGCAAAACTGGTGGGTGTTACTTCATATGGAAAAGGCTCCGTTCAAAACTGGATTCCACTCAGCGGCGACAATGGCGCCGTGCGTATTACCATCGCAAAATGGCTGACCCCCAAGGAACATACCATTCATGAGATCGGCCTCACCCCGGATGTGTTTGTAACCATGACCGAGGAAGATTACAAAGCGAAACGCGATCCGCAATTGGATACAGCCGTCAAAACACTGCTAGCGATGCTCAGCGGTTCACCGCTGCCTACTTCCGTGCCGACAGCTGTTCCCACTCCGTGATTTTTGAATTAAGCAAAGTACGAAAGGAGTAATTTATGTTTTTCTTCAGCCCAACCTACCTGATGTACATGATCCCCGCCTTCATCCTGATGGCGCTGACATCATGGTACGTAAAATCAGCATATAACAAATGGAGCCGCGTACCGGCGCAAAGCCGTTTGACCGGCACCCAGGCCGCCCAACAGTTAATTAATGCCGGCAATTTATACGGAGTACAAATTCAAGGCATAGCTGGCAACCTCACGGACCATTATGATCCGCGCAGCAAAACACTCAACCTTTCCCAGGGCGTTGCAAATGTTGCCTCGGTGGCGTCAGTTGCCATCGCAGCCCATGAACTCGG
>JAYVUA010000104.1:0-42956 GCA_043788255.1 Anaerolineales bacterium | reverse complement strand
TGAAAACTTCGATTTCTTCATCTGGATCTCTCCTGGCTCTATTTTGCCACGATTTTTCCACTTCTCTTTGGTATGATTTTACGGGCTGGTTACCCTGGGAGTCGCGCCGCTACAGGCAAGTGTTGAAAGAATAAGAATGGATAGGAAAACAAAAATTCGCCGCATTCGTGTCTCCATGAGGTGTACAGGAAGTAGAGGCGAAAAGTTATATCGAATTAATTCTGAGAAATGGCTAGTTATTTTAGATATGAATTTGGCAATGCTGATTTTTGTATTTTCCTTTATACTAGCGATATGCCAGAACTTGAATTACCCAACCAGCGTGAGGTTCGAGCCTATATCGAAAACGCATTAGAGTCTTTGGAAGTCGCAGATTTGAATTTGAAAAACAACTTCTATTCTTCGTCCGTTAATCGCGCTTACTATGCCGTTTTGTATGCCGCCAATGCAGTCCTTGCCACCCAGGGCTTGGCCCGTAGCAAACACAGCGGCGTCATTAGCGTTTTTCGCAATCAGTTTGTTAAAACGGGGGAGTTTTCTGCTGATCTAAGTAATATTTATGGCGACCTGATGGAATTACGGCAGCATGGCGATTATGATATGGTTGCAAATATTGAACCAGAGGATGCGCAAGAAGCCTTCAAAATGCGCGCTTGTTTGTGGAAGAGGTAGAAAAATGGCTGAAACGCAATCACTGGCGATAAATAAATTAAACCAAAAAGAAAATCAAGCGATACAAATTTTTATTCAATCCTTGTTGAAAAAATTGGGAAAACAGGTATTGGGAATGATCTTGTTTGGTTCAAAAGCACGTGGTGACAGCACTTCTGATTCTGATATTGATATTTTGATCCTTACACAGGATGAAAATAGAAACCTGCGCCGTGAGATTAGTTCGGTATCTTCAAGCACAGGAATGGAGTATGACATTCTGATCAACACCATTGTCATTTCTTCCAACCGCTGGGCGCAAATGACACAGGAAAGGTTTTCTCTTTGTCGCAATGTGGAACGGGATGGTATTGCTCTATTCAATCCCTAAGATAATTATATAGAGGCTGCAATCAAAAACACTGTGCAACATGGAACTGCGCAGTGTTTTTGATTCGTAATATTTTCTTGAACGGGCAGGTATTGAAAGAATAAGAATGGATAGGAAAATAAAAATTCGCCGCATCATTACCCCACTAAGATTACAGAGAATGCGGGCAAAAAGTTGTGATTAATTCTTGAAAAGTGGTTGATATAAGGCGAATTCCACTCTTTTAATAAGCAATAAAGCAGGTTGTTAAAGTTCAGCGAGAATATCTCAGCATTTAATTTCAAAATAAACACACCGATTTTTGTCAGCTATAGTCGCAACATCTGACACAAGGAATTCAATTTCATCTATAAATTCGATGGCGGCTTTTAAATCACCATCGAACGCATATTGATGAAATTGCCCATTACCTTTTGGGATAACAGCTAATATTAAATTCCTTAATTATTGAACAGCATTTTCAAATAATAGATTACAGCATCTAAAAAATGTTGAGTGGACCAATACACAATTATAGATAATAAAAATGGCACAAAAGCATACTTGATATCATTTGGAAATTCAATTTGAATACCAGCAAGCTTACTTTGAAAAGTTTTAGGTGGCGCCAACAAAAGGTAGACTAGATAAAGGGTCGAAAAGCCTAGAATTCCTCTAACTATAGTTTTATATCGATATACAGTTATAAACCCTATATACGTACCCAGAATAACAACAAATATTGTTAAGACAATAAAAAATACAAAATTTTTAGGGAAAGGTTTTGTTTTCATTTTGATAATCCTAAAGATCCTTCTGATCAATTTAGTTGGGACCTTTGAAATTAATATATTTCAAGAAGTCTTCGGTTAATTGGCGACATCATTGGGCTTCTTAAGCTTGGTACTGCAGGATATTCACGTGTAGATGTCGGCAATGGCGTCCTATTTAAAGTTGGTGTAGGCGATGTAGTACTTGTTGGGGTAGCTGTTGAAGATGGTATCCATGTTGAAGTAGCTGTTGGAGACGGTGTCCACGTTGAAGTAGTTGTAGGTGTCGATGTAGACTTTGTTTCTAAAGTGGGATCGAGTTTACATTTTGAATTTGATTCATCTTCTCCGCACCCGCCTCTCGAAACACCAATCATTAATAGCCCGACTACTCCTACTGGTATTAACAAAACACAAAGAATTACATTTCCAACAGATGAAGTACATCCTCCTCCGTTTTTCGGCATGCGTCCATCATCGCCTGTTTGGGAAGCTTCTGCTTCAAGCTGTAAAATATCATCCTCATGCTTAAGATTACCTCGTTCCCATCTTTCCAAAATAGTACCAAATTCTTGACCTGCTTGATTTATCCCTTCACGTACACTTGGACTAGTCATGTAAGCCAATGTCGAGATAATCGCTACAACAGCAAGCCCAACTAGAATCTCACCACAAATTACAACGGCGGGGCCAATACAATGCCCTGTTGGATCGTTGTAACGTATAGGATTATTTTGGACATAAGAGTATCGATTCCACGCCTGCGGATTGGACGGGTCGGGAATCAAGCTGTCGGGCTGCAAAAAGTGGTTGATATAAGGCGAATTTAAATGCCAAAATTAACGGTCTTATTATCTATATTTAAACACTATTTTTTTGATTCTTCACAAAAAACGAAATTCCTGCCATCCCCAGCCCAATCAAAGCAAGCACAAATCCCTGCCAGAGCACGGGAGTTAGCAAGGCTTTCAACATGGCAGATGCCAGGTCACTAGCGTAGCCCAACAGGATGGCGGGGAAGAAGGCGGGCATTCTATTAACAAGGATGCGTTGGAGGATGGTGCCAAAGATTGGCGCGCCGATCAAGCTCATCATGCTGACGAGTCCGCCCGTGATGAAGAAGGGAACACCCCACCAACTCAACCAGCTCTTCAGCGAGTTGACGACAGAGATGGTCATTAACAATAAAAACGCGAGCGGAAGGATCGGGCTTAAGCGCATGACCATACGCGCAGTTTGTAATTTTCCGCGCGGGTCATTTGTAGATGAGGCGCTGATCAAGGTGAATTGATCGGGAATGGCGAGCGAGGCCACTTGCATTTGTCCCTGCACAATAGGAGTCAATAGCGGGAGCATCTCTTCAGGCGGGTTGCAAAATTGAATCTCGCTTTTGGTCAGCAGGTCAATCGTCATTTGGCTGATCTGCAACAAGGTGCAATCTGGCTGAGTTTTCAAGAGGGTGAAAACAGCCTGTACACCGGTATCACTAACCATACTGGTTTTAAGCGGAATGAGCGAGAGTTGAACCGAGTCGCTTTGTTTATTAAGATACGCAAAGGAAGAATTCAATACGTTATCGCCCATCTCTTTGAGAGTTTCCTGCGGCAGCAAGGTGCGGAAGAAATTTTCCCAGGCAGTTTGGTTCATGCCGCGCATCACGAGAGGGAACTGGCTTTGGTCTGTATTTGCCGAAGAAATGGCTTCTGCCATCACAACAGGAAGTTTGTTATAAAAATCAGCGTTGGCAAAAGCCTTTTGATAGGTCTCGGTTGTAAAGGCTCTGCGGTCAAAATTGAAAAGTATCAACGCGGGCACAGCCGTGACAATGAAGAGGATCGCGAAGATGGTTCCGATTATTTTTTTAAAAGTATTCATCAAGCCTCGTATTTTATTGTTCGTGAGCAGTTGCACTGCAAGTAATGAGTGCGCATTGCGCACCTACTAAAGGGATTGTCAGGCTGCAAGCCTGACCTACTTGTGGATTATCCGAAAACTTTACCACAAAGCCGCTAAGACACGAAGTCACAAAGTTTTTCTTGATGGCTTTGAGACTTTGTGCCTTCGTGGTTAATTCTGATTTTTATGAACTTAGAATTTCAATATAATCCTGTGTCACTGCTTCGGCATCACCGACACCGAGCAAATTAAGCAGCTCGTTGACCAACTCCGCTTTCAGGTCTGCATCTTTGCGGCTCCAGGTGCGGCTCTTGATCTCAAGGAAAGTACCCATGTCTGGCTGCTTCATCTGGTCAAGATTGACAAAGAGTTCAGTCTCTTTATATTTGATGTGCCAGCGCAGGCGGTCTTTTTCAATTTCAATTACTTTTTCAGGTTTGAAGTATTCGCGATAAAAACGTGACGTGTGCACAGCAGGCGCAAGGAAGCGGCTGCGCGAAAGCAGTACATCGTGTCCGATCTCGCCTTCACGTTTCTGACCCAATAGAGTCAGGCGTGAGCGGACATTTTCCACATCACCCTTTTCATTGACGAGATTATCTTCACGGAAACGCAAGCGTCCCTGGGATGGATCATCGAACTGATAGTACTCATCGTATTGATGATAATGTTTATGCATATCGATTTCGATCTCAGGCCGCTTCATCTTCTGAACCAGTTGGTCTGGTTCCGTTACCTTGACCTTGACCTGCACCTCAAACGATTCCTGTTCCATCGAGCCGCCAAGTGCGATCAATTTTGAAAGCACAGATTGTTCACGTTCGATTAGGAAGGCATCGATCTTCTGGGCTATGACACTCGCCTGAGCGAGCAAGTCTGCTTCGTTCAAGGTCAGCAATTCGTGTGCGCGCATTAACCATTTTCCGTTGACCATTACATCGGTCACATCAGTGGATTTGGATGCGAAGACAATTTGTGCGTAGGCATTGTTCGGGTCACGGCGGAAGCGCGGCGAATTGTGAACAGGGGATGTGTCCACCAATATCAAATCGGCACGTTTGCCTGTTTCGAGCGACCCTGTCAAATGTCCGATATGAAGCGCTTGTGCGCCCATGCGAGTGGCCATCACAAGCGCAGTCACTGCTGGGACGACAGTCGGGTCATTGCTGGATGCTTTCGCCACAAAAGAAGCCAGGCGCACTTCTTCGAACATGTCGAGGTCGTTGTTTGATGCAGGGCCGTCTGTACCAATGCCCACGTTGAGTCCATTCTCCAGCATTTTTTGTACGGGCGCAAACCCCGAAGCGAGTTTGAGATTCGATGATGGATTATGTGCGACACCCGCATTCACGTGCTGAAGAGTTTTGATCTCGCCGATATCAATGTGAACGCAATGAGCTGCAATGACCTTCGCTTCGAGAAGTCCCTGCTTTTTGACATATGGCACAACGGGCATGCCCTGCTCTTTGCGCATGGTTTCAACTTCAAATGCAGTTTCAGAAATATGGATGTGCAAAGGCACATCAAATTCCCTGGCAAGCTCGGCGCAAGTACGCAGAATTTCAGGCGTGGTGGAGTAAGGAGCGTGCGGCGCCACCGCGGGGACGATCAGCGGGTGACCCTTCCACTTCTTAATAAATTCACGAGCCATCGCAATTGATACTTCAAAGGATGCTGCATCGGGCGCGGGATATTTCATCACGCTTTGCCCGCAGACCGCGCGCATGCCCGCATCGGCTGTGGCTTGTGCAATGGCATCTTCAAAGAAATACATATCATTGAAGGTGGTCACCCCGCTGCGAATTTGTTCAGCACAAGCAAGCAATGTGCCCAGGCGGACGAATTCAGGAGAAACGAATTCACGCTCCACGGGCAGCATATATCCCATTAGCCACACATCAAGGCGCAGGTCATCGGCGAGGCCGCGCAGGAGAGTCATCGGCACATGCGTATGTGCATTGATTAAGCCAGGCATCAACACTTTGCCGCCACAGTCAACGGTTTCGTTTGCCGAATATTCCTTTTTTAAATCAGCTTCCAGGCCAACCGCAACGATCACGTCCCCTTTGACAGCCAACGCGCCAGGATCGTATTGATTCAGTTTACTGTCCATCGTGAGGATGATGGCATTAACAAATAAGGTGTCTACTTTTTGAGTCATTCAATCTCCTTGTAATCATGCTCTTTCAGGTATAGCCCAAAAGAGAAAAATAATTTATCGATCCCAATTCAATAGCACATCCAGTGCTTTTACATTCTGTTTGAAATCTGTGTATTTATGTGTGGAGAGTTCCATGTCCACGGCGGTTGTGCCAAGTTCCACGGCGTAATCGGCGAGAGTGCCCGTGAAGATACAACCTGTATCCAGCGGCGGATATGGATATTTGGTAACTCTGCCAAGTTGTTTTGCAAACTGTTTTGATTTTTCTTCCCAGGGTTCGCCGCCCGGGAAAACTCCAAGGGCCGCGCTGTGATAACTGATCAATGCTTCGATCTTGTGAGTTTGCAAAAAGCCCATTAAGGCTTGTGTCTCTGGTTCAGAGCCGGGTCCCGCTCCGCCTGTGGTTGGGCCATAATTCCAACAGCCTTCACGGTCCCAACTCGCTGCCCAATTGGTGGGGAAATTTCGATTCAAGTCGACGCCGTGATCATTGACCCGTCCGTCAATGCCGTGGTCGCGCGCATCACCATCTGGGTTTAAGTTGCGCAAGACATAAAGCGTTTCATTTTCTGGAATAATGGTTGGATTTTCATTGATGTATTTCAACAATTCATCGGCAAGCGCGATCGTGTTCCATTCGTAGCCGCCGTGAATACCTGCCACGATCATTCGCTGTCTTGGGCCGTTACCAAATGTATATACTTCAATCGGGCGTCCTGAAACAGAATACCCAATTAATATCGGTCGTGTATTTCCTTGAAGAACAAAGGCTGTCGGTGACTCTACGGCAATTCGAGTTGACCGTGGGTTTGGCGTAATGGTGGGGAGATATAACACATCTGGCCACGGGGTAAAAGTTGCAGGAAGCGCTGACGTACTAATCGGCTGCGGTTGGCCTGTCTGCGGGGCTGCCAATACGGGTTGCAATGCCCAATACGCAATAAGGACAAGGGCAATACCGCCCAGCCCCACGATATTTAAAGTCCATGCCAGTGTCTCCCAAATTGATTCCTTGCGTTGGCGCGGTGCTGGCATTATTCATTATCCTCAAGGGTCATGCGCAGCCAATTCAAAGCGAGATACATTGCCCAGCTTGGTAAACTGCGCGGCGGCCCGCCGTAGGTAATGCGATGGGTCTTTTCGCCGCGCGGTGTGATCATTGCCATTTCAGCAGAACGATCTTCAAGGTAAGCAGAAACACCTAACGCAATGTCAGTATGCGAGTCTGCTCGGGCGGCACGTAATGCGTCCATGAGCGAGGCAGGATTCAAGCTCGTACTGAGCGGCGTCGAAGTGTCAAGTAGGGAAATGGTATGTGGGATTTTGCGGGCGAGGATTCCATTGAGTCCAGATTCGATTGCAGTGAGAGTGAATCCTCGTTTGGCGATCATATCCAGCACAACTTCTTCGAGTTTATCTTCATCGGCCCCGAAGACAATATTTCCGAGTCTCTCGCGGACCTGAGACTCGATCTCGGCGATCATGTCATTCGCTTCATCTTCGCTTTTTGCCTTCGCGGTGATACGCACATCCACAACGCCCGTGTGCGCCGCGAGACCAACAGTTGGGTTGCTCAGCTTTTCAAGGTCTGCGATTTTTTCATCGATCATGCCTTCGCCGAGCCCTGCACAATGCAGCACACGCACTTTGATGACTTCGTTTAGGTTAAATCTTTTTTGCAAATAGGGAATGATGGACTCGTGCAGGATGTATTCCATTTCATTAGGAACACCTGGCAGCGAGATGACCGCGTTCCGCTCGGTTTCAACAATGAAACATGGCGCAGTGCCGACAGGGTTTTGAATCCCCAGCGCGCCTTTCGGAACATAAGCCTGCCGCTTTTGATTCTCAGAGGGCTTGCGTCCGTAACGCGCTATGGTAGCAACTACTTGCTCCCACAGATCTTCGCGAAATTCTGTTTCCACACCTACTGCTCTCGCCACGGCTTCACGAGTTGGGTCATCAATTGTGGGTCCCAGCCCGCCCGTGGTGATGACAATATTCGCGCGCTGCATTGATTCGCGAATGGCATCTGCGATGCGTTCTTCGTTATCGCCGATGGTGATCGTGCGATATAGGTCTATACCAAGCCCGCGCAAATTGCGTGCGAGGTAACGTGTATTGGTGTCCACGATCTCACCCAGTAATATTTCTGTTCCGATTGTGATGATCTCTGCTGATGTCATAAATTCTCTCTTAACCACAAAGGACACGAAGTACACAAAGGGGGAACCCTGTAAAAATCACTTCCTTCGTGACCTTGGTGTCCTTCGTGTTTAGTTCAAACTACATTGTACTCTTGAATTAATCTGCCTTCTTCAAAGCGTTTCAGGTCAAGCATCGAAACATCCAGGCTTGAATATTTTCCGTCTAAAATATACTCGCTCATTAATTTGCCTGATATTGGTCCGTGCATAAATCCGTGACCTGAAAAGCCAGTGCAAATATAGAACCCCTGTAAATCTGTCTTCCCATAAATTGGGTGTGCATCAGGAGTTACTTCATACAGCCCAGCCCAATGAGAAGCACGCTGCGCATTTTCCACCAGAGGCATGCGTTCAATGGCAGCCTCAAGATTTACCAATTCAAAATCTTCATCCACATTTTGCACAAACCCGGGTTTTTCATTTTGATTACTCATGCCAATCAACAACCCTTCACCTTCACGGTGAAAATAAAGCGAGCGCGCAAAGTCGATCACAAATGGGAAATCAGCAGGTACTTCCTTCAATGGATTTGTCGTGAACATTTGCCTGCGCAGGGGAGTGACTGGAATGTGAATACCTGCCATTTCTCCAATTTGACCTGACCAGGGTCCAGCCGCGTTCAAGATCATGCGCGTCTTTATTACGCCAATGCTTGTTTGCACCTCTTTAACATTTTTTCCCTTTCGGGTGATTCCAATTACCTCCACACCTGTAAAGGTTTGTACGCCCATCTTTTGCGCCGCGCCGATATATCCCATGACCACGCTGTTCGGGTCAACTGTGCCATCGTTTTGATTAAATGTGCCAGCGAGAGCATCTTCAAATCTCATCAATGGCAGCCGTTTGCGAACTTCATCTCCGCTGAGAAGTTGAGTGGGAACCCCAAGTTTGTTTTGCATCTCAACATTATGTTTGAAGATACTGGCTTCTTTTTCATTTGTTGCCACTAGCAAATATCCACATTGACGGTAGCTGACATCCTGTCCAAGCTCTTCCTTGAAGCGCTCAATCATCGGCAGGCTTTCAATCGACAACTTGACATTGATCTCCGTGGAAAATTGATAGCGCACGCCGCCAGCGCACCTGCCTGTTGCTCCCTGCCCGAAGAAATTTTCCTTTTCAAGTAAAACGATATTTCGCGCAGCGATGCCTCGTTGTGCAAGGTGATATGCCGCGCTGGCCCCCATCACGCCGCCCCCGATAATGATAATTTCTGCTGAATTTGGCAGGTTCATAGTATTGTTTGAAAAAAACCCGCCTTCACGCCTGAGGCGGAAAACGGGTTTTTATAAGACTGTAAATATTTTCTTTATTCCACGCCGAGGTAGGTTTTTTGAACATCCTCGTTCTTCATTAACTTCTTCGCATCGTCTGCCAGAACAACTTCACCTGTCTGGAGAACATATCCGCGATCAGCGATGGAGAGCGCCATGAGCGCATTTTGTTCCACTAATAAAATGGTGGTACCTTCCTCGTTAAGTTTCTTGATGATCTCAAAGATCAATTCAACGAGCAGAGGAGCAAGCCCCATGGAGGGTTCGTCCAGCAAGAGGATCTTTGGCTTGGCCATGAGGGCGCGTCCCATTGCCAGCATTTGCTGCTCGCCGCCGGAGAGCGTCCCGCCTTTTTGCCCAATGCGTTCCTTCAAACGAGGGAATAGGGAGAAAACGTGCTCCAGATCAGATTGGAAGGATGTTAAATCCTTGCGAACATACGCTCCCATTTCAAGGTTTTCCATCACAGTCATGCGCGGGAAAATCATACGTCCTTCCGGGCTTTGGGCTACACCAAGCGCTGAAATTTCATGCGCCGGGAGTTTATGCAATTCAACACCATCCATAACAATTGAGCCTGAACGCGGCTTGTTCAATCCCTGAATGGTACGCAGGGTTGTGCTTTTACCAGCGCCGTTTGAACCGATGAGTGTAACGATTTCACCATCGTTTACTGTTAGAGAAATCCCTTTTAAAGCGTGGATATTGCCGTAGTAAGTATGGACATCTTTTAATTCAAGCATTGTATTCCTCGCCTTTATTTGGTGGATGTACCCTTGCCGAGATAGGCTTCGATCACGCGCTCGTTCTTTTGAACCTCTGAGGGGGAGCCTTCGGCGATCTTTTCACCGTAATCCAATACAGAGACACGGTCTGAAATTGCCATCACCACACGCATATGATGTTCGATCAAAAGAATAGTCAGGTCAAGTTCCTTGCGTAACCGCTGAATGAAGTTGGTCAGGTCAATGGTCTCGTTGGGATTCATGCCGGCTGTCGGTTCATCCAATAATAGAAGTTTTGGTTTGGATGCAAGCGCGCGGGCGATCTCAAGGCGGCGCTGCAGGCCATAGGAAAGGTTTTTTGCAGTTACTTCTGCATCATCGCGGCGCAGCCCCACATACTCAAGCATATCGAGTGCGCGGGCGCGGGCATCAGCCTCTTCTTTCATGGTTGCGCGAGTGTGAAAGATCTGACCGATCAGGTTTGAAGTCAAACGGCAGTGCTGTCCAACCAAAACATTTTCCATGGCTGACATGTTTGCAAAAAGGCGAATATTTTGAAATGTACGTGCGATTCCCAAGGCAGTAATATCAAATGGATGCAGACCCGCCAGGTCTTTTCCATCAAATTTCATGCTGCCACTGGTAGGCGTATATACACGGGTAATTGTATTGAAGAAAGTGGTTTTCCCTGCGCCATTTGGGCCGATCACACTTGCGATCATGCCTTTTTCGATGTTGAAGTCTACTCTGTTTACAGCGGTCAAACCACCGAAGGTCATGGTAATAGCATTGGCTTCGAAGAGAGTCATATCAGCCTCCTATCCTTTTTTCGCTTTTTTAGATTTAGGAGTCTCAGCTTCGATGGCAGGAGTCTCTCCGGAGTGCAGTAATGCGCGGACTTGTGTGTTTGGCAGCAGACCTTCTGGTCGAACAGCCATCATGATCACAAGGGTTAGACCGAAGAAAAGGAAGCGATATAAAATTGGATTTGCGTTATTTTTTACGGCTTCTTGTACTACAGGGTTGCTAATGGAAGGAAGAACCGTATGGGTCAAGAGGGAGGCAAGGAAATCCTTGAGCGCAGGCAGGAAAAGGCGGTCAGCAGTCATGATTACCAGACCGCCAACGATTACGCCATTAATATTTCCAATGCCACCAAGGATGACCACACACAGGATGATAATGGAAACGCTGAAATCAAACACGCTGGGGAAGATACCCGCGATATAAGCGGCGTAAAATGCTCCTGCAAAGCCGGAGAATGTTGCGCCCATCGCGAATGCGGCTAATTTCGTTTTTACTGGGTCAATGCCCATCTGTGCTGCAGCTAATTCATCCTCTCGAATTGCCATCCAGGCACGACCCAGACGGCTATCGCGTAAACGGCGAATGATGAAGACAGATAGGATGATGATTGCGATGATCAGGAAGTACCATGGAATGGGATCGCTCGATTTGAATTCGCCAATGAAAGGCAGGTATGGCCTGCCAATTGGACTAATTCCTTTTTCGCCTGCGGTTAAATCCATATGATTCAAAAGCGTAATACATGCCATAGTTGTCTGCCCCCCAAAAAGTCGGATCAGACCCGGTAGTATCCAGCAGGTGAGTGGTTCCTTGATCGTTACATCGATCAGATTTTTGAAGAGGACTGGCACGATCTCGCCAAAGCCAAGTGTGACGATCGCAAGGTAGTCACCCCGCAGCGGAAGAGTGGGAGCACCTAGCATGAAGCCCCAAATTGCGGCCATGCCAGCAGCGATCCAAATCACCAGCCAAAAGTTCATGTGAATCCCATGTTGAGGGGATGATAGGATGCCAGTGGTATACGCCCCGATTGCGAAGAATGCGGCATAGCCAAGATCAAGCAGGCCTGCATAACCGACCACGATATTAAGTCCCAGCCCAAGGATGACGAAGATCAAAGCGAAAATAATTTGGGCTGTCCATCTAAGTGCAGTCAGTTTGTCTATAAAAGGGAAGGCCGCAATGAGAATTGCAAGGAGAATCATTTTCCATTGCTGTTCCTGCTTCTCAGGAAGACCGTGTAATGACGCGAGTAATGTTGTAAATAAGACAGTGCCTAAAAAGCCGATCAGGTTGCCATATAAGACAATATTGGCTGCCGCTGGGCGTTTCCCGATTGCGTCTTGAACAAAATTATTCTGGTATAGGCTAAGCAAAACGAGAATTGTGCCTGCAACCAGTGCAGTTGGAAGAACAGATATTGCTATTTGTAACGGATTTTTGCGCTCCAGTTTTCCGCTAATCCCCATGCCAAGCCCAATACCCATTAAGCTTCCGATAACTGCAACGGACAAGCCTCCAAATAGGAAGGTAAGCAGACCGCCAATAATGCCGAAGGTGATACCAGATCTGATTGTTTTCATAATGACACCTTTAGGCTTTTTGACCCGTCTGCTCACCTAGTAAGCCGGTGGGACGGAAAAGTAGAATTAGAACAAGGGTTGCAAAAACCAGGGCATTTGTCCAACGGGCATTAAGATAGCCATCACTGAAGGAAGCTAACAAACCGATTAGGAATCCGCCCAACATTCCCCCGGCAATATTTCCGATGCCGCCGAGAACCGCAGCTGTAAAGGATTGTAAACCAGCGCGGAAGCCCATGAACCACCATGCCGTATTGTTATATAAACCAGCCATTAAACCAGCTGCGCCTGCAAGACCGCCGCCGATCAGGAAGGTGGCGGTAATCACCCAGTCTATATCAATACCAAGCATTTTTGCTGCATCCCGGTTTTGGGCAGTCGCACGCATGGCTTTGCCAAGCCGTGTGCGTTGAACAAAAAGATAAAGACCAGTCATTAAAGTGACTGCAAGAACGATCACAAGTACATCCTTGATTGTGAGTCGTAGGGCTATTCCGCTGGAAGCAAGCAGGTTAACATCCCAGCCTAAGCTTGTGAAAAGAATGCCGAGCATATCTGGGAATGATTTTTGAGAAGCCCCGCCAGTCGTTCCGAAGGAGGGTACAAGCCATGCTTGTGCTGCCCACATTAGGCCGATATTTTCAATAATAAATGACATGCCGATCGCAGAGATCAATGGAGCCAATCGCGGGGCATTACGCAGGCGTCGATATGCGAGACGTTCAATAGTTGCATTAAGGATTGCGCATAAAACGATGGCAACAATTAATGCCAGAATAAGTCCAAAAATTATCTTGCCCGGATCTTTACTTTCCAGGGTGCCAGTTAGTGAAAGAACGGTCAGGGATGTGAAAACGCCGATCATGTACACATCGCCATGTGCAAAGTTAATCAATTCGATAATGCCGTACACCATGGTATATCCCAGAGCAATGATGGCAATGATCGCGCCATTGGAAATACCAATGATCAAAAATTGAACCAGCTGAAGCGGATTTGCCTTAATCGCCGCATAAACAGCTGGAACGTCAAGGCCGACAACCGGCCCAATAAGGAAAACAATATATAGGACAAGTGAGGCGATAGCAAATCGCCTCAGGTTAAATTTTTTCCTGGTGATTTCCATGGTTCTTCTCTTTGCCTACCTGTCTAAAAAAGATGGGGGGCGGCATGATTATGCCGCCCCCCGAACTTACGAGAGATTTACTTGAAGGTACCAACGGAAACGTATGCACCAGCTTTGACCTGATAGAAAGTCATATCGGTCAAGCTAGTATCGCCGTTTGCATCAAAGGACCAGGTGCCAAGAGCTCCATCAAAGTTCGCGATGGAGTGAACAGCTGTATTGATGGCTGCGCGATCTGTGGGGGAACCACCAGCAGCACAAACATCTTCGATTGCCTTGAGGGCAACGCTCATGGTCTCATAACCGTATACGGAGTAGGGCTCGGTCAATGGACCATACTTGGCTTCGTAATCGGTCTTGAATTGCTTGCCAGAAGCAGGAAGTTCTTCGAAAGGAACACCAGCAACTGAGGCATAAGCGCCTTCGGCAACATCAGCGCCGGCGCCGTCAATGAAGGCCTGGGTTTGGATACCATCAGGACCAACATACTTAACTTTTGTATTGTCGCCCATAATCGCGACTTTGTCTTTCAATAACTGGGCAGCGTTATTATCAACGACCATGCCGGTGTAAATTGCATCGGGTGCGGCGCCGCCATTACTGGTGGAGATCTTGGTCATCAAAGCTTTATAGTCAGCGGCCTTGGGGTCAATGCCTTCGTGACCAACAACGGTCAAACCAATTTCTTTGGCTGTGGCTTCGAATACATCAGCAATACCTTTACCGTACAATTCCTGATCGTCAAGAATATAAACGGTTGTGGCGCCGAGGGATTTTACGAAGTTAGCAGCAACCTTACCTTGAATATCATCGGCTGCAACTACGCGAGCATAATTGCGGACACCAGACGGGTAGTAGGAATCGGTAACGCCAGGAAGATCCTTGTCAGCCTTGGTTAAACCAGGGTTGGTGTTGGCGGGGGAGATCATGGTCAACGGGCCAGCGGCGTTCAAAATCGGAATGGACAACTTGGCAGCGCCAGAGTTGAAGGTGCCGAGATAGGCGATGATTGAAGAATCAGCTGAAGCTTTGTTGGCGTTTTCAGTTTCGACAGCGGGATCCCACTTGCCGAGAGCGGCAGATGCATCATCCCAAGCTTCGTATTCGATGTCATAAGAACCACCGCAGGCCTTGTAGTTAGCCTGTTCGAGGCGCAACTGCATGGCGTTTACAATGGTCTGGGTCTGGGTCAATGAAGAACCAGTCATGGGCAGGGAAGATACGATCTTCAAGGTTCCCATTGATTGTACAGGGGCTTCGGTAGCGGCAGGAGCCTCTGTTGCAGGGGCTTCAGTAACAGCGGCTTCGGTAGCGGCAGGTGCTTCAGTTGCGGGGGTACCACAAGCTGCGAGCATCATGCTGGCAAGAACCAACACGGATAATAAAGCGAGCAAACGCTTGTTCATTTTCTTACTCCTCCAAAATTATATTAGGTGAATTCAACGTCCCGCATCTAGCGGGTGTACAACAACAGCAGACAATACTTACAATGTCAGCCTCACCTCCTTTTGGTATGGGTTTTTATTTATAAATAAAGCCTAAAAACCCCTTTTTACTGGATTTCGAGGCTTTACTCTAAACCACTAAATAGAACAGCCTTTCATTTTTATTAAGTGGTAATAATAAGGCGAATTTTGTTCTAGGTCAAGTGTTGTGTCTAGACTTTTGCTATCCCGGTTTTATTTCTTATCGTTTGGTTTGTAAAGCAGTTGCTCACGGATACGTAAATCGGTATTACGGATCTTCATTGCAAGATCAGCAGCGAGATTGTACATTAATCGATAGCCTAGCTGTGGGTATGTTTCGCAGAGCATAATTAATTTATCGCGTTGAATTACAAGCAGGTGAGTATCTTTTTGTGCTACACGTGCCGACGCAGAACGAAGTCCTTCGTCTACCAAGGCTACTTCTCCAAAAGACTGTCCTCGGCGAAGACGTGCAACTGCTGTTTCCTTTTTGTCCGCATCCACACTGGCACCACGGTTGATCAAAATATCCACTTCACCTTGCGTGATCACATAGAGTTCTTTGCTCCCACTATTTTCGTGAAAAATGATCTCACCCGAATTGAAAACTATTTCCTGACAAAGGTTACCAACCAATTCCAATTGTGTCGGGGTGAATTGATAGAAAATATCGCTTTGTTTTAAAAAATTGACAAGATTATTCATGTATTTGCAATCCTTTTCAAGAGTTTAGCATATTCGTTGATGATATGCAACGCTTCAACTTACGGGTAGGTCTGAGTCAGCCAATCAAGCGGATCCACCTGTATGCCATTTACCCATAACTCCCAGTGCAAGTGGGCTCCTGTTACCCGGCCTGTTCCGCCAACCAGCCCTATTACTTCGTTCTGTTGCACAACCTGACCCACCTGCACTTGGATTTGTGATTGATGCCAAAAGCCACTATAGACACCCCACCCATGATCGATCACGGTTGCATTTCCCCGGACTGTCAGCGGCCCTGCAAAGACCACAATACCTGCCGCCGGCGCAGTAATGGCAAGACCATCTCCGCCGCCAAAATCCAAGCCGGTATGAAAGGCTCCGGTGATATTTAGATCTGAACCTTGGGCGATGTAAGTACGACGAGTTCCATATCGTGAAGTGAAATATGTTGAATCGGCATATGCGATTGCGGGGGAAATAAATTCTCCAGTCCAATATTTGGTTGGGCTGGCTGGCAAAGTGATTTGCATGAGTTGTTGTAATTCGGGTTCGGTGACAGCCGGGTCAATAAAGGCTGGATTAATGTTTTGGATAACCTCTTCTGGGTAGTTGCCGGTCACAATTAATATGTATTGCTCAAATGATTGTTCACTTCCATCAGGCAGAGTGGCGTCCAAGCGTAAAGGATAAATACCTGGTTCAAGCTGTGCATGAACTCCCTGAAGCGCAACCTGGGTCCCGTCTTCCTGTGGAAAAAAATGTAGAGGGTGGTCCACTAATATCCCACCCAGCGTTACGTTGGGAATAGTTTTCACTTTGATCACACCCGTTCCACCTTGTTTTATAGGCAGGCCGTAGATATCTGCGCTAACAAATGCCGAAGGCAAACCGCTACCATGTTGCTCACCATTTCCACCTGGAGCAAATAGTGTGTCTCCAGGCACGCCATCCCATGATCCTTGCAGATTGTTGTAGCGTGTCAGAGTCCACGTGTCTGTGTTTTGTGTTACAGCCAGTTCAAGCAGAGATTCGCCTGTTTTGGGTGAAATGCGTGTGCTCAAATTTTGGCTTCCTTCCTGTGAAGGAACGATCATGCTGACACCTACATAAAACTCGCTTGGACTGACAACGTGATTAAGTTTCTTGAATAGATCTTGCGGAACTTGTGTACGCCTTGTAAGGCTGCGAAATGAATCTCCGAAATTGATAACTTCTGTATTTAATATCCCTGTGATTCCATTCATCCCAGGGATGACAAGCTGCTGGCCTGCATCAAGTTGATTTGGGTCTGTGATGCTGTTGGCAGTCATAAGATCGGTGAGGGGTACACTAAAACGCGCGGCAATGGATGAGAGGCTATCGCCAGGTTGTACAACATAAATTGGCCCAACTACATCTTGTGCACTTGCTGCATGAAGGGGGGCTGAAAAAAGTATGAACAGGGAGAATAGCAGGAAAATACGTTTGGGCATGGGTTTTATTTTTCTAATACGAACGGGTTCCAGCCGATCTCTTACAGAATCAGAGGTTGGAGGTTGTTTATAGTTTTTTGAATTCTACTTTGTCGCCGATTTCATAATCCCCCCAACGGTCAGGATGAATCTCTAGAGTGTATTTTGCATCGGCTTTCGGAAAATAGGCGGGACGCCACGATTTGGCGATGACCTTGTCAACAACGGTCATTTTTGAATTGATCCAAAAGACAGCCAAATCAAATGGAACGAAGAACATGTGGATGGATGTGTCGAGGCGTGAATCCCGCTTTTCGACCAGGAGCAGGCCATCGTCAAGATCAAGGCGGGAGCGGAACATGAGTCCGCGCAATCGGCAGAGAAAAGAGTCACAGTACCCAATGTGTGCAGGGCTATTAATCGTTTTATTTAAGTTGAGGATATTTATGGGGTTTGGCATGATGTAATTATAAGATAGAGCAACTTATTCGCCGCCTATCTTTATTGATGATATTTAAGTCATTTTTTTGTGAATATTTTTTCTACCGCGTCTGTTAGTTCCTGCGGGCCAAATGGCTTGGCAATGTAATCGTCCACTTTTGCGATATGTAAGCCAAGGACTTTATCTATGTTTTGTGCTTTGGCGGTAACCACGATCACAGGGATGTTGCGGGTTGAATCTTCAGCTTTCATTTGTTGGTATACTTCCCAACCATCCATTTCAGGCATCATCAAATCCAAAAGCACAAGGTCTGGCAGTAGTTCGCGAACCAGTTTGAGACCTTCCTTGCCGCCTGGTGCGCCGTGGACTTCAAAGCCCCGCCGACCAAGAATAAGCCGAATGAGATCGATCATTTCCGGTTCATCTTCAATACATACAATGTGCTTCGTAACTGAATTACTCATTTTTTCTGTCCTTCAAGGCAAGTTTACCATAAGAACGATTTTCAATATTATGCAAACTTAAGGGTTAAACGATGAAAATAATTACGTGGAATGTAAATGGCATTCGTGCTGCTCTCGGCAAAAATGCATTGGATTGGGCTTTTGCGCAACAACCCGATGTTTTGTGTTTACAGGAAGTTAAGGCGCACGAAGAGCAGTTGAATGAAGAACAGCATTCAATGTTGAAATATCCTTTTGCGTGGAATGCTGCTCAGCGCGCGGGGTATAGCGGTGTTGCGACTTTTTATAAAGAAAAGCCGAATGAAGTTGTGATCGGTATGGATGCTGAGAAATTTGATGTGGAAGGCCGCGTCATTCAGACTGTTTATGCTGGTTGCCGTCTATTCAACATTTATTTCCCGAATGGACAGCGCGGCCATGAGCGAGTTGAATATAAGCTTGCGTTTTATGAACATTTGTTGAAGTTGTGTGATGAGCTTTATCAACGAGGAGAGAGCATCATCATTACGGGTGACTTTAACACAGCCCACATGCCAATTGACTTAAAGAACCCTAAAGAGAATGAAAAAACTTCAGGTTTTATGCCTGAAGAACGCGAATGGGTGCAAAAATTTTTGGATCATGGCTTTATGGATGTTTATCGTCACTTGTATCCCGATAAAGTTCAATATACATGGTGGACATATCGGTTGAATGCCCGTCAGCGAGGAATTGGCTGGCGCATTGATTATTTTCTGGTTTCAGGAAACCTTTTGCCGCGAGTAAGGGATGTGATCATTCATGAAAATGTGCCGGGCTCAGATCATTGCCCCGTTGAGTTGATTTTGGATTAATTTTCTGTTAAACAAAAAAGAGACCTGCAAAAAAACTGCAGGTCTCTTTTTATTATGCACTTGTCATTGAAGGTTGTTGAAAGAGCGGGCCAAGAAGATAGCGGATTACATCTTCGGCAGAGTAGCTGGTTTTGCCTTCTCGAACGAATTGACCGGCGTTTACAAGGTCATCGCCGGAAGTGAGAATCGGCTGTTCCACATAACCATCTTTGCGGGTTTGAGCAAAACCCGCTGTAGCTGTGAGATTATTGCACAAACAAGAGCGGTTGACCGTGTCTTCAATTGCGCCGCCTTTCTTGACAAACGCATCCACTGGTTCAGATGCACAACGATAGCCTATGGTGCCATCTTCTCTTTTGTAAAGAATACGGAGAAATCCCAAATCGCAAATGCGATTGCGCTGTCCGTATGCTTCCGGATCTGATAACGTGCCTTCCAACTGAGCAACCTTGAAAGGGAAGCCTGTGGGTGAAGCGAGGGGGCTTGTGAATACTTGAGCTTCTTCATCCAATACCTTGCGGAGCATACGTTTCTTTAGGTCATCTCGCATGCCAGATTCTTCACACAGTGAAAATGCCGTGCCTACTTGTACACCTGCTGCGCCTGCATCCAATGCGGCTTGGACTTGTTTTGGGTTTCCATAGCCTCCGGCAAGCCAGAAAGGCAAACCTAGTAGCTTCATCTTCTCCAGGTCTACAACATCTTTTTCACCGTAGATCGGTTCGCCTTTTTCATTATAGGTGACTGTGCCGCGCGGAGGAGCATTGTGCCCGCCAGCAGTAGGGCCTTCAATCACGAATCCATCCACTGGGCCTTCACTGCGTTTGATCAGTGCTTGAGCTAAAACTACAGATGAAATAATAGGTAGAAACTTAGGGCGCTTCAGCTTTCCAACCAGCTTTGAAATTCCAGGAAATACACTTTCCGGGTCAAAGTGGATGCGATGATCGTCATCCTTGTCTGCGCCGTGCACATCTACGCGGTAGGAGACAGGTTCGTGGTTGCTTAGCTTATCCAATATGCCAGCGACTTGTGTTGGGATACCAGCGCCCATTAATACTACGTCTACGCCGGCGAGCATTGCTCCATATAAGGACGCAAGGTTTGGCATTTGAACTTTTTCCAGTAAATTGATGCCGACCACCCCTGAATGGCCTTCTTTTGCCAGGTAAACTTCAACGAAGTTTGCGATGGCCGTAATTTGGTCAAGCAATTTTGGCGGTTTTAGGGTGTATACGATCGGAGTTTTGTAAGGTGCTTCAGGTGCTTTGCCGCCGGGTGTGTAATATTTATCGATGATGGCCTGTACTGCTTCTGGCATCGAAAAATTAGCCAGTGCGCGGCGTACGTTTCCGCTAATATCGCCATCCATAAGTCGGCTGGCCAATACTCGGCTGATGCCGGTGCCAGATACAACGCCGAGCTGGCCAAGCTGTGAGACTGCTTTTGCCAGCTTCCAATCAGATATTGCGACACCCATGCCGCCTTGAATTAATTTTGGTAAATGCATTAAGTACTCCAGTTATTGTTTTTAATTTATGAAAAATAATAAAATATGTTCTTGTTTTTAAAATGATCTTTGACAAGTCTCATAATTGGTACAGTAGATGTAAATAATTAGTCAGTTAGGGTTAATAACCCCTAACTGACTAAAAAAGTTGCGAATACCTTGTTAGTTTATTAGTTTACTTGTAAGGAGCTCTTATATCAACCCAAATATGGTTATCAACTTTGTTTGTATTAGCTGTGCTAATCTGGGCGATCCAGGTCTGTGTCGTCCCAGGATGCTGGGTCATTGAGGGATTCTAAATGTGTAAATATCGTAACACTTGGTAATACTCGGCGAATGTCGGCTTCTATGCTTTCCAAGAGGCGATGGCCGCGTTGAACTGTCCATTTGCCGGGAACGATGATGTGCACCGATACGAACCTTCGCGAACCTGATTGGCGGGTTCTAAGCGCATGATACTGCACATCCTCTTTCATGTATGGTTTCAGCGCGTCTTTAACAAGCTTTTGCTCGTCTGTGGAGAGTGAAGTATCCATTAACCCCAAAGCAGACATGCGTACAATGCGAAAACCAGACCAGATGATGTTTGCCGCCACAATAAAGGCTACGATGGGGTCCAATCGCTCCCAGCCGGTGATTGCAACAGCGCTAACCCCCGCAAGTACACCTACGGATGTCCACACATCTGTCATTAAATGGTGGGCGTTCGCTTCGAGTGTAATTGAGGTATAGCGTTTACTGGCACGAAGAATGATCAGCGCTACAACTAGGTTTACAAGTGATGCTGCAACGGAGACTCCCAAGCCTAACCCGACCTGCTCAAGTGGTTTTGGTGTGATCAATCGTGGAATAGCTGTGATGACTATGCTTATCGCGGCTATGAGAATCAGCGTTCCTTCAACGCCGCTCGAAAAATATTCAGCTTTGCTATGACCGTAGGCGTGGTCTTCGTCAGCTGGACGTGCGGCTACGGTTAACATTGCGAGTGCCATGAGCGCACCAACAAGATTAACCAGGGACTCTAAGGCATCTGAAAGCAAACCGATTGAGCCTGTTAGTAAATAGGCTGCGGTCTTTAGTGCAATGGTTACTACAGCTGCGCCAATTGAAAGCCAGGCAAAGCGTGTTAGAAATAAGCGGTCTGAAGGTGAGTGCGTTGTCATAACATGAGGATGTATTGTATGCAGATATTCGTTCAATCGTTAGTGATATTCATCCTACGATTTTAAGGCATTTTCAAAGAAATTGTTATATATTGTAGCTCTCTTCCAGGGAAACTTCGGGCTGATTGTTTTTGCAAGCAGGTTTCGGCTAAAAATGAGACGTATTAGAGAATCATATAATATTTGGCTTGCACGTCGCGTCTGGGCTGTGGGCTTGGTATAATCTAGCCGCAAGTCATATTTGGAGGATTCCGTGAATTCCCGTAGTCAATCAATCTTTGTGTACATCCTGCTGTTCGTTGCCATTGGGGCAATGCTTTACATGGGCTTTCGTCAGAATGCCGATGTAAAAGAGCCACTTACTATTAATGAAGTGGCAAAAGCTGTGGAAGAAGGAAAGGTCGCTCGAATTATTATCGAGAGTGACGATACCATCACAGTTGTGTATACCAATGGAACAGAAGCAGACGGCGTTGAATCTCGTAAAGAGCCGAATGCAACCCTGGTGGATCAGCTTGCCAGTCTGGGCGTTACGACCGAGCAGCTCGCCCCCGAAAATGTCGTCATCGAAGTTCGTGCACCTTCCGCTTGGGGAGGTTTGTTAAGCGGTGCGTTGTATCTCCTGCCCATTCTGTTTATGGGTGGTGTGCTATGGTTTATTTTCCGCCAGGCACAGGGCAGTAATAATGCAGCCATGTCCTTCGGTAAGAGCCGCGCTCGCATGTTTAGCGGCGAACATCCTACAGTTACATTTGCTGATGTAGCTGGGGCTGAGGAATCAAAGCAGGAACTTGAAGAAATTGTTGAATTTCTTAAAGAGCCGCAGAAGTTTATTCAACTTGGTGCCCGTATTCCTAAGGGTGTTTTACTGGTAGGCCCTCCTGGAACAGGCAAAACTTTGCTTGCCAAAGCTGTCTCTGGTGAAGCGGGTGTGCCGTTCTTCTCCATCTCAGGCTCTGAGTTTGTTGAGATGTTCGTTGGCGTTGGCGCAAGCCGTGTACGTGATCTTTTTGATCAAGCCAAGCGACATTCACCCTGCATTATTTTTATTGACGAAATTGATGCCGTGGGCCGTCAGCGTGGTGCCGGGTTGGGCGGTTCACATGATGAACGCGAGCAAACCCTTAACCAAATGTTGGTTGAAATGGACGGTTTTGGTACCGACACGAACGTAATCATCATCGCCGCTACCAACCGACCTGATATTTTAGACCCTGCACTTTTGCGCCCCGGTCGCTTTGACCGCCGCGTAACTTTGGATCGTCCTGATGTAAAAGGCCGTGAAGCCATTCTCAAAGTGCATGTCAAAGGCAAGCCGTTGGATCCTCAAGTTGACCTGGCTACTGTTGCACGTGGCACTCCTGGTTTTGTCGGTGCAGATTTGGAAAACCTGGTTAACGAAGCTGCCATCCTCGCTGCCCGCCGAAACAAGAAATCTATCGGCCAATCTGAAATGGAAGAAGCGATTGAGCGCGTAGTGATGGGACCTGAGCGCAAGTCCCGCCTGATCTCTGATGAAGAGAAGCGTATCATTGCCTACCATGAAGCTGGTCATGCAGTAGTGGCAAATGCCATCGCTGAAGCAGACCCTGTTCAAAAAGTGACCATCGTTGGTCGTGGACAAGCTGGCGGCGTAACCTGGTTCCGTCCTGATGAAGATCGTGTTCTCATGTCGCGCAAGAAAATGCTCGCCACTTTGGCTATGGCCTTAGGCGGTCGTGCCGCTGAAGAGTTAATCTTCGACGACATTACTTCTGGTGCATCTGGCGATATTGAACAAGTGACCCGCATGGCACGTTCCATGGTTACTCGTTTGGGCATGAGTACTGAGATGGGCCCCATGACTTATGGACAGAAGGAAGAAATGATCTTCCTTGGCCGCGAAATCTCTGAGCAGCGCGATTATTCTGAAGCGATTGCCGTGAAGATTGACATGGAAGTCCGCAAGATCGTGGAAGAATCCTACAAGCTTGCGAAGACCCTGGTCAAGAAGCACCGCAAACAACTGGAGCTTGTAGCCCAGAAGTTGCTTGAAGTTGAATCAATCAATCGCGAAGATTTCGAGAAACTCTTCCCAGCCCCGTTTGGCAAGAAGAAGAGCGGTACTCCGCAGATCGCGTAAGAGAGTAAAAAATAAAATGATCAAAAAAGGAGTTCCTCGATTTCGAGGAACTCCTTTTTGTCTTACTGCTTTTGCTATTTACTTTTCACGTCTAACTTTTTATCTTGATCTTTTTACTTCCCCTCTTTATGTTGCCTCACCAATTCACGGCGTAGAATTTTCCCAACAGTTGTCTTGGGTAATTCACTGCGGAACTCGTAGTGGGTGGGTACTTTGTATGGAGCAAGGTGCTCTTTACAAAAAGCCTTGAGCTCTGCTTCTGTTAGAGTTTCACCAGGTTTCACAACAATCCACGCTTTGACCGTCTCGCCGCGCTGCGGGTCAGGGATGCCGCCAACGCCTACTTCGAGTACTTTGGGATGATCCATAATCGCTTCTTCCACTTCACGCGGCCATACCTGGAAGCCGCCGGGCTTGATGAGTTCCTTCTTGCGGTCAACGATATAGAAGTAGCCATCTTCGTCCATTCGGGCAATGTCGCCGGTGAAAAGCCATGTCTTTCCGTCTTTCCATTGTCTTAAGACATTGGCTGTTTCGGTGGGCATGTTGTGATAACCCTTCATCACTTGCGGCCCATTGATAATGATCTCACCTATCTCACCTTGTGCGAGTTCAGTTTCGCCATCATCCAGGCTGACAAGTTTTACATCTACATCCGGCAGAGGTAACCCAATGGAGCCTACTTTATTTTCACCATTCAATGGGTTGCAATGCGTACCGGTAGGAGCTTCGGAGAGGCCGTATGCCTCAAATAACTTGCCGCCAGTCAGGCGCTCAAACTCTTCCTTGGTTTCGCGCATCAATGGAGCAGAACCCGAGATACACGCTTTAATCGAGGAAAGATCGTATTTGCCTGCTTTAACATCAGGGTGATTGTTTAGCCCGTTATATAACAAAGGTACGCCTGGAAAAATAGAAGCCTTATATTTGCTGATGTTGACCAATACATCCTTCAAGTCACGCGCATTTGGCACCATCACCAGGCTCGCCCCGATCACCATTCCAAAATTCATTCCTGCCACCATGCCGTATACATGGAAAAGCGGAATGCCCATCAAGACCACTTCCTTACCCTCCTCCAGACCCGTCATCCAACTTTTGATCTGAAGTGTATTGGCAACCACGTTGCGGTGCATCGCTACAGCGCCTTTTGGAGTGCCGGTGGTTCCGCCGGAATATTGGAAAAGTGCCGTGTCGTCCGGCCCCACTTCTACATTTGGTTTCGGAGAATTGGCATGTTTCGCAAGCAGGTCTTTCATCCATACGTCACCATTTGCAAGCGACTCAACACGGTCACCTTCCTTCTTTTCTTTTGCGAGTGTAAACAAAAGACGTGTGATGGGCGGCAGGGCTTCTTTGATATTGGTAACAATGATCCGCTTTAATTTGGAGCGTTCTCTGACCTTCTTCAATTTATCGTAAAAACGGCTAAGCGTAAACATGATCTCAATGTTCGCATCGTTTACTGGTATCAAAATTTCATCCACAGGGTAAGTGGGGTTTACAGCCACTACCACGCCACCGGCTTTCATAATGCCGAAGTAAGCGATCATGAATTGCGGCGTATTCGGCATAAAAATCCCAATACGGTCGCCTTTCTTTACGCCCATTTCCACGAGCGCGGCTGCCATATGATTTGTTTTCGCATTCATTTCTTTATAAGAAATGAATGCACCTTTAAATATTGTACAGGCACGGTCAGGATATTTGCGCGCAGCTTCTTCCAGAAAATGAAACAGCGGTACTTTGGGATATTCAATTGATTGGGGTACACCTTTATCGTAATGCGCAAGCCACGGTTGATTATTCATAACTGCTCCTCCTTCAAAGGTTAATTGAAGTATATACAATCGAGAATCAAAAGTCAATCAATTTTAAATATGTCTTTGCGAAGAGGGTTCTTGTTCTTCCAGGCGAAGCAATCCCAATGTATCATAACAATTGACGAATATAATTCTCGACTTGTTCAATAATCCCATCTTCAACTTTGAACCAGTTAATATTTGGATCGGACTCTTTAAACCAGTTTGCCTGCCTGCGGACAAAAATCCGAGTCACGCGTTTCATCTCGACTTTAGCCTGCTCAATCGTCAATTTACCGTTAATTACCCTGATGCATTCCCGATACCCAATTGCAGACATGCTTGGTAGAGTGGGGGAGTAACCATTTGCCAGCAGGCCTTTTACCTCATCCACAAATCCATTTGCAAACATGGCTTCGATACGTTGATCCACTCTTTCATATAACTCAGGCCGTGGACGCGTCAAGCCAATCGTAATTAATTGATAAGGCGAATCACTTTGCCCGCGTTGATCTGAAAACTTCCTGCCCGTTGTCATAATAACTTCCAGCGCGCGGATCGTTCGTCTCACATTGCGGGCATCGATCTTTGCTGCTGCCTCTGGATCAAGATTTTCCAGTCTGGCGTGTAGCCACTCTGTTCCTCTTTCTTCTTTCATCTTTTCTAATTCACCCCGTAACCGCTCATCTGCCACAACTTCTGGCGGCGTCCACCCTTGAGTCACTGCGCGGATATATTGTCCTGTGCCGCCAACTAAAAAGGGGAGCTTGCCACGCTGATGAACATCCGCGATGATCTCTTTAGCTTTTTCCTGAAAAACTGCCAGGCTTAAAGTTTCATCTGGATTGACGATATCAATTAAATAGTGCGGCACACGTGCAAGCTCTTCAGATGATGGTTTAGCTGTGCCAATATCCATGCCGCGATAAAAGAGACGCGAATCAGCAGAGATGATCTCGCCACGCTGCACAAGTTTTTGTGCGAGTTGAATCGCAAGTTCTGTTTTTCCAACGGCAGTAGGACCAACGATGAGGATGAGAGGAAGTTTTGGTTGCATTGTAGTTATGTGGAATTACCTTTAATCATAAGGATTGTAGCGATGAGATTCCATACAGCACAAAAGATGTGTGGAGATGTCATATCAAAATAATTTTCCGCTGTATAAAATGAGGTGCTTTCTGGTAAACTTTTGAAATCATTGAATGTATCTGTTTATTTTAACACCGAGGTGAGCCTATTATGATCAACTGGCAGGAACTTACGATTGACATGTTCGTGGAGCAATTGCGAACCGTATATAACCGTACCTATGGTGATGTAGATGGCACCTTTGGCCGCATTGTTGTGTGGTGTGGACGCTTGGTCCTTGAGAATATTTCCAATTCAGACGCACTCTATCATGACATTGACCATACGATCATGGTGTCGCTCGCAGGTCAGGCGATCATTGAGGGGAAGCATCTGCGCGAGGGAGGGGTAACTCCGCGTGACTGGATGAATTATATGCTCGCTGTATTATGCCATGATATTGGATACGTCAAAGGGGTGTGCAGGAATGACACGAAGGATATGTTTGCTACAGGGGTGGGAGATGAGTTGGTTTACATTTCCCCCGAAGGAACAGACGTTGCGCTTACGCCTTATCATGTCAACCGCAGTAAACTATTTGTGAAGGAACGTTTTGGAACGGGGCTGCTTCAAGATATGACCAAACAATTGGATGCAGATTTGATCGCTTCTTTTATTGAGATGACTCGTTTCCCATCTCCTCCCGATGAGATGTATAAGGACACAAAAGGATACGGCGGCTTGGTGCGCGCTGCGGATTTTATTGGCCAGCTCGGCGACCCAGATTATCTAAGAAAATCCCCAGCCTTGTTCTTTGAATTTCAAGAGCTTGGGTTGAATGAGCGGCTCGGATATAAATCTCCGAATGATATGCGTAAGAATTATGCTTCATTCTATTGGGAGAGCGTCAATCAATATATTCAGGATGCGCTTGTATATTTGCGTCTCACTGAAGACGGCAAGCAATGGATCGCAAACATGCATTCGCATGTGTTCGATTCAGAACACGACACTCGCGCATAACGAGAACGGACACAGTAATTGCACTGTGTCCGTTCTTTTTTTCTAAATTAGGGTTACCCAGTTTTTCGATAAACCATCAACCAGGCTGTTTGACCACAGTTTGGGCAGCGCCGATACAAGCGTGGATTTCCCGCAGCTTTCCATCGTATTCCACCCATTTCCCAAAAAGAGCGTTCGTGTTTACAAGCAGGACATTGCAGCATCCATGACTTGGATTCTGCTTCCATATCATCTCCCTGTTTTTGGGAAAGAATGGCCTTGAAGAATTTATGGATAAAGCTTTTCTCCATAATTATGCTTTTGAATATTCGCGGATGTTATCCGTTGCTTCATCCAACTTTGCCACTTCTTCTTCAGTTAACTTCCAACCTGCGCCGCCAGCGTTTTGTTCTGCTTGTTTCGCATTCTTCGCCCCAGGAATGGGAAGTGTCCCTTTGCATATCAACCAGTTCAATGAAACCTGCGAAGCAGATTTGCCACCGTGGTTCTGACCGATCTCTGTCAGCAACTTGATCACAGGTGGAAGTTTCTTTAATAAATCTGTACTTTGCGAACCCCCTCGTATGCCTGGAGGCGGATTTTCTAAAGTGTATTTTCCAGTGAGCAATCCCTTTTCAAGCGGCGAATAAGCGATCAACCGAATTCCCAATTCTTTGCAGCGAGCAAGCGTGCCATTCTTTTCCACTTCGCGGTTGATCAAGCTGTAATGCACCTGGTTGGATGCCAGCGGAATTCCATGTTGAGCAAGTGTTGAATAGGCGCGTATCATTCGTTTCTCGCCAAAGTTGGAAACGCCTACGGTGCGCGTCCAGCCGCGCTTTATACATTCAACCATGCCTTCCATCATGACCTCTGGGCTCATGGTTACAGAGGATGAATGGATTTGATACAGATCCACCGAGTCTAATCCCAGGCGATCCAAACTTCCTTTTAATGCACGCGGGATAAAACCTTTCGTAAATTTCCAGGGCCATGGAAAGAATTTAGTCGCCACCAAAACAGGCTGGTCAGTCTCTTTTAAGAACTTGCCAAGCAGGCGCTCTGAAAAACCCGAACCATAAATTTCTGCGGTATCAATGAAGCGAACTCCGAGGTTAAGAGAAACATCGAATGCCTCGCGTATTTCCTTGTCTGTATATGATTGCCCATAAGCCCAAATGACTCGGTCTCCCCATTGCCAGGCACCCAGCCCCATTTCTATTGCATGCAAAAATCGTGTTTCGTTGCTGACTTCAGTCACAGTTCCTCCAGAATGATTTTCCCATTCTATCTTAAAAAATCACTTTCCTAAAAAATTCAGGTTACAATTCAGCCCGCTTAATAATTGGAACTGATGGAACGCGAGACTCTACCCCTATGCTGGATGGGGTTTGGCGCTCCCTGAGTTCCGGGAGGTTCCCACTAATGAACAATTCAAATGCGCGGGATGTAGAACCCGCCTCTAACCTAAGCCGACGGCTGGGTCTGCCCTTTTCCAATTTAGCCTTGCTGACACGTGCTCTGACCCATCGTTCCTACGTCAATGAGAATCCTTTGACCGTTGAAGATAACGAACGCTTGGAATTTCTCGGTGACGCGGTGCTCGATTTTATTGTGGGCGCCTGGGCATATAACCGTTTTCCTGAAATGCCTGAAGGGAATCTGACCAAGATGCGCTCGGCGCTTGTCCGCAATGAACAGCTTGCAAAGTTCGCCCGCAAATTGGGATTGGGTCGCGCGCTTCGTTTGGGTCGCGGTGAGGCTTCTTCTGGCGGTCACGACCGTGACAATTTGCTCGGTTCTGCTTTCGAAGCGCTGATCGGCGCATTGTTTTTAGATGCAGGCCTCGGTAAGGTGGAGGCGTTTGTCCACCCAATTCTGGAAGACGCCCGCGAAATCATCCTAAATGAAATTAACGACCCAAAGAGTAAATTGCAGGAATGGACTCAGGCACAAAAAATGGGTTCGCCGCGTTATCACGTTGTAGGCACCAGCGGACCTGACCATGCAGTTGTTTTTGAAATTGTGGTGGAGATAGCTGGCGTGGTAAGGGGCGGTGGCAAAGGAACCAGTAAAAGCTACGCCGAGCATGCTGCTGCCCAGGATGCGTTGAATAATTTGGGTGTAATCTAAAATCGTAAATCAGAAATCGAAAATTAAAACATGCCTCTTCGTCTAAAATCGCTCGAACTGCACGGATATAAAACTTTTGCATCGCGGACTGTCTTTGAGTTCGCGAGCGGAATTACCGCGATTGTCGGGCCAAACGGTTCTGGCAAATCGAACATTGCCGACTCTCTTCGCTGGGTGTTGGGCGAACAATCCTATACACTTTTGCGCGGCAAGAAAACTGAAGACATGATCTTCTCTGGTTCCGAGCATCGCGCACGAGCTGGCATGGCGCAAGCCACGATCACCTTTGACAACACTGAACAATGGCTGCCCGTAGACTTCTCTGAAGTTGCGATGACACGCGTTGCACATCGCGATGGTCATAATGATTATTTGATCAATGATCAACATGTGCGTTTGCGTGAGATGAATGAGTTGCTCGCGCAGGCAGGCTTGAGCGAACGGACTTATACGATCCTCGGTCAGGGTTTGGTGGATGCTTCGCTCGCGTTGAAAGCCGATGACCGCCGCCGTTTGTTTGAAGAAGCCGCGGGTGTTGGTTTATACCGTGCCCGTCGTGACGATGCTCTGAAACGACTTGATAACACTGAACGAAACCTCGAACGTGTACTTGATATCATGGCAGAACTTGAGCCGCGCATCAAAAGCCTTGAGAGACAAGCCAAGCGTGCCATTGATTTCGCCCGCGCACAGGCAGATATGAAAATGGTTCTGCGCGAATGGTATGGCTTTCATTGGCATCGTGCCCAACGTGACCTGACCGATGTGCGCGAGACCGTCCGTGGACAGGACACACGTGTACGCGAATCCCGTGCTGTGCATGAAAAATCTCAGGAAGGGTATGCGGCTTTCCGAGAGCGCCTTTCTGGTTTGCGTGCTCAGTTGAATGGTTGGCATCGTCAATCTGCGGAATTACATAATCAGCGTGAAGCCATCAGCCGTGAATTGGCAGTTCTTGAAGAACGCCGCCGCGCGTTAACGAACACACAAGCCTTCATTATGTCTGACCAGGAACGCGCAATGGATGAATTGCATCTTGCCAACGATCATTTTGGCGAAGCAGAGCAGGATGTTGCCCGTATTCAAAGTGAATACGAAGAAGCCAAATCTCAACTTGCGAATGCACAAAACTCTTTGCAAGCCCGTCAAACTGAACGGGCTGATTTGGAAAACCAACTTGGACTCACAAGAAATCAAATTGAAAACCATAGCCAGCAGCGTGCAGAGAATAATGCGCGTTTGGATGAATTAAAGTCCCGTATCGAATCGCAAACACAAAAGATCGAACAAACGAAAACCGCGATCACGAACGGTGAGTCTCTTCTGGCCAGGGCAAAGGCGCAGCATGAAACCGCCCGTAACACCCGTGAACAAGCCAACCTTGCTCTACAGGAATCTGAAGATAAAGTAGTCAGCAAAAAGAGCGAAGTGGAGCGGATTGAACGTGAACGCCGAAATGCGCTGGAGCAGCGCACAAAAGAAGAATCAAATCACTCACGTTTGAAAGCCCAGCTTGAAGTGCTTGAGCAATCTGAGCAGTCGCTGGCTGGCTATGCTGAAGGTGCGCGTTATTTGCTTGATGCCGCTCGTCAATCCAAGCTCACGGGTGCGCGCGGCGCGCTGAGCGCGGCTCTCGATGTCCCTGCGGATCTTGAAACGGCTATTGCCGCCGCACTTGGCGATACCCTCGATGCAGTTCTGCTTGACGCGAGTCAACTCGAAGATGCGTTAAGCTTGCTCGAATCAAATGATGCGGGACGCGCGGTTTTGCTGCCACTTGATGATCGTGAAAATAAATCGCTCAATAATTCAAATGATATAGATTGTATTGGCGTTGCGTCTGAACTTGTCAATGCGCCTGATGAACTGCGCGGCGCTGTTCGATTAATGCTCGGTCAAACCCTGATCGCGCGTGATCGAAATTCTGCGCGCAGGCTGATCAAGGATTTGCCGACTCACGCGCGCGTGGTGACTCTGCGCGGGGAAGTATTCCGTGGTGACGGACTCGTCATAGCGGGGAAGACCGCTTCTTCCTCCGCCCTGAGCAGGCCGCGTCAGAAACGGGAATTCGAATCTGCTTTGAGTGGACTCATCACACAACTTGCTGAATCGAATGACACAGTTGAGAGATTATCGAACCAACTCGCTGCTGTGCAAAGCGAACTTGCGCAGGCAGATACAGATGCACGCGAAGCCCGCGTCAGATTGGGCGAATGCCAGGAGACCGAGCAGCAGGCTGGGCTGGAGTCTGAGTCGACACAGCGTCAGTTGGAGTGGCAGAAGAGTCAATTGACTCAGTTGGAAGCCGAGACACAAGAGTCTGCTTCGATCCAGCAAAAATTATTTGAGTCTCAAACTGAAGTTGAAAATCGTTCTGTCGAGTTGCAATCCCAGCTAAAGGAAACTTCTGGAAAATTAACAGAGGTTGCTGCCGACGAGTTGCAGGAACAGGTTTCTTATTGGAGTACGCGTGTTGCTGTGGCTGAGCAAAGTGTGGCAGCCGCGAATACAAAGAAAGACGAACGCGTTAAGGAGATCACAAGGCTTGATTCACGGCGTGTTGAATTGGCGACTCGTTTACAGGAAGCCGAAGATTCTTTGACTGGTTTGGATAATGAAAAAACCAGACTGCGCGAAAACGAATCTGGTTTGCATGGCAAGATCGAAGAGATGCGTGTGTTGATCGAACCTGCTGAAAAAGATTTGGAATCTGCAGAGCAGGAAGAAAAACGTTTGCAGGAATCAGAAGCCAACGCGCAGCGCATTTTTGCAAATTCAGAACGTTCATATGGACAAGTACAGTTGGAACAAATGCGCAAGCAGGAAGCATTGGATAACCTGCATCAAAAGATCACCGACGATTTTGGATTGGTGATGTTTGATTACGCGGCCGATGTCTCTGGGCCTGTGCCTTTGCCATTGGATGGCATGGTTGAGCAGTTGCCGATCGTGACGGAGCTTGCGCCTGAAATTGAAGAACAGTTGAATCATCATCGTGCACAGCTGCGCCGTATGGGACCGATCAACCCAGATGCGAAAATTGAGTATGACCAGGAAAGTGAACGTTATGCTTTCATGAAAACCCAGGTTGAAGATTTACGCAAAGCTCAATTGGATTTAAAGCAAGTTGTCGCCGAGTTGGATGAAATTACAAAGAAGGAATTTATCCGCACCTTTGATGCGGTGGATAAACAATTCCGTGAAACCTTTGTGCGTTTGTTTGGCGGAGGTTCTGCCCGGTTGGCTTTGACCGATCCTGAGAACCTGGTTGATACGGGTATTGAAATTGAAGCGCGTCTGCCGGGCCGCCGTGAACAGGGGCTGGCGATGCTTTCTGGCGGCGAGAGAAGTTTGACAGCGATTGCCTTGGTATTTGCTTTACTCAAGGTTTCACCCACTCCGGTCTGCGTTATGGATGAAGTGGACGCGATGCTTGATGAAGCTAATGTGGGCCGCTTCCGTGACCTGCTCGTGGATTTGAGCAAGGAAACCCAGTTCATTATTATTACTCACAACCGTAACACCGTGCAGGCCGCAGATGTGATTTACGGAATCACGAAGGGACGCGATTCTGCCAGCCAGGTGATTAGTTTGCGTCTTGATCAGGTCACAGATGATTTGTTGAAGAGGGGATAGTGCGTAATTTGTAATAGGCCTCTTGCATAACTATATTCTGGAGTTCGGAAGTTCTACTTCCGAAACGCAAAAGTAGAACTTTTGCACTCCCGTAAATAAGTTTTTCTGACTTTTGCAAGAGGTCTAATACTTAAAGTAAAGTGCCCACCTCAGGTTTGAGATGGGCACTTTTGATTTAACCTTTTATTTTAAAAGCTTAGGGTGTTGCAGTGGCAGCGCCTTGAGCGTTTGCTTCTGCTTGTGAGGTTTGAGCTGCAATTGCTGAATCAGTTGCGATGGAGATAAAGCTTGGTTCCACAGGAAGATGTTCCTTCCAAACATCAAATGTTTCCACACCATATTCAGTGCGGGCGGCAGCGAGCCAATCAGTAAAGGCTTTGTCTTTGGCTGCATTGTATTGATCTGCTGTAAGCGGACGATTTTGTTTTGCGATCAATTGGATGATGTGATATCCAAATTGACTCTTAACCGGTACGGTTGTGTAGTCGCCTGGGTTTTTCAAGGCAAATGCAGCAGTTTCAAATTCAGGGACCATGGCGCCAGCCCCAAACCAGCCCAAGTCGCCGCCGTTTGCGCCTGACCCGGTATCGGTTGATAAGGTTTTCGCAAGCTCGGCAAAATCTTCGCCGTTCTTTATTCTCTCGATAATATTGAGAGCGGTTACTTCATCAGCTACAAGAATGTGGCGTGCCCAAACTTGTTCAGTCGCGGCGGGAACGTCTGCAACAAGTTCCTCTTTAAGTTTTTCCTGTAATATTTGAGTTTCAAAAAGTCTGCGATAGGCACCTTCATTGAAGCCAAGTTTTGAAATACTTTTCTGGGAATTCTCGACTTCAGTTTGGAACCCTTCAAGGGTATAAGGTGTTGCGGTGGGAGCCGGGGTACTGGTTGGCTCACTGGTTGAGACTTCAGTCGGTGAGAGGGTTGCAGTTGGGGAGGGGGAAATTCCCAAAGTTGCGAGTACATTCGGTGTCGCTGTGGCAGGTAGGGTTGCCGTTGGAAGCGGGGTTTTCGTCACGATTGTGAAAGCTTCGGCTGGGATTTCAGGAATGGTAATCTCAGTCGCAGTAGGTGCGGTTGTTGGGGTGCCATTTGGGAAATAACCGAAGGCATCGTGCATTTTTGTATCAATTTCTTCCTTGCTGGCCGTAATGCCCCGTTTGGCAGCTTCCTGACGAATTAATTCTTCATTGACCATTTGATCCAAAACAGTTTGGCCAACGCTCTCAGGAGTATCCAGTGTGGTTTGGATCTGTTGTGCCTGAGTTGAAATTTGTTGCAATTGTTGGCTTAGATCCATTCCCAGGGATACGGAAAATTGTTGATATTGATCGTATTGCGCTGCCAGACTCTGGTACTGACCAATTAATTGCTGGCGCTGCATGCGCACACGCGGCTCAAATTGATTGACCAGGAGTTTGGTCTCACCAACTTTGGCGACAGGACGCTTGAGTTGGAAATAGTTAATATCCAAAAACCCATAGATCAGTAAAAGCACAACAGCGGTAAGAATGCCGATGAACACATATAAAACCAATCGGCTCTGCTGTTGTTCTCGCTGCAGGCGGGCAACGTGTTTCTTGGTCTTCGCAACGGACTTTTTGCCCGGTTCGTTTGCCATTTCATACTCCTTCATGAAAGTAGCCAACTATATTGGCTACAGTTTATTAATCGGTCTAAATTTTGCAGGACCCCAAATTAACTTTTATCCAAATATGAAATAATAGATATTTTGGGACATTAATATAATTTCGGGGCATGGATGCGACACGTTCGCAATCCCATGCCCCGTTTTACTTATCAGCAATTACTAGCGGCTATCGTCGAGAGATTTTCCGCTAAAAGGCAGAAATGCCACGTGGCGGGCTTGTTTTACAGCCGCTGCCACTACGCGTTGGTGTTTTGCGCATGCGCCAGTTTGGCGGCGCGGACGGATCTTGCCTTCTTCGGTTATATATTTGCGAAGCAGGTCGGTCTTTTTATAGTCAATGACCAACAACTTATCGGCGCAAAATTGACAAAACTTGGGCTTGGCGAAAAACCTGCGGTCACCACCTTCACCGCCACCGCCGCCGTAACTACGTTCACTACGTTCTTCACTCATGATTTACTCCAAAAAACTAGAAGGGAAACTCATCTTCCACCATGGCAGAGCCATTTTCAGCGGAGGCAGATTCGATTTCCTGTGAATGGTTGTTGTTTGCATCGCGCCGGTCGCCCAGCATCATCATCTCGTTTGCAACAATTTCAACGCTGGTATGTTTTTGACCTTCCTTGTCATCCCAGCGGCGGGTTTGCAAACGTCCCTCAATGTATACCTGTTGCCCTTTTACGAGATACTGTTTGCAGATCTCAGCCAGGTTGCCCCAGGCAACTACATTGAACCACTCTGTTTCGCTATGACGTTCCCCGTCCGCGCTATTCCACGAACGGCTGACTGCCACAGAATAAGTGGTCACAGGTTTCCCTGATGGGGTGTAACGCATCTCAGGGTCTTTTCCAAGATGTCCAATGATCTGAACTTTATTTAGGCCTCGGCTCATAATAAAATCTCCTTGGTAAAAATTACCGGGCAATGCAACAAAGAAAAATTAACTATTGGCTACGGAAAGCATGTGACGAATAATTGGCTCTTGATAACGCAGGTTGCGTTCAAGGTCAAAAAGGGCAGACGGGCTCATGGTCATGTTTAACAGAACGTACTGACCTTCGCGGTGCTTTTTGATGATGTAGGCCAGCTTGCGGCGGCCCCAAACATCAACTTTATCTACCGTGCCGCCTGATTCACTGATCCAGCCTTTAACTTTTTCAACGACACCGTTAAAAGCAGTCTCATCCAGATCGGGCTGGATCACACAAACTAATTCATAATTACGCATAGGGAAAACCTCCTTTCCATGGGTTTGTTCCTATCCAAGCCGTTGGCTCGTTGGGAACGGAAAGCACGTTATTGAAGACGCACTAATTTAGCGGGCGAAGTTTACCACAAAACCTCTTCGGCTGGATGAGGTTTTGTCGCTGCGAGGCGCTCTTGTTCTTCCCTGGCACCGCCCGCCAGGGCGGGTGAGCCGAAGCAGTCTCCTCATATAAAGGGGATTGCTTTGTCGGGAAGAGCAAGTGCTCTTCCCGCAACGACATAATGTGAATTGCTGATGAACCCACTTCGCTCGTAACCGAGGCTTGATTCTGTCCGAAAAGCATTTACCGTACATAAATCGGATTACTGTAAATCCACCCGCGCTGTTTACCAAGATATCTGTGATAAGCCTCCACTCGATACACACCAGCTTCCGAGGTGATATGTGTGCAGGATAATTGATTCTTCCAAGTTTGAATTATATTTCCATCTTTAAGCAAACGAATCTCGGCCTGGTGGGGGAGCCTGGCTTGCAAAGTCACGCCGCCTTTTACAGGGAGTTCATCGCCCATAATCGCATTTTTTTCTTTTCCCTGCGCTGTAAATGTAAAGCCTCGTGTGGAAGCAGGCAGGTCATAGCCGATATAACAATGTCCAGCCGCCATGGCTTCGTAGATTAATTTCTTGTCTTTGTTTACTTCACCGCTTAGCGATTCTGAGGTCAGCACGTGTGTATTAACTGTACGGAAGTGAAACTCATAAGGAAAAATTACGCGGCTGATTGGTCCAAGGCTCATATGAAGCGCATGCGCATCCGAGCCGCCGATTGCCACTACTTTTCCACCCTGTGAAAGTAAGTCATCCCATTTCACCAGCGTGGACGGGATTGGCTGATGAGCCACAAAAGCTGGAAATAAGGCATAAAATGCGCCGTGTAATTTTGTGGGCACAACGGTTTTCAATTCACTCAGAGCATTCCATAGTTCAATGCCTGTGTAATTTTGAACCGACCAATCCTCCCAGGAAATATCGGTCTCTTTGAAGGCTTTCGCTTCGGGGTCGTCAGGATGCGCGAGAAAGCAAACCCCGCCCGAATCGCGCACCTGGTTAATCAACTGCTGTGGGTTTTCTGCGAAGGTGGCAAGTTCCCGCCCCGCTCCAAATACCAAAAGGTGATTTTTCTGCGGATCCCGCGCCTGATCGTGCACTTCCTCCCCGATCAACATCAGTATCTTTTTGTTCTTCTCTTTATAATAGCCCTCGAAACCCTGCACAAGGATATTGTGGTCGGTCACAATAACTGCATCCACGCCTGCCAGGAATGCGGCTTTTGCAATATCGCGATGTATGCCGCTCCCATCAGAGTAGCGGGTATGCATGTGTAAATTAACAACAACTTCTGGCATGAAAAACCCTCAAAATAAATTTTTCCATTATTTTTTCTTGAAAAGATAAAAATTCTTTCCACTCAAACCCTTGTTGACGATTCACTTCTGAAACAGGTATAATCTGTCCGCTAATTTCAAGGAGGCATATTGTATGATTAAGTTTTTGGATATTTCACTGATTATAACCTCAGTGGGTTTGATCCTCAGCGTTATCCTGCAGAGCAAGGGCGCAGGGCTGGGTGGTCTGACTGGTGCTGATACGGGCGGCGTATTCACCGCTCGCCGTGGTATTGAACGCGTTCTCTTTTGGGTGACGATAGCACTGTGTGTGGTCTTTTTTGGTCTCGTGATCACCATCATTATTCTCGGACGCTAAATATCACAAGCCTGTAAAGGCCGCCGGACCATTGCCCTCATCATGGGCTGCGGCGGCCTTTCTTTATTTCTATAACCCATATGAAAAGATTACGCTGGCAGATTTTGGTTGTCGCGGTCACAGTCGTGATCGTAGCTTTGCTGTTGCTTAGTCAGCAGCCAATTAGCATTCCTGTTTTGCCGCAGGCAGCCTCGGGCGGGGTATATACCGAAGCCTTGGTTGGGTCAATGGCGCGGCTCAACCCCATGCTCGACTGGAATAATCCCGCTGACCGGGATATCAACCGCCTGATATTCAGCGGATTGATGAAGTTTGATTCACACGGCTTGCCCGAACCAGACCTGGCTGAATCGTGGGGTTCATCCTCCGATGGTATGCAATACAATTTCACGATCAGACCCAATGCAGTCTGGCATGACGGCCAACCTGTCACAACAGATGATGTGATCTTTACCATTGAGCTTATCAAAAGTTCAGGCTCACTTTTCCCGCAGGATATCAAAGATCTCTGGTCTCAAATCGAAGTAAAGAAACTTGACGATAAGACCTTTCAATTCAAACTTCCCGAACCATTTGCTCCATTTTTAGATTACGCCACATTTGGGGTTTTACCAAAGCATTTGCTTGAATCCGTTTCAGCGGACCAGCTTTCCAATGCTGAGTTCAATTTGAAACCAATTGGCACAGGTCCCTACAAATTTGATCGACTCTTGACCAGCGGCGGACAGATCACAGGTGTGGTGCTGGTGGTTAACAAAGAGTATTACCTTCCCAGTGCATTTATCGAGCAAATCGTTTTTCGCTTTTACCCAAGTTCTGCATCGGCTTTGGATGCATATCAACAAGGCGAAGTGCTTGGTGTGAGTCGGCTTACCACTGATGTTTTGCAAGCAGCTCTGGCTGAACCAAACTTATCCGTCTACGCCAGCCGTTTGCCTCAATTAGGTTTGGTATTCCTAAACCTAAACAATCCAGATGTGCCGTTCCTGCAAAGCGAAAAAGTGCGCCATGCCCTTTTGCTTGGCATAAATCGGAATCAAATTGTTTCGCACATCATGCAGGGACAGGCCATTGTTGCAGATAGTCCCATTTTGCCTGGCTCCTGGGCCTACTATAACGAGATCGAACACTTTGAGTATGATCCGGATAAAGCGTCAGCTTTACTGAAGGATGAGGGATATGTGATTCCTGCCGGCGGCGGAGATGTGCGCGCCAAGGACGGTCAATTTTTAACCTTTACCCTGCTTCATCCCGATGACACGGTCCACACTCAAATCGCTCAAGCCATTCAAGCGGATTGGGCATTGATCGGCGTTCGAATCGAATTGGAGTCTGTAACATACGATTCTCTGGTCAATGATTTTCTCACCTCGCGTAAATATCAAGCAGCACTGGCAGACTTGAACACGGCGCGCACCCCCGACCCCGATCCGTATCTCTTCTGGCATCAATCTGAAGCCACCGGTGGACAAAATTACTCGCAGTGGGATAATCGCACAGCCAGCGAATTCCTCGAAACAGCTCGCACCGCAGCAGACTTTGAAACGCGCGCGCGTTTGTATCGAAATTTTCAAGTTGTTTTTGCCAAAGACATGCCATCTTTGCCTTTGTACTATCCCGTTTATTCTTATGGAGTAGATGCACAAGTCCAAGGCGTGCAAGTTGCTCCCATGTACGATGTGAGTGACCGCCTTGCACTGATCAATGAATGGTATTTGGTCACGCGACGGACATTGGAACAAACGCTAGTTCCAACTGTTCAACCTTAGTATTTTGATTTTTCAAGGAGCAAGCTGTGTCTGACGTAATAAAAGCTATTGAATATGCTCACAGTAATCGTGAGCGATTTACAAAAGAGCTTTCTGAATTTATAAAAATCGAATCTATTTCTACTGATGATGCATATAAAGTACAGGTGGAGCAGGCCGCAGAATGGGCCGCCAGTCACTTGCGAAACATAGGCATTGAAAATGTAAAGTTAATGCCAACCGGTGGACACCCTGTGGTTTATGGCGACTGGTTAAAGAAACCTGATGCGCCAACTGTATTGATCTACGGTCATTACGATGTACAGCCCGTTGACCCAATCGAGTTATGGGAAACAGCTCCTTTTGATGCAACGATAAAAGGGGATTATCTTTTCGCGCGCGGCTCTTCAGACATGAAGGGACAAGTGATGGCAACCATGAATGCCGTTGAGTCCATCATGAAGACAGGCGATTTCCCTGTCAACTTAAAGTTCATGCTTGAAGGCGAAGAGGAAATCGGCTCCATGAATATGGGCAATTTCCTGCCAAAGCATAAAGACTTATTCAAAGCCGACTTTTGTTTGAACCCCGATGCAGGTGCGATTTCAGCCGATGAACCGACCATCACATTCGGCTTGCGTGGACTCGCTTATTTCGAAGTTTATGTTTATGGACCGCCGCGCGACCTGCACTCAGGTTTATTTGGCGGCACCGTCCATAACCCAGCCCAGGCATTGGCAGAATTAATTGCAGGCATGCATGATGCAAATGGAACTGTGACCTTGCCCGGCTTCTATGATTCCGTGCGTGTTGTAACAGATCAGGAACGCGAAGATACCGCAAAACTTCCTACAACTGCAGAAAGCTATTTACAACAAACAGGAGTGCCTGCGTTATGGGGTGAAAAAGAATATACCCCCGCGCTGCGCACAGGCGCGCGCCCAACGCTTGAAATCAACGGCTTGCTATCAGGCTGGACTGGCCCCGGCTCAAAGACCGTCCTTCCCGCCAAGGCGATGGCAAAAATTTCCTGCCGCCTTGTGCCAGATCAAGATCCCGCCATTGTTGAAAAACAGTTGAAGCAATATCTTGAAGAGCACGCGCCCAAGACCATCACCTGGGAAGTAAAACCTCTGCACGACAGCCCGTGGGCCATCACCGATGTTAATAACAACGGCGTGCGCGCCATGGCCGCCGCCATGGAAATTGTGTGGGGCAAGCAGCCTTTATATCGCCGCGAAGGTGGTTCGATCGGCGTTGTCGCCATGCTGCAAAATATTTGCGGTGTTGAATCAGGCCTGGTCGGCGGCGGCCTGCCCGATGACAATGTCCACTCGCCGAATGAGCGTATGCATTTGCCAACCTGGCATAAGAACATGGATGCGTTTATCCATTTCTTTTTTAACATGAAATAAAAGGACTTAATGGAAGATAGAATTATTACCTACGGTGGGCAGGCAGTTATTGAAGGCGTAATGATGCGCGGGCAAAAAGCATATGCTGTTGCCATGCGCGCGCCTGACGGCACGATTGCGATTCACACAGAAAAACTTGCCAATGTTTATCGTTCAGGCATTACAAAAATCCCATTTCTACGCGGCTCCATTCTTTTATGGGATGCCCTCGGATTGGGAATGCGCGCGCTCACACTTTCTGCGAATACCCAAACAGGCGAGGATGAAAAGCTGGAAGGGCCGGCGCTTTACTTAACGTTAGGCCTGTCTCTAACCATGGGCATTGGACTCTTCTTTTTGCTCCCCGCTGCACTGGGTGGTTGGGCCGAGCACTTCCTGACAAAAAATGCAGCCTCCTCCGGGCTTTGGATAGGCAATTTGCTCGAAGGAGTTTTGCGCCTATTATTTTTAATCGGCTATATATGGGGCATCAGCTTTATGCCTGATGTAAAACGCCTCTTCATGTATCATGGCGCTGAACATAAGACCATCAATGCCTTTGAAGCTGGCGCAGAGTTGACTCCCGAAATTGTCGCAAATTATCCCATTGAACATGCGCGCTGCGGAACAGCCTTCCTGCTTACGTTGGTTTTACTATCCATATTGGTGTTCACATTGCTCGGCCCCATGTCAATTGTATGGCGGCTGGTCACCCGCATATTATTCATCCCTATTCTCGCAGGCATTGCCATCGAATACATCCGCTGGACCGCCAATCATTTGGATAACCCAATCGTTCAGCTGTTGATCAAGCCAAACCTGGCTTTACAACACCTCACCACACGCACCCCTGATCTTTCCATGCTGGAAGTTGCAATTCAATCATTTCAATCCATGCGAAAAGCAGAACAAGAAATCTTATAACGTAGGCTTATTGTAGAGAAAGAGACGGGAAAACACCCGTCTCTTTTTATTTCCAATTTATCTTGGTTTGATATTATTACCATATGAAAAAGACAATAAACCGAAGGTTTCACTGGTCATGGGTCATAATTCTGACTGTTACTGTTCCAGCGATTATTTATTTACTGAACTTAAATGGCCGTCCTGCACCCGTATCTTTAAAGAGAGAAGTTTTTAAAGGCGTAACCTATCACCGTATCGTTCGTTACCTGCCTCATTCCATGGTTGCTCATGTTTTGATAATCGACACAAAAAATATCAAAGGCTTGAGATTTATCGTCACACCTCCTGATGAAATTGAAGGCGGTGCGATAAAAGCACGAACCACCTCTCAATTTTTGCAGGAATTTGGAGTTCAAATTGCCATAAATGGAGATGGTTTTTTCCCGTGGTGGTCTCGTGGTCCTTTAGATTATTACCCTCATATAGGTGACCCTGTCACACCGAATGGTTTTTCAGCCTCAGTAGGGGATATGTATGCTGATGGTTTGCAGGATATCGGGTCTGAGCCTACGTTGTATATCAGCCGCCGAAATGATCTTACGTTTAATGATCCGCCCAATAAGATTTTCAATGCTCTTTCTGGCGACATCATGCTGATTATGGGGAGCAAGGTCATTTCAGGTTTGAATGACAAAACACTTCATCCACGTACTGCCATTGGTGTAAACCATAACGGACGATGGCTCTATCTTGTAGTGGTAGACGGCAGGCAGCCTTTTTATAGCACTGGTGCAACATATAAAGAGTTGGCAGATTTATTACTGGACCTTGGCGCTCATTATGCAATGGCTCTTGATGGCGGCGGTTCATCAACGATGGTGATTCAAGGTGATAGGGGTGAATCAAGTATTCTAAATTCA
>JAYVUA010000103.1:0-19778 GCA_043788255.1 Anaerolineales bacterium | reverse complement strand
TTCACGGACAAAATCATCTTCAACATTGTTCGATGTGACAGGCTGTACTTGAACAGGTTCAATGATTTCCATTTCAGGAATGGGCAGCCAGCCTGTCAGACTTTCATCTTCCAGGTCAGGAAAATACACATCCGCGTCCTGGTCCACAGAACTGTCAATCTCCATCTCCCAGTCCACATTCGCATCGGCCCATGTTTCAGATGATATTTCTGAAACTGTTGAAAGATCCTGCTGATATTCTGTAACATCATCTGCTATCTTTGAAACAGTTACGGCATCCAGCGAGGGAGGTTCGATTATTTCCTGTACATGTTGCAGGCTGGTCACAAGAACCTCCTCGGGTTCATTTTGTAAACTGGATGCCATAACCGCATCTTGCTTATCATTTGCAAAAATATCTGGCACTTTGTTAAGTAATTCGGCGAAAGCAACTGAGGGTTCAAGCTGGATGGAGTCGGCTGAAATAGCCGCGGCAAAACTCTCATTGTTATTCTCTTCCAGCTCATCTGCCACTTGATAGGCGAGCATAGCTTCGTCATAGTCTTTTAGCTGTACATATGCATTTCCAAGCCGATTCCATACCGTTGCCTTCTCTTTATTATTACCCGACAGAGCAATGCTTTTTTTATATAGATCAACCGCTTTTTCATACTCGCCCTGCTTCACGTAGGTTAAAGCCAGGTTACTGTATGGTCGTCCAAATTCACCATTCAGTTGTATTGATCTGTAATAAGCGTCAACAGCTTCGTTATAAGCGCCAGATATAAAATACAGGTTACCTAGTTCATTCCATAGTTCGTGTTCGCTCATCGTGATCTCCTGCATTAGGCTGCGTAACTTGGTTTTTTCTCCATCTGATAGTTGCCCAACAGGCTGAAACGAGATTGCAATGAGAGCGTGGTATTGTCAGTATCCAATTCATCGGCACGTTGATAGGCAGCAATCGCATTGTCGTAGTCATTGAGGCGGCGGTATACGTTCCCAAGGCGGTTCCACGAGATAGCCTTGTCTTTGTCATTTGAAAACAACTCAATGCTTCGTTGATATAGGAGCATCGCCTCCGCAAAACGTCCTTTTTGAACATAGACCAAAGCCAGGTTGCTATAAGGCCACGCGAATTGACGGTCAAGTTCGATCGATTTGCTGTAGGCGGTCACAGCATCTTCATACGAGCCGCTGTTGAAGTAGACATTACCAAGTTCATTCCAAACATGCGCGTTCTTTGCATCCGCTTCAATTTGGATTTCGCCAGTGGAGTCGATCTTGGCCATGAGTTCTGCAGGCAGCAGAGAGTCTTGCGCGGCTTCATTTTCTTTCGCAGATTCGTGGACGAATATCTTGAAATGGCCATTATTATCTTTCAGGAATTCCTCGTAGGCTACATTCGCGGGTTCAACCTGCATCTCTTCTTCAACGATATTCTGTTCATCAACAGAAAGTTCGATATTTACCACCTCAACTTGGACTTCGATATTCTGGTCAACAGTATTTTCCACGATCAATAAAGAAGCATCAGAAGTTTCTGTTTCAGTGTTGACAACAAATAAAGTATCGGTAAAGGTTTCGCTTACATTTTGAGCAATGAGCTGTGCAGCCTGGTCCTGATCAATATCTAAAACCAAGTCACCAGCTGCCATGGATGAATCTTCCACCAACTCATCTTCGGGCTGGGGTTCAGCTTGAACTTCAAGCACAGCTTCTTCAACAGGTTGAGCAACCGCTTCTGTTTCAATTTCAGAGGTTGGCTCTGATGCAACAACTTCAATGTCATCCAAAGCCTGCTGAACTTCATTGACAAGCTCCAACTCAGCGAATGCGATTTGGTTTTCCTGCTCTTCCACTTCCGCAAGCGGGTTTTCAATTTCTTCAACGACGGCTACAGGTTCTTCGATTGCCGCAGGCAACTCTGCATCTGTTTCAAGCACAGGTTCGTCTTCAACGATTTTCTCTGCCGAGGACTTTGCCAAAACTTTTGCGATCACCTCTTCAACGATTTCAAGCACTGTTTTCGATTTCACAGGTTGAAACGCTTCTAATTCGGCAATAGCTTCTGGCTGAGCAATCTCTTCGCTTTCGATCTCTTCTTCAATCTCATCAGCGATGACAATTTGCTCAACTTCATCTTCAATGGCAACTTCGCTTACAGCTTCCAAAGTTTCTTCCACTGATTCAAGAACGGGTTCAGATTCAGAAATGATTTCAGGGGCGATCTCTGCCTGGGTTTCAGAAACAACTTCCGCCGTTGGCTCTGATGCGGGCTCTTCATCCACAACAGCAATTGCCTCTTCAGTCAATTCAAGATCAGTTGACATGACCTCAGCAGCGATATCCAATTCCTGACTGTTATCAAGAACCATTTGAATTGGATCAACAACTTCGCTTCCATCCTGACCTTCAGCCTGCTCTGCTTCGACAAGGCTCGGCCCATCTGAGACATCATCCAGCTCATCTCGGAAACCAGCGTTTTCCGAATCAAACACATCCGCTTGAGTGAACGCATTCACGGCTTGTTCATAATTATTGAGTTTGCGATACGCATTTCCAAGCCGATTCCATGCGACAGCCTTGTCCTTGTCATCCTGGAGCAACCCAATACTGGTTTGATACAAAGGGATGGCTTCTTCATGTTTACCCTGGCTGACAAGCGCGAGTGCCAGATTGTTGAATGCCCAGCCTGAATCAGGAGCAAGCTCGCTTGCTTTTTGATAGGCTTCCACTGCATTTTCAAAATCATTCATTTGAAAATAGGTATTACCCAGCTCGTACCAGGTCTTCGGATTGGTTGGGTCAATTGCGATGGCTTTCCGATAAGCAGAAATGGATTCCTTGCTGCGATCCTGCTTGTCGAATACATTGCCCAATCGGATCCAGGGCGTGATGAAACGATCATTAAATTCAACTGTTTTTTCCTGATAGGCAACAACTGCGCTAAATATTTTGCCTAGTTCGTCCCAAAACTCATAGTTACTCATTTCTACCTCCATTGGAATTTATGATTTTGAATTTACGGGTTGACATAACAATTGCTCAACAAACTAAATCGTGCACGCGTGAGCAAACTAACACCTTCATCTGCAAGGATCATGGCCTTCTGATAGGCGCTGATGGCACCATCATAATTATTCAACTTACGATATACATTTCCCAGTCTGTTCCATGAGACAGCCTTCTCTTTGTCATCGTTGAATAATTCAATGCTTTTTTCAAGATAAGCGACCGCTTCGGAGAACTCGCCTTCAAAGGTCAGAACACGGCCCATGTTGCTGTATGCCGCGCCCGAGGCTGGCTCAAGTTCAATGGCTTTATTGAAAGCATTGACTGCATCCACGTAGGATCTTGTCTTGAAGAATAATTCTCCAAGCTCATTCCAGGCTTTCGCGGTCTTTAGACCTTCATCCATTTGGGAGAAATCCGCCGTATCGCGCATACCTGCTGTGGCGGTATCCAGCTCAGCAGCTTTCCGATAGGCAATGACTGCATTGGCATAATCATTCACGCAGCGATAGACATTTCCAAGTCCATTCCAGGACAGGGCCTTGTCTTTGTTGGAGCCCAACAGGTCAATGCTTTTTTGATAAAGCAGGATCGCCTCGGTATATTTGCCCTGTGTAAAATAAACGAGGGCTAAATTGCTGTATGGCCATCCAAAGGAAGGGTCAATCTGGATCGCTTTGTTATAGGCATTGATGGCCTCTTCAAAGTTTTCCTGTTTGAAATGAACATTTCCTTTTTCATTCCATACATGGGCATTGGTGCTTTCAACCTCGTTGTCGCTGACCTCATCACCAAGGTTTACATGCAGCGCAGGCCGAAGGCTGACAGGCAGTGTATTTACAGTTAACTGTTCTTGCATAACATCTCCTTTTTGTTTTTGAACGACTTCATTAAGACCAAAGGCTTGGTCTTCTTCGGCGTCGGGTTTGGCTTGTGCTTGAACTTCTGACGCAGGGGACTTCGTGATACTGCTGTTTAGTGACGGGTTAAATATCCAGTAAGGTGAATCAGCGGTGATTGACTCTATAGTTTCAGTGGGCTGTTCAACTTCATGAACAGGTTGTGAATTCATGGGTTCAGTATTTTCCTGTTTATCGGCTTTAAGTGACTTGTTTTCATTTTGAAACACACTGGTATTTTCCAAAGTGGCTGGGAGCACAGGAGTCTTTCCCTGTTCCAGCATGTCGGCCATTTGGTAGGCAGCGATCGCATCTTCATATTCATTCAATTCGCGATAGACATTCCCAAGCCGATTCCATGCAACCGCTTTATCTTTTGCTTCGTTCAAGAGCGCAATGCTCTTATAGAACAATGGGACACTTTCTTTGCATTTTCCCTGAAGTGAAAAAGCAAAAGCCAGATTGCTATAAGCCCAGCCGTGACCGTGATCGAATTCTAGGGCTTTTGAAAAAGCATCTTCTGCATCTGCAAATGCTTTGAATTTCAAATGGACTCTGCCCATTTCATTCCAGGTTTCGCTATTTTTTTGGTCGATCATTAAAGCACGTTGATATGCTTTGATCGAATCACGGTAGCGGTCCTGTTTCTCGAATAATGAGCCAAGCCTCAGCCAGGGGGTCACATAATGCGCATTTAATTCGACGGCTTCGCGATAGGCTTTAATGGCCTCATCGAATCTGCTCATACCTGCATACACATCACCGAGTCCATTCCATGGATATGCAAATGATGGCATGGACTGAATCGACTTTCGATAAGCAGCGATCGCATCGTCGACATACCCGATTCTTGAGTACACATTTCCCAAGCCATTCCAGCCAATTGGGTCTGTTGGGTTGCACTCGACTGCTTTTTGATATGCAATGATCGCTTCATCGTTTCTGTCAATTTTTATGCATAGATTTCCAAGGTTATTCCATGCAAATATCTGCTCGGGAGCCAGGCGAATTGCCTGTTTGTAGGCGTTGATCGCCTCATCAAATCTGTTCAAACTGGTTTCCACTAAAGCAATCGCATTGAAACATTCCGCTTCAAACCAGTTATCCTGAATTTTCGAGGCAGCATTAAGGGCCTCTCTTAATTGTTCGCCAGCTTTTTCGTAATCGCCTTTGCGCCAGTTCAAGATTCCCAAAGTCATTAATAAATTGGCTCGCGAGAAGCTGGCTTCCTCTTCTTCTGGAAGTTCAGTGAGCAAAGATTCGCGCAGGGTGATTTTTGCATCTGTATCTTCAAGCTGGTCGGTATATTCACCAATTCCCTGCCAGGCTGACTCAAGCGCACCTTGCAATACCTGTTCTACCTTTGGTGATTCAGAGAACTCAATCGCACAATGACGGCGTGACCAAAAATCTGGAGCCATGTGAGCCAGGTCTGACATTTCATTTTGGGTCAACCAGAAGATGACACGAACACGATTCTCAACAAAGAATTCCTTTTGTGCATTGAGGGCTGTATAGATGTTTGCATCCCTGCCATGCGCCCAGCGCAGCCCATCAATAAAGAAGACGGTATGAGCTGCATCGTCAAACTCATTCAAGAGATCGATCACTTCGTTGGCACCCTGGCCTTTGATTTTTAGCGCGGCAGTTTTGTGACCGAGGTCGATCAAATAATTTTCGAGGGCTGTCTCCACATCCATGCGCACATACTCAGAGTTGTATCCAACAAGCAATACACAAGGACGTGCCCATTTAATCGCCAGCTCCAATTCCTGGGACAGGGTCTCTATTCGATCATCAAAAGACGCCGTACTTTGATTAGTCATTTAATAATTTCCTCAAGACCGGGTGAATGTCACACCAATTCTCTTCGTCACGATATTCGAGCAGGGCTAAAAGCTGCAGCAAAGGGCGAAGGCGTTCGTTATATTCCAAACGATTATTCTCGCTGACCTTCTTCAAGAGCTTCAGATCGTCCTTATCAAGAATGCGCCGATATTCATTGCGAATCTCAGAAGCTGCCCATTCAATATCCGTACAATCTAAAAGGTTGGCATTTCTTCTTCTGGCGCGCCCAATCGCGGTCCGCATGATGCGTGCAAGTTCACGGAACACACCTCCGCTATAAGTGACAGCTAATTCCAGGGCGTCAGGTTCAATCAATTTAGATGTCATTCTTTGATGAACAAAGTTTTTGAGAGTTTTGTAACCTTCTTCATGATGAACGCTCGGCCCCATGGGCGGATGCAAATAGATGTTTGGTAAAAATACAGCCTGGTCACGAATGGCATCAAACTCCTTGCTGTAGAACAATGCGCTTGAAACTGTGTAAACAATGGCGCAATTGGGCTGCATCATGATCTCTCTGCGCTCATGAAATATTGCGCGCGCCTTATCGAGATCGGGTTTATCCATATCATCAATTAAGATGAGAGGAATAAGATGTTCCTTGCTGTAAATTGCAGCGGCGATATGATTGATGATGGCGATCAAACCTGTGATATCAGTTTCGACGACCTGACGTAACTCAACACGGGTGGCCGGCTCAAGTTTGATCTTTAGCCCGGCATTTGCAAAAAAGGCATCGATCGAAGCGCTCATTTCAACATCTGAGCGGCCTTCCAAAACCGTGGAGATTTCCTTTTCCACTTTGCCTTTCCAACTGTAGAGTTCCTTGAGCAATTGCTCTGGAAGTTCGCCGCCTTTTTTGTTGTACTCGCGGAATAATTTTCCACCAATGGCAAGCAACACATCACGGAAATCAATATCAATAATGTCTGCTTCTTCGCGAATACTGAAATTGATCGGCCAGTATTTTTTTTGAATCTCAGGGTTGTTCAGCAAATGCAGTAACTCGGTTGATTTACCGCAGCCGCGGTGGCCTGAAAAGAAAAACTTGGGAGGGCGATAGAACGGAGCTAATAAAGCGTCGGTAAGTTCTGCAATCGGATTGCCCGGGCGATCCACATAAAAGGGATTTGTTTTCCCATTTTTTTCAGGCTTGAGCGGCAGGTCCAGTTCAAAGTTCAACCACGCCCTGTCAAAATCAGTTGCTCGAATGTAATCAAAATTTTTCATCATTTCCTCTATGAGTTAACCTGCAACTGAAACAGCAATGCCTTCACGAATTGCATACAAGGCCGCCTGCGTACGATTTGTGACATGAAGTTTATTGAGAATATTGCTGACATACTTGGCAATGGTTCTTTCATGAACCACCAATGTATTGGCAATTTCCTGATTGCTAAGGCCTCTGGCGATCAAACGCAGCGCTTCCAATTCGCGGCGGGTAAGGACTTCAACTCTATGCGCAGCGTTTGAAGATTTATCAAACTCATTGATCACTTTCATTGCTATCGAAGGATGAATGGAGGCCTGTCCGCATGCCACATCACGAATGGACTGAAGCAATTGCGCCCGTGTAATGTCCTTCAACATATATCCAAGCGCCCCGGCCTTGATCGCCTGAAACACACGGTCACTTTCTGCGAAGCTGGTCAACACCAAAATTTTTGCATCCTGTATGATCGTTCGGAGCATGGGGATGGTGGTCAACCCATCCTGGCGCGGCATGACCATATCCAAGAGAATTACATCGGGTCTGGTCTTGCGGGCGATCTCAAGAGATTGAATCCCATCGACTGCTTCGCCAACCACTTCGATATCAGGTTGAAACGAAAGAATGGCGACAATCCCTTCCCGCACTACGTTTTGATCATCCACAACAAGGACACGAATCTTTTTCATATTTTGACCTGCTTCAGGAAATAAGATCTGAACTTCATTTCGGCTTTATCCTGCCAAAATCGTTAATTCTGAAAATCTGCTGGCATTGGTTTCCGCGTCTGCCAGTTGTTCTTCCTGCTTTTGCCACAGATCAGGCGACCAGATCTCAAAGTAATTGCCCTGCCCGATCAACAGAACCTGCCCGCCCAGTGCCGCAAATTTTTGCAAGCCCTCAGGAATTTCGATCTGACCCTTTTCGTTTGCTTTCGATTCAAAAGCAGTTCCCAGGATCATTCGAAATAACAACCGCGCCAAAGGGTTTGCGATATTCAACGCTCTTACTCCTTCATAAATATCCTGGAACGCGCTGTTGGTCAGGAACATCAGGTTACGGTCAAAACCTTGAGTAATATAGACTTCGCCCGAAAGTTGATCTCGAAACAAAGAGGGGAGCAACAGACGGTTTTGTTTATCCAAAGTGCAAATGTATTTTCCAAGAAACAATGTAGGCTCCCATATCCAGTAGTTGTTATGTCTTATCTTGCAATCATTATATAAATCAAGCTCAATACCGTGAACCGCATTAACATGGCATTTACAATTCTCCTCAGGGACACAATAGTGCTAAAGTCATGGTCACTAATGACCAGTCGCAAACTGTCGCACTTATGACCATATAAAGATGAATGTCATAAATTATTTAAGCCTGGGAAATCGCAGAAGTGCTTCGTTTTACTCAGCATGACGTTACATAAGGCGGGTTAAATAAAAATAGCCTGTCTGATTTCTCAGACAGGCTATTAGAAAATTATTTTATTTTTTATTTTTCCCTTTAGGTTCCGTCAACCCTTCACGAATCGCATAAAGCGCCGCCTGGGTTCGATTAGCAAGATGAAGTTTATCGAGAATACTACTTACGTATTTCGCAATGGTGCGCTCATGAACTACCAATTGATCTGCAATTTCCTGATTACTTAAACCTCTTGCGATCAGCCTCAAAGTGTCCAGTTCGCGCGGCGCAAGCGGTGACGCGGTATATAACAATTTCTCCGGATGATTGATTTCATGAATAACTTTCATGGCTATCGATGGCTGGATCGAAGCCTGTCCATTTGACACATCGCGAATTGCCTGAAGCAGTTGCGCACGAGTTGCGTCCTTAAGCAAGTATCCCAATGCCCCGGACTTAATGGCTTGATAGACACGGTCAGACTCTGCAAAGCTTGTTAAAACCAAAATACAAGTGTTGGGCAAAAGATCTTTTATGATCGGTATCGTAGCCAGGCCATCCTGATTGGGCATGACCATATCCAAAAGAATTACATCCGGCTTGGTTTTTTTTGCCATCTGCACGGCTTGAATTCCGTCTCGAGCATCGCCCACCACTTCCAGGTCAGGTTGAAGCGAGAGGATTGCGACCACCCCTTCACGCACAACACTTTCGTCATCCACTACCAGAACACGTATGGGCTTTTTATCTATCATTTTATTTTTACCGGTTTCACAATCTGTCCCTTATGAACACTTATTGTGATCTTTGTTCCATTCCCAGGTTTTGAGCTGATCTTGATTTGCCCATCCATTTGATGTGTTCTTTCTTTCATGTTTTGCAATCCAAGTCCGCCGATGTCCATATTTTTCGGGTCAAATCCGCGCCCGTCGTCCACAATTTCCAATGTTACAGTCTGGCTTTTTTGTTTCAGCGTAACAAATACAGATTTTGCATTGGCGTGCCGTAACACATTATTCAATGCTTCCTGCGCTATAAAGTACAAAGCAATTTCCTTGTCTTTGGAAAGTTCAATATTTTCATCAGCAAGGAATTTTGCCTTTATATCTGCGCGTCCTTCAACAGCGGCCAGGCGATGATGCAAAACTGATATCAGGCCATCCTCTTCGATGTCGATAGGTTGTATTTGGAATAGGAAGAGGCGCATCTCCTTAACCGCCTGACGGGCATTCTCGCCAATTTTTGAAAGGATCTGTGATGGGTCGACTTTGGAACCCGCTTCCAGAGCCGCCTGGGCCGCTTCTGTTAATGTGACCAGACCATATAGCTTTTGGCTGACAGAATCATGCAGGTCACGCAACAGCCTCTGTCTCTCCGACAAGGCAATCGCCAGTTTACGACGGCGGTCGTTATCAATCAACGATGCAATATGATCTGAAATGATCGTCAGGCGCACAATTTCATCGAGACTATAGATCGGTTTTTCCTTTCGAGTCAAACATATAAAGCCAAGGTGTTTTTTCTCCTCCCCTGCCTGCGATATAAGTGGAATGGTTAACAAACATTCACAATCAATATCCTGCATAGGCCTGGGGACCCGTGAATCGCTTCTCACATCTTCGATCAAAAGAGATTGCTGATTTTCTGTGATCCCTGCAAATAACGGGGATGCTGCAGTTAGAGAAGCAAGTCTGTCAAGCGCGTCCTGCGGAAATCCAAAATGCGACTCAATGGACATCCGCGGTTCTTCCCCTCTTTTAGCGGCTTCATCCATCAGGAAAAATACAGCGCTCTGACTTCGGAATGGATAAACAATATGATAAATAGACTCGGCTAGGAAATCATTCAGGTGCAGCGAATTACTTGCTGCGCTTGAAATTGCATTTAGTAATACAAACATTTCATCCCGCGCTCTTTGGCGGGAATCCTGACCCATTTTTTGATCCGTAATATCCCGCCAAGCGATCAAACGACCAAACAAATTTTTATCCTGATCGTATAAGCTTGAAACACGGATGTTGAGATATCGCCAGCCATCATCAGACTTTATACTTCTTTTCATTTGTATTTCCCGATTTCCATCGAGAATTTGCGCAAGATTCGGCAGGTCACCCAATACATAATTAACAGGTTTTCCGTAAATTTCATTTCGAGAAAAGCCTGTTATTTTTTCAGCAGCGGGATTAATATCCACGATCGTGTTTTTCGTGTCCAGCACGATCCAGCCTTCATCCATTTCTTGAACGACCAAATCCCTGGTTACCGGCAAGGTCTCAATGGTCTTATGATTGAAAAAGCTATAGGAAAACCCAGCTCCAGCCAGCATAAAACCAAAAAGTGAAAGATCCATCCTTGGAAACAGGTTCGTTCCAACCAGGTTGAACAGTTGAATAAGAAGCGGGCTCACAGCCCCGGCGAACAATGTCCACGAGCTTAAGAATAAACTGCGGGGTTTTTGAGTGAATATGTTTATCAGTAATAAGACACTAACGCTTAACAGGCTATATACATATAACGAGTTGGCTTTCGCCCAAAAACTTAAAACAATATCTGTTTTTGATATGTACTGATTTTGAAATAAAGTGTTGTGCCATGGCTCCAGCCAAAAAAGCAGTTGCGTTAGTACAGGCATAACAGCCAGCAGGATTAACGTTGAACGGTTAAGCCAGTTTTTATGATTTGTATATGAAAGAGAAAAGGCAAACTGGGCAGAAGCGGCCGTTGTCACACTAAATAATATGATGGCCATCAATTGTTTGTCAGATACGAGGTGAAACTGTTTTTCGTTGAGCAAATATGCCAATACCCAAATCACTAGTATAACGGTCAAACTAGTTATGCTTTTGGACCCAGGTACTTTGGGCTTTCGAAAAGTACGCGGCACCATTACGAGCAACATACTTATATTAATCAGGAGGGCGACAATTTCAAGATTCATGTTTTTAAGCTTCCACCGCTTAGCAGGATTTGCCAATCTTTGAAACTGGATTTTAATATACATTTTGCAATGATATTGTAATACGACATTTCAAATCGGCAAGCTTAATTCCCACTAATTACATCCACTTTATGGCTGGATTTGTCTATACATCAAGGTCGCGAATAATGGAGTATCCTAATACAGCATTGAGATTCGGATCACGAAGAACGTTGTGTTTTAATATTTCCCCAGAAATAATTGCATATTTTAATTTGGCAATTGCATCTTCATGAATGCCAAACAGCGCTTCTTCACAAATTGTTGAGTATAAAATACGGTTCCCACCCAAATTAACTGCGCGCGTTAATTGTTCCCTGGCATCATCCTGTTGGCCCAAATTCTGATAACAAATACCTAGAATTTCATAAAGCTCCACCATCGATGAGTTTAGCTGGATGGATTTCTTAAATAATTCAATCGCGTCATCCAATTTACCCTGTGTAAAGTATAAATACCCCAAAACATATAAAATTTCAGCATTCTTAGAATCCTGTTTGATGGCTTTCCGAGCTTGAGAGGTGGCAAGATAATTTTTCCCCATCGCGGAGAGAACCACAGCCAAATTTATCCTGGGCAAGTTGTTTTTTGGATTTATATCAACAAGGTCTGAATAGATATTAAATGCGTCTTGATGGTTACCCATTTCATAGGAAATAATAGCCAGGCCATTCAGAAGTTGTGTTTTGACAGTCTGAAATTCTTCTCTTTTAGCAAGACCTACAGCAGAGGACAATTGCTCTTTTGCTTGCATTACATCTCCCAAATTCCAGTATAAATACCCCAGAGCGTTTAGCAATTCAATCCGCATGGACAGTGACTCAGGGCTGTCAGGTAATTCACCCAATAACCGTTTTCGAGAAACTATCTTTTCATGTAAAGCATTGGTTGATCCACTGTGGTTTTGCATGCCCCACAGTAACAGTCCAGCCGGCGGACTGGGTTTCTTTGACTGATGTATATTTGAGAATTCAAAGACTCTGTGACGAAATGCCCAGAAATCTGGTGCATACTTCGGTAATTTTATTTCCTCACTTGAGGTCAGCCAAAAAACAACCTTGACTTTATTTTCAACAAACGTTTCTCTGTATAAATTCAGCGCTCGATATGCATTTCTTCCGTCTTCGCCGCCGCCCTGATCAATATTTGAAATGAAGAATACATCTTTTTCAATATCTGCTTTCGAGGTTAATATTAAGTGAACAGCGTCAGGAAACTCATGATCGATTTTAAGCTCAACAACATTCGAGCCTGTTTTTTTTAGTTTAGTTTTGAGAGCAGTTTCCGCTTTGTGCTGACTGGGCCGGGATTTATGAATAGCCAACAAAATACTGGGTCTTTCCCACTGCTTTGCCAGGTTAAGTTCTTCCAGCAATAAATTTATTATCTCTTCAAACTTGTTTCTTGGAGATGGCATGTTGATTTTCTGAAAAAAATTATCTATTCTTGCTTGTTAAGAAAATGAATTGCTTTAAGCGGGAAACGATTTTTTGCTTCTTCGCCCAACTCGTTATAGTACTTAACCCATAAACTATACAGGCCTTCCATATCCACCAAGGTGATTTTTTTGAATACCCCAGTGCCGATCTGTTCCATTACATCTGAAGTAAACCCGCCAGTTGCAAGAAAGAGACCATAATCACTGGCACTCAGTATGGACGAGAAGGCTTTCAATCCTTCCAACGTAACCGCTTGTCCCTTATGACTTACCTGAACCAAAATCCGTAATCCCTTTGCTCCGACAGGGTCAACATATGCGACAATATCGATCGGACTTTGATTCTTTTCAAGCGGAGCCATCCAGGCCACATGATATCCCATGGCTGAAACAAGATCAGCAATCAGTTTTTGCATCTCATTTCGAGAGATTTCCTGCAGGTAACTTTGAATATAACTCCATGCTTTTTCTTCTGCTTCTTCAATGGCAATTCTATATAAGGGGAAATTCTTTTTGCTCTCCTCATATAATTTAATGGCTTCTGTGTATAACTCTTCAACGTTTGGATATTTTCGACATGCCTGACGGCCAGATTCTGTAAGGAACCAGCGTCCTTTATCATTTTTGATCATCCACCCGGCTTTGACCAGTGGAATGGTAGCCAGCCGAACAATCTTTTCATATTTTGGTGTATTTGCAGAACTTGAGTAACCCAATTCATATTCGGTTAGTTTTACAACATCGGGTAACAGTGCCAGAACTTCCTTCGCAGGCATTCCTTCCTGCCTGGTCCAAAGCAATTCAAAGACTCCGCGCAAAATTTTACTTATCCTGCCTAATGTAACGTCCGCCATTTATATATCCTGAAAATTGTTAAGTTGAAAGTGCCTATATCAAGGGGGAGAAGGGAAAACGCCCCGTTTCAAGTTGAGATTTTACACCTAATATGAGCAGTATGGTTTATCACTTGTAGATAACACATCCTTGGAATTCAGTTATCCAAAACATCCCCCGGTCTCTTATAATCTCTTATATGATTTTAGTTACTGGAGCAACAGGTTTTATCGGCCGCACACTCGTACGCCAGCTCACATCCATTGGATACCCGGTGCGGGTGCTGATACGCCCTTCGCCGCGTACCCCGCGGCTGCCGAAAGGTGTTTCTGTGGAAGTGGCAGTGGTATCTCTTGCAGATACACGCGGTTTACGCGCCGCCCTGCGTGACGTGGATGTGATCTTTCATCTCGCCAGTGCAGAGAATCAAGGCTCGCGCGGTGATCTTTTAACAGCAGATATTCAAGGCACAGCGAATCTCGTTGAGGCCGCAACAGATGCGGGCGTGGATAGAATCGTATATCTCAGTCATATTGGCGCTGCCCGCGCTTCGGGATATCCTGCTTTCAAAGCGAAGGGAATTGCTGAAGAACATATCCGCAATGGAAAAGTACCTTATACCATTTTGCGAACCTCGCTTGTATATGGACCTGAAGATCATTTCACCAATAATCTTTCGCGTCTTATCCGTTCATCATTCGGTATATTCCCCATCCAATCTGGCGGGCGAACCGTGGTGCAGCCTGTGTGGGTGGAGGATTTGGTAACCTGCATGTTATGGGCGCTTGAAAATAAAGACACGCTCAATAAAGTTTTTGAACTCGGCGGCAGTGAGTTCTTTACGCTGCAACAGATCATAGAAACCATCATGGACGTGACTCACAGACGCCGCCTTCTCGTATCATTATCTCCGATTACGCTGCGCGCAATGACTGTTTTTCTTGAAGGTGTGATTCCCAACTTTCCCATCTCTTCATTCTGGTTGGATTACTTCGCTGTGAACCGCACCTGCGCAGTGGATTCAATGCCGCGTGTTTTCGGCTTAATGCCAGCACGCTTCACTTACCGTCTTGATTACTTAATTCGAAAGCCATGGTATCAAAGATTGTGGGACGGCATTACTGAAAGAATACCATTTCTTCGTCCCAACTAAAAATGAAAAACTTAAATATTCGACTGATCGAAACGCCTGAAGAGATGCCGCTCGTTGAGCAATTGCAACGCGATGTATGGCCGGGGTCCGAAACAGATGTTGTTCCATTACACATGCTCATCACCGCAGTCCATAATGGCGGCCTTGTTCTTGGCGCATTCATAGATGAAAAGATGGCTGGCTTTATTTATGGTATTCCCGGTCTTGAAACCACGCCTGATGGGCCGCGTCCAAAACATTGCTCGCACATGATGGGCATCCACCCAGATCACCGTGACAGCGGAATTGGTTTTGCACTCAAACGAGCGCAATGGCAAATGGTTCGCCATCAGGGACTCGATCACATCACCTGGACGTATGATCCATTGCTCAGCCGCAACGCATATCTCAATATCGCAAAACTTGGCGCAGTATGCACAACCTATCGCCGTTCTGAATACGGCGAAATGCGCGATGGCCTCAATGTTGGGTTACCCTCTGACCGCTTTCAACTGGATTGGTGGATCAACACACGCCGCGTTGAAAGAAGACTTGGCAAACGCTCACGCCCAACCTTAAAATTGACTCATGTAGCCCGTTCCGGCTTACACCCATTTTATTCGCTTCAAAACCTGACCGAAGGCCTGCCGCACCCACCCGAACATGTCCCTGCCTTTGATGACCGTTTATTACTCGCTGAGATTCCCGGCGATTTTATTGCACTCAAATCAAAGGATTTCAGTCTCGCTCGCGATTGGCGTTCTTTCACCCGCGAACTTTTTGAAACGGCATTTACCCATAACTACATCATCACCGATTTTATTTTCGAAAAAAATGAAGGCAGGCCGCGTGGGTTGTACGTCATGATCCACGGTGACAGCACATTGGATGAATTTGAGTAGCGACATCGTGGTGCTGCATCTCTAAAATAATGCATGAGACGCCCTTGCGGACGTCTCATGTGATTCACTCTTATTAAAGAACATGGAGAATGCTTTCAAATAACTATCTCCGCATGGATGAAGAATTTTGTTCTCCATGTCCCATGGCAGTCATGCCGATGGAATGATAGGTTGGCTCAGGATAATTGTTATATCCAGAAACCGGGGCTGGACGTGGCTTGGGCGCAGGGCGTGGATAATTTTGACTGGACTGATTCGCGCTAAAGCTTTGAGCAGGGCGAAAGGCCGGTTGAGGATTATTTGCAGGGCGGACTCCATTATTTTGGTACGAAGCGGGTCGTTGGTTTACATCCGCAAGAGAAAAGAGACGTTCTCCAGCCACAGAAAAGGTGCCGATAATGAGAACACGGATCAACCAGACCATGGCCGCTACAAAGATGGGTACAATTTTAATCATAACCGCCTGACCAACCAACGAGCCGCCTTCAGCCGTGTGATTAAGAATGGCCACAGAAACGCCCCACCAGGTAAGCATGGCATTGAAGGCAGCCGCTAGTAACCATGCGCCAAACAAATACCAAACCTCGGCAGGCTCATCACGGCCTTGTTCCGGGGTAAAGATACGGGCAATACCGGCAAAGTCAATGCCGCAGAATGCAAAAGCAAGGATCGCAGACCATTGAAACCCTGCAAACTTCAAATTGCCGAGCACATCCTGTAGTGCAAACGAGGTTGTACCAAAGTTAAATAACTCAAAAGCAAGCAAAGCGCTGATTAGAATGCTGCCAAATATCGCACCCCGCTTTAGGGAAATGTTTTTTAAGAAGGGCAGCAGTTTGATTTGAAGATTGAGAGAACGGTTCATGGGAAATCTCCTTTTTGGAACCAGATGAAAGAAAGGATCGACTTCCTCTAATATAGAACACTTGTTCTAATTTGTCAAGCAGGATTCGTTACAGAAATATAGCTCTTCAAGACTTTAGCAATTACTATACAAAAGTACCAAAGTCATTACCAAATCGTAAAAGGTGGGTTATAAATACAAATCATCACTGATAAGGATACACCTATGAATTCACGCGACCTATTACGGATCACCAGCCGTACATTTGCAATTGGAATTGAACGCCTGCCAGGCATATTGTGCGATGCAACCACAATCGCCTATTTGCTATTAAGAGTGTCAGATTATCTTGAAGATAATGAAGATATGGCCACCAATGAAAAAGTTGTACTATTGAATCTGTGGGTAAATATTCTTCGGGAAGAAGATACGATAGAAACCCTCACGAGTCAATTGACCCAGGCCAACACAGAGAATCCAGATGCGATCGTAGCACAACATTCAAAAGAAATATTAATGCACATGCATTCCCTCCCTTATGAAGTGCAGGAGATCATTGTTCATCATGTGATCAACAGCACGCAAGGCATGGCGCGCTGGACAAAGCAAGGTTCAAACGTTAATGATGAGAAAGATCTTGATGATTACATGTTTGAAGTGGCGGGTCGGGTGGGATATCTGGTGACACAATTATTCGCGTGGTATTCGATTACCATCCGCAACAAGGAAAAAGAGATCATGCCGCTGGCACGGGAATTTGGTCTTGGGCTGCAAACTGTGAATGTGATCCGCGGTTTGCGCGAAGACTTTGACCGAGGCTGGGTGTATGTCCCTCAAAAATTCATGCTGGAAATGGGACTTACCAAGGAACAACTCTTTGATCCTGAACATCGCGAACAAGCGCTAAAAGTTTTGGATATGATGACAGACAAAGCGGAACGGCATCTGCGCCAGGCATTGCAATATGTAAAATCTCTGCCGTGGTGGCAACATGGAATCAGACTAGGCTGTATTTTCCCGTTGATGTTTGCCATCCGCACGCTGGCAGTCTGCCGTCATAATACACAGGTATTTGAAAGCGAAGCCAAGATGACACGTAACGAAGTAAAAAAGATCGTACTTGATTCGACGCTTTGGGGCTGGTCTAATCTCTGGCTGGATCGATATTACAAAGAATTGAATATTATCGGAGAATAAACTGTTTTTTCACGTGATTGATTACAGACGGCAGACCGCGGACGGCGGTCTGCCGTCTGTGTATTTCAGAAATAGGCAGTAAAGAAAGATAATAAAAAGGGAAGGGGAATCTCTTGACATAATTCAGCGGCTGAATTATGATTTACATCAATATAGTCTATTGGAATACTAGGAGATACAAATAAAACATGAGACTTTCCAAACGCGGTGAATATGGCCTACGGGCTATGATCGCCTTGGCGGAACCCGCTGAAAAAAGTGACGCCCCACAAATGATGCAGATCAAGGAGATCGCCTTGCGCGAACAGATATCCACCAAATTTCTTGAGCAGATTTTACTCACTCTCAAAAATGCGGGACTGCTTCATAGCAAGATGGGCGTCGGCGGCGGGTATTATCTGGCGAGGTCTGCCAAAGAGATTACCCTCGGACAAATCTTCCGCGTGCTGGACGGCCCCGTGGCTCCCATCAAATGTGTCAGCCAAATGGCGTATGAGCCGTGCGGCTGCCCTGATGAAGAGACCTGCGGTTTGCGCCTCACGATGGGTGATGTGCGCAATGCCATTGCCGATATTCTGGATAACACATCGCTTTCAGATATAACCAAACGCCAGAACGCGGTCCGCAAGAAGCTCGGCATCAAGTAAACAGTGCGAGACCTGACAGGTTTTATCGATACATTTCCTGTTTATAAGGTTATTTTGTAAACCTGTCAGGTCTTCTACATTTTTTATTTACTCTAAAAGTATATTAGTACCATAGACTTTATATAATATAAGAACAAATTGGAGACATAACATGCGAAAACAAACTTTTTCATTATTATCTACTCTTCTGGTTTTGGCAGTGACTCTCTCAGCCTGCGGAACTGCTGCGCCTGCTGAATCAGTTGTCCCTGCGAATGATGCGTCGCAGTTGAGCGGAGTCATATCTATTTCAGGCGCGTTCGCCCTGTATCCCATGATGACCGTCTGGGCGGATGAATTCCACAAGCTGCATCCTGAAGTTGAGTTCGATGTGCAAGGCGGCGGCGCGGGCAAAGGCATGACCGATACCATCGCCGGCGCAGTCGATATCGGCATGATCTCGCGCTCGATCAAACCCGAAGAAGAAGCGCAGAATATTTTTTGGGTGTCGGTCACCAAGGATGCGGTCTTCCCGATCATTAGCGCCGAAAACCCGCTGGCGCAACAAATTCTTGCAAAAGGTATTTCACAGGAAATCTTTGCGAAGATATATATCACCGGTGAAATTACAACTTGGGGTGAAGTGATCGGCGACCCAAGCATCCCTGATGAAATTCATGTATTCACTCGTTCCGATGCTTCTGGTGCGGCGGAGCAATGGGCCAGGTTTGGCGGCGGCAAAGCACAGGAAGATTTGAAAGGCATTGGCGTGAATGGTGAGCCTTCGATTTTAGATACAGTGATCAAAGATCCGCTGGCGATTGGCTACGGCAACTTGAACAGTATCTTTGACCTTTCGAACGGCAACACGGTGCCCGGTATTATCATCCCGCCAATTGACATTGATAAGAATGGCAAAGCAGATGCGGTTGAAATTTACAAAGTTAAAGAAGATGCCTTCAACGCTGTTGCAAACGGAACGTATCCATCGCCGCCTGCGCGTTTCGAGAACCTCGCCACATTGGGCAAGCCCGGAGGTTTGACTCTGGCATTCATCAAGTGGATATTAACCGACGGCCAGCAATATCTTGAATCCGCCGGGTTCGTGCCGCTCACTCCTGAGCAACAAACTGAGTCGCTTGTAAAACTCAAATGAACGAGAGCGATCAAATTCATAAGTCTCAAATCAAAAAGATTGCAGACCGGTTAACCCGGTCTGCAATCTCATCGCGTATGCGGCAAAACAATTTTGCGCGGCGCACTTTTTTTATTTTCACATTGCTGCCTGTTCTTTTAATTCTTATCGTTACCATTGCCCTGCTCTTTCGCTCATGGCCGATCCTGCAAGCCTATCCATTACGTGACCTGCTCTTTGGCGATGTGTGGAAACCCACCAATGGGCAGTTTGGATTTTGGCCTTTCATCCTTGGCACGTTTTGGGTTACAACCGTTGGCGTGATTCTCGCTGTGCCGCCTTGC
>JAYVUA010000102.1:0-39761 GCA_043788255.1 Anaerolineales bacterium | reverse complement strand
TTTACAGCGCCTGCTCCGATGGCTTGCACTTCTGCCCGTTTGTGTTCACGAATCACACCTGCGATTGCCCCGGCAACTGCAGAGGTACGGGAGTTGGCTGAAACTTTGATTATATCCATGGCAACCTCCCAAGGTTGGCTAAGATGGGAACGGACTTACTTATTATGAATTGTACATTCTTCACTTATTAGATTCAAGTAGTATATATATATTTATATGGAATCGTAATAGTAGTAGGGCCTGTGGATACTGGGGACAAAAAATATTTTATACCACCTGTGGCGACTCAAACCCGCTTCACCCCATCCCTGACATCTGATTCTGTTTTCAAGCATTTTCCAGCTGTGGATTGATTCTGGATAACTCACCCAAACCTCTGGTCATTAATGCCCCTATCTTCTGGTCATAATCAGTACTTTTCGGAAATTTCCATATCTTGGTTTTTTTAAATTTTAACCCCCATATATGGGGGTGCTGGTTTTAAAGATATTAGGTCATTTTTCGAACAATTGTGCCATTTGTCCACAGGCAAAGGCAGTTCTCCACAGTTTGGAGGGGGTTATCCACAGATTACAGGGTCTCGTGAAAATGTTGTCTAAACAAGAACCCCCAAATATGGGCACTGGATAAGGATATTTCGGATAGCTATAATGAAATTACGGCCTTTTCCTGTTCCCTTGCCTACAAAATGACCAGTTTTATTCGCAGGTCAGGTTTATGGCCTAATGATTAGAGCTTTTGCAAAAGTCAAAAAGCCTAACCACGTAGACACAAAGGCGCGGAGATTTTAAAGATTTTTCGGGTCTACCGTTTTTAACGGGATTCATTTTTCTCAACCACAAAGGAGACAAAGGAACACGAAGGAAAAAGCCCTTAAAATAACCTTTGTGTACCGTCGTGACCCTTTGTGGTAAGAGATTTCCCGCCAGAAACGGGAGATCCGATTTTTCTCAGTGTTTCCGTGTCTCAGTGGTTCAAAGATTTTGAAGATATGGAACCTCACTACTTATGCAAGAGGTCTATTTTAGGAACTGGCTAATTGAAAACATTTACGCAGGCTGTTTATTGAGCCGAGAGCGTCAACAGCGATTGTTTAGCGGTTAAGACCATTTTTGCTTTCTCAATCGCTTTATCTACTTCAGCGGGAGTCCCGTTTTGTAATAATAGTTTGTTCAGTTCAGGATGATTTAGGATTTCAAGCCAATCTTGATAGCTCATTACGCGCACTTGTTTTTCGATAAGGGAATTATCTTCCGTGCCTAACACTTTTCCGATTGTACTGCGGATAGCAAACAAGCACAATATTCTATTCAGTGTGTTGCCTGTCATCATGGCCGACCCAATCACTTCAAGGATAAGCCGGGTCTGAGTATTCGAATCCATTTGCGCGCTGAATTTTTGATTGCGGTTAAGCCAGCGTCGGAACCATTCTGGCATTACCCATGTAAATATCTGTGTGATGCCGCTGGCAAAATTCAATACAACAGTGATCAAAGCGAGGCCGCTGCCTGTGATCAGGTTGGTCGTTGTCAAAACACCAAGAACGGCAGAGATCAGGTCAAAGACCGAGTAGGTGATCATCAAGCTGTAGCGGGATTTCACCCAGTCTTCGGTGGATTTATCCTCTTCAATGTTATCGTAAGCGCGGAAGGCTTCTATAAGATGCCAGCCCCAGATCAAAACTGCATTCGGGTACACGAACCATGCAGATAATTCAAAGTTATCTGTGTAGGTTCCGTACAGTCCGCCAAACAAGCCGATAATCGCCAGAGTTAAAAAGAATGGCAAAGCACTGGAGCGGCCTCGATAGAAGGTGGTGTGAATAAAAAATATTAAGGCGATCTCTGAAATGGAGATAAAGGTCCAAAAGATCCAGCGATTATCAAGAGTCCCCACAGCTGCGAATGGAAGCGCGATCACAAGTGCCAGAAAATGCGCAGTTAACCAATATAAGTTAATCAGTCGATTACGACGCGCTGTAAAGAATAAGGGAAAGACCACGCCCAGGCGCAATAACGACACTGTGATCAAGACAATCATGGTTTCCATATTGTTTTCCTTGTTTAACTTATGGAGAATTTCAAAGAATTATACACCCGCATATTAATCAATTACCTTACGCAATATGTCATGCTGAGCAAAGCGAAGCATCTCTACGATTGTCTCAGAGACCCTCACCTGCATGATTTGCTAAGCAAATCAAGTACGGCGCAAGTGTCGCTACCGCTCACATCGTCCCGATGTCTTTCGGGAGGGAATCATGCTTAAGTGCTTAAGCGAGTCGATCATGTTCTTACGTTTTTTCCATAGCCAGCTTCAACCAAAACTTTTCCATCCTCGAAGGCTGTCTTGCCGCGCAATACCACCTTGCGGACTCTACCTTTCACCTTCCAGCCTTCGAACGGAGTCCAGTTGCAGCGTGTGAATTGCTCAGATGCTTTGATTTCGTAGGTTTCATTTTCATCCACTTCAACCCAGGTCTCAGGCTGGTCTGGCAGGTTGAATATTTTTTTCGGGTTGGTGTACATTTTTTGAATGACATCGTCCAAGCTCAAACGTCCAAGGTCAACAGCCGTGAGTAATAGCGGAAGAATAGTTTCCAGCCCCGGGAAACCTGGCGGTGGATTGTCTGAATCTTTTTCTTCAATGGTGTGCGGAGCATGGTCAGTGGCGAAACAGTCGATCACATCCATGTTTTGCCAAAGGGCATCCACATCTTTTTGGGTTGCTAATCTTGGGCGGACCTCTTTTCTTCCAGGTGTTAGACCTGTCAGGTTTTCAAGACCTGTCAGGTCTTGGGTTAAGAACAAATGATGCGGGCAGACTTCGCAGGTTACTTTGATTCCACGTTCCTTCGCGGCTTTGATTAACAAGACTTCTTCTCTTAATGAAATATGCGCAATATGTACTGGACGGTCATAAATCGCTGCAAATAAGATGGCGGCGGCCATGCTTCGGCTTTCGCTGTGAGCAACGATGGGCATGTCCTTCGGCCAGTTTTGGAAGTGAGGCTGCCAGAGAGTCATGTCATCGAGGCGGAGTTCGCCGAATGTTGAATCGAGATACATTTTGAGTCCCGCTGAACGCGGCGGCAATGATCTGTTGTTTTCCCAATCTGAGTTATCAGGTCCCGCGCCGATGTATTGTCCATAGTCACAGCGTGCTTTTTGTTTTGCGGCGTTCAAGGCAAGCTCGAGTGTCGAATTATCGAATATCGGAGGTTTTGTATTTGGCATTGCAAGAATGATGGTGATTCCCCCGGCAAGTGCGGCAGATGTGCCAGAGTCAAAATCTTCTTTGTGAGTTGCGCCAGGTTCGCGCAAGTGGACGTGTGGGTCGATTAGGCCGGGGAGTTTGAGCATATGTCAGGGTTCCAGAATCAATTATCAGGTTTAGAAAGAAGCGGATTTAAAAATAGGATTGGGAACGGAGTCCATTCCCAATCCCAAGTATACAATAAGGAATATTGTTAATCGCCGCGAACTGCGGGAGCTTTGAAGATCAGGAATATCGAGTTAACGAAGATCCCGATGATGGCTGCGAATACGATGGCGGGAATGCCGTTCGGGAATAAATAAGGAATGTTGAATGGGAACACGCCATTGGGCAAGGCGAGGTTGCCGCCGATTCCGCAGATCAGGATGATGGCGCCGACTGCAAGTTGCTTCGGGTCAAATAAATTGACCTTTTCAGATTGAATGAGTGCAACGCCTTGCATACCGATGATACCGAAGAGGTAAATGCTCAGCCCGCCAACTACAGCTGCCGGCATGGTATTAACCAAAGCCACCAGCTTGCCGAAGAAGCCAAGTATGATGGCCATGACTCCTGCGGTCATCAGCACGGCGGTGGAATAATTACGAGTGATTGCCATGAGCGAATTGTTTTCACCGTAGTTTGTGCCAGCACATCCGCCAAGCAGACCGACGATAATATCGTCTGAGCCGTCTGCGACGAGGTTAAGACCGATGAGTTCCTTGATGTTATACGGTTTGCGTCCCATCTCTGCGGCGAGTTCATCAATGTAGAGACTCATCTGATAAAGATGAGCCGTGGACTCTGGAACTGTGGCAATGAAGATCAACGCGATACTAAGCGCCATGCCCCAAGCTTCGGGATTGTTGAAAGCAGGGAAGGTGAACTTGGGCAGTTCGACCCAGCCGGCACTGGCTACGTTTTCAAAATGCACCAACCCAAAGGGAATGGATACGAGATAGCCGAAGATTGCGCCGAACAAAATTGGCAGCATACCGATCAGGCCTTTTCCTTGCAGATAGACAGAGAAAAGGATGGTCGCGATCAATGTGATGAAAGCAACTGTCCATGTGGTGGCGGCTAATTCAGGGGCGGCCCAGTTGCCGGCATTTCCCAAAGCCGCATTGGCCAGGGCAATGCCGATCACCATTGCCATTGAGCCGGTAATGATGGGCGGGAGCACTCGGTCAAGAGCGGCTTTCCCGATACGCATGATAAGTAAGCCAACCAATATCTCGAACACGGCCGTCAGGATGATACCCACCTGAACAACCTTGACCCCTTCCGGGCAGTAAGCCGCCGCAGAGTTGTAACAGTCTGGCGCAAATTTACTCATGACTGTAATGATGACCGCGATGTATGAGAATGATGATCCGTAATACATGGGGATTTTGCGCTTTGAAACCAACAACGCAACGATGGTGCCGAGTCCGGATGCAAGCAGCGTAATGCCGACATCAAACTTGGTCAGGATGGCGACCAGTACGGTGGCCGGGAACATCGTCAAAAATTGCTGGAAGCCGAGGCTTAACATTGCACCGATGGGCGGTGTATCATCGGGCAGGAAACCGATGATGGTGGGTTTTGTTTCTGTAGACATATTCTCTCCTTTGGGTTGTGAGGATATAAAAAAAGAGAGCCGCTAAAAGCGACTCTCTAAATCACAAAACAGAAACAGGCATTCCAAAGCTATGTTGTGGGAACAGGTGTTTGCCTCGAATTTTCTTGGACATATTGATGCGAATTTTACGCCGATTTATGAGAGTGTCAAGGATGCGGCGAATATCTATTTAATGGAAGCAGGTTGAAGGTCAGGGTGATGCGGGGCGTGATGTCAATTATCTTTAAAACAGGAAAAAGCCTGCATGTTATAATTCGAAAAACTTTTCACAATCAACCAAAAGAGGTCAGCATGTCATATACAAATGTTATAGTCCCCGCTGGTGGGGCGAAGATTTCAATTGAAAATGGGAAGCTCAATGTTCCCAATAACCCGATCATCCCTTACGTGGAAGGCGATGGCACAGGCCGCGATATTTGGCGCGCATCTGAACGCGTACTGGATGCGGCGGTGGCGAAGGCATACGGCGGCACACGCAAAATTCACTGGATGGAAGTATATGCGGGCGAGAAGTCGTTTAAGATGTTCCAAAGCTGGCTGCCCGATGAAACTGTGGAAGCTTTCAAGGAATTTTTGGTGGGCATCAAAGGCCCGCTGACCACACCCATCGGCGGCGGCATTCGTTCATTAAATGTAGCGCTTCGTAAAATGCTTGACCTATATGTTTGTTTACGCCCGGTACGCTGGTATAGCGGTGTGCCTTCCCCGGTGAAGCATCCTGAAAATGTAGACATGGTCATCTTCCGTGAGAACACAGAAGATATTTATACAGGTATTGAATTTGCTCATGGCACTGAAGATAACGCGAAGTTCAAGGAATTATTTAAAGAAGCCTTCCCGAAGGAATATGCCAAGATGCGTTTCCCCGGAACTTCAGGCATTGGTTTCAAGCCTATTTCTGTGGAAGGGACGGAAAGACTTATCCGTGCGGCGATTGCATGGGCGTTGTTGAACAAACGCAAGAGTATCAACCTTGTGCATAAGGGCAACATCATGAAGTTCACGGAAGGCGCTTTCAAAGATTGGGGCTATGAATTAGCCAAGCGCGAGTTCCGCGCTGATATCGTCACCGAACGTGAAACCTGGATTCTCGGCAACAAGGAAAAGACTGCGGGTCTTTCTGTTGAAGATAATGCAAAGATGATCGATCCCGGCTTCGATATGATGTCTCCTTCACAGCAAGGCGAGATCAAAACTGAAATTGAAGATGCGCTTAAGTTGTGGAGCACACACGGTGAAGGCAAATGGAAGAGCAAACTGCTCATCAAAGATTCCATCGCTGATGTGACCTTGCAATTTGTATTGATCCGCCCGAAAGATTACGATGTGATTGCCACCATGAACTTGAACGGCGATTATCTCTCTGATGCTTTGGCTGCTCAGGTTGGCGGGATCGGGATTGCCCCCGGCGCAAACATCAACTATGTGACTGGTCATGCCATCTTCGAAGCGACTCATGGCACTGCGCCGAAATATGCTGACCTTGATAAAGTGAATCCCGGTTCGGTCATTCTCTCTGGCGAGATGATGCTGCGTTATATGGGCTGGGGCGAAGCCGCTGACTTGATCGTGAAGGGCATGGAAGGCGCCGTTGCTGCCAAGACCGTCACCTACGATTTTGCGCGTTTGATGGATGGCGCGAAAGAGATCAAATGCTCCGAGTTTGGTGATGCGATCATCAATTGGATGGACAAGGAAATCCCTGCGCCGAAAGCTGTTGCCGCAAAAGCACCTGCGAAAAAAGCAGCTGCCAAGAAAGCAGTGGTTAAGAAAGCGGTGAAGAAAGTTGCTAAAAAGAAAGTTGTTGCCAGGAAGCCTGTGAAGAAATCAGGCAAGAAAAAGTAAACTCATTTATTCGAATCAAAAGGTTGCGACCCAATTTGGTCGCAACCTTTTATTTTTTGTGCGGTATCATCGTGAAAACATATCCTTAATATCATTGCGAGGGGATTGCTTCGTCGGGGAAAGCACTCTCCTCGCAACACTTGCGCCAGCACGCAAGTGCAGGTGTGACATAAACCACAAGGAGAAAAAATGAATCTTATTGTAAATATCATTACCGCTATCGTGGCACTTTTGCATACATACTTTCTCATCCTTGAAATGTTCCTGTGGGAGAAACCGACTGGGCGCGCTGTATTTCATAACACTGCGGAATTTGCGGTTCAATCTAAAACGCTGGCGGCGAACCAGGGTTTATATAATGGATTCCTCGCGGCAGGTCTAGTCTGGGGACTCTTTGCAGGTGACCCCGTAAAAATATTCTTTCTAAGCTGTGTCATCATTGCGGGTGTTTTTGGCGCGTTCACAGTCAGCAAGAGAATATTTTATATTCAAGCTTTACCAGCGTTGATCGGGCTCGTACTTCTTTTGGTGTCATAGAAAAAAAGAATAATTAATTCTCAAATTTAATTTCCCTGGCACCGCCGCCAAGGAATGTGTGGACGCAGAAAACGCTGATTTTCGCTGAGTAAAAGCAAGATCAGCGTTTTCTGCATTTATCTGCGTCCTGCTTTGCCCTCAAAAAAAAAACTCACCCACTTTCTTCATAAATACTTTCTCCTTTGGTGAATAAATAAAATTGTAGCATCCAATCGTTATTACGATCGAAGGCTTTCATCGGATACTCATCCATTTCATCTATCTGAAAACTCCATGACAAATAGCACTAACCAAAAGAGATTGAAAACCCTACAATGAAACCCTAATCGGCTATTCCTTCGACATGCTCAGGACAAGTCTTCATCTTTTTACGAGGAGAATGTTGTCTCATGGAAGTTTACAATCACGATCTGGTCATTTTGGGAACGGGCCTCGCGGGCTTGCGCGCCGCGTTGGAAGCCTCCCAACAAAGCAAAGGGGAACTTGATATCGCGCTTGTCTCCAAGCTTCAGTTGATGCGCGCTCATTCCGTTGCAGCAGAAGGCGGTACTGCCGCCGTGATGCGCCAGGATGAAGGCGACAGTTTTGAACTGCATGCGTGGGATACGGTCAAAGGTTCGGATTTTCTCGCCGATCAAAATGTAGTGGATTTCTTTGTGCATGAAATGCCCAAGGAAATTTTACATTTGGATCACTGGGGCATTCCCTGGTCTCGACGGGAAGATGGCCGCATCGCCCAGCGACCATTTGGCGGGCACACGTTTCCCCGGGCAGTTTTCGCCGCTGACAAAACAGGCTTCCTCGAAATGCAAACTTTGTACGACACGTTGATGAAACATACCAAGAAAATCAACCGTTACGATGAAGGTTTTGTCACTTCCATTCTCATTGAGAATAACCGTTTTGCCGGGTTGACCATGATCGACATGATCAACGGCCGTCAGATATTGATCCGCGGCAAGGCTCTCATCCTCGCCACGGGTGGAGCGGGACAAATATTTGGCTTCACCACTTATTCCGAAACTGTCACAGGCGATGGCCTTGCGATGGCCTATCGTGCAGGTCTTCCGCTGGAAGATATGGAGTTCTTGCAGTTCCATCCAACGGGACTGATTCCCAGCGGAATATTAATGACCGAAGCCTGCCGCGGCGAAGGCGGGACTTTACTCAACAATACCGGTGAACGCTTCATGGGGGCATATGCACCATCCAAGATGGAACTTGCTCCACGTGATATGGTCTCACGCTCAGAGATGACCGAGATCGAAGCAGGCCGCGGCTTTACTGGCCCCGACGGGTTGGATTACATCCATTTGGATTTGCGTCACCTCGGCAGGGAAAAAATTCTCGAACGACTTCCATTGATTCGCGAAGTGACCATTAAACATATTGGCCTCGACCCGATCGAAAAACCGATTCCAATCCGCCCTGTGGCGCATTACACCATGGGCGGAGTGTTTACCGATATCAAAGGTCATACATCTGTAGAAAATATCTGGGCGGCGGGGGAAGTCGCCTGTGTATCATTGCATGGCGCGAATCGACTCGGCGCGAATTCCACGGCGGAATGTTTGGTGTGGGGACGAGTCGCTGGCGAGGAAGCCGCTCGTTATTGTGCGAATGCATCAGTTGCGGACATGCCGAAGACCGCCGAGCAGGAATGGGCGAAGGTCGAGGCGCTGATTAATTCCAAGGGCACTGAAGACCATTATCAGATCCGAAAAGAATTGAGAAAAAATCTGGATGCCACAATGGGTGTCTTCCGCACGGGTGAACAAATGCAGGCGGGGTTGACCAAGATCCGCGAATTGAAGGAAAGATATAAATATATCTCCTTGAAAGACAAGAGTCTGCGCTACAACACTGATCTGGAACGCGCCATTGAAACAGGCTTCATGATCGATGTGGCAGAAGTATCTACACTCGGCGCATTGACCCGCACTGAATCTCGCGGCGGACATTCTCGCCGTGATTACAAAGTGCGCGATGATGAAAACTGGTTGAAGCACACGATGGCTCACTTCACAAACGAAGGCCCGAAGTTGGATTACAGCCCTGTTGATATTTCCATGTGGAAGCCGGTGGAAAGAAAGTATTAAGTTCTTTTGCCACAGAGTACGGAGAAAAAACATTTAAAAATCTCTGTAGACCCTATGATCTCCGTGGTGAATACTCTAGGAGTAATTATGAACTCAAACAAACCAACCGCTTATAACAATCGACTCGGAATCAAAGGCTGGGTTTATGCAGGGAAATACACCTTTGAACGATATTTATATTTGATGCATCGTCTCTCCGGGCTGGGCTTGATCGCGTACATGGTCTTACACATCATTGAAACAGCAAACCGTATGCGCGGAGTGGAAGCCTGGCAGGGATTGATGGCACTCTTCGCATCCTGGCCATTCAAGATTATTGAATACCTGCTCTTTGCCATGGCGGTTTTTCATGCGATGAACGGTGTGCGTCTAATATTCACTGAGTTGGGATTCTTTCTTGGAAAACCCAAAGAGCCTGTTTATCCGTATTCATCTTCGATCAAACGTCACCGCCCGTTGACCTTTATCATCATGGGGCTGGCTTTGTTGATCATCATCCTTGGCGGTTCGAGTTTGTTCTTCCCGTAAATATCATTGCGTCATTGCGAGGGCGCTCTTTGCCCGAAGCAATCTCCGACACTGTTGGGGATTGCTTCGTCGGGAAGAACACCCTCCTCGCAATGACGGAGGAGTAGATTATGCGCGAAACACGTTTATGGTCTTTACATATTCTGGTTCTACCGATCATCGCTGTCCTGCTTGGAATGCATTTCGCAGTGATGCACTATGCGCCCGTCTTCTATGGCATGAGCGTGGACAAGGCTCGTGAGTTTGGAACCATGATCGAGCGCGGAAAGAGTATCACTCAACTCGTGCTGTATATTTTGCTGTTGGCGGCGGCGTTGTATCACGGAATGTACGGCGTGCGTGGAATCATTCGTGAGTTACCGCTCACTCCCGCATTGGCAAAAGTTGTGGACATCGGCATCATTTCATTTGGCCTGTTTATTTTTGCATTTGGCACCTACGTCACCTGGTGGACGTTCAGCTACAAGATCGGAGGATGACTTAATGAGTGATAAGAAAACAACCCCGCGAGAAATTACCTTCCGTGTCCGCCGCTTTGACCCTGATACTGATTCTGCTCCTCATTGGAGTGAATATCGAATGCACGTGCATGATGGGATGACCGTGCTCGAAGCGCTGCACCAGCTCAAGGCGGAGCAGGAACCGACTCTCGCATGGCGTTCGTCCTGCCGCATGGGAGTCTGCGGTTCGTGCGGAATGTTCATTAATGATCTGCCGATGCTTGCCTGTCAAACTCAAGTGCTTCATCTTGACGCAGATGTTGTGACTGTTGCACCGTTGCCCAATTACGATAATGTCAAAGATCTCGTGCCAAATTTGGAACCGCTCATCGAAAAACATGCAGCGATCAAGCCATTTATTATCCATACGAATTCAAAAGAGATCGACGAACCAACTGGTGAGTTCATCCAATCAGCAAAGGAACGTGAGTCGATTAGCCAATTTACCCACTGTATCAAATGTGGATTGTGCCTCGCGGCCTGCCCCACGGTTGCAACTGATCCGCTCTTCCTTGGACCTCAGGCATTAGCTCAGGCGTATCGTTACTCCGCCGATAACCGCGACTGCGGATTACATGAACGACTCGAAGCTATCGATATTTTCCACGGACCATATCAATGTCATTTAGCAGGCGCGTGTTCGCAGGCCTGCCCCAAAGGCGTGGACCCGGCCTTTGCGATCCAATTGCTCAAGCGTACTTTGGTTTTGGATAGTATTGGATTTGGGAAGAAGAAATCTTCGCTTGCGAAGGTGATGCCGCTGGCGGATGTGGTCAAAGCCATCGAAGAGTTTGCTCCGCCACCGAGAACGGTGAAGTAGCAAGAGATTAAATCCATCCATCACTCTAATTAAAAAGAAACTCATCCAGAAAGATTATTTCGCAGGTGAGTTTCTTTATTTTAACCACGGACACTGAGAAGAGCAATGAAAAAACTCCGTGCCTTTGTATCTACGTGGTGAGGTTCTGGGCTTTCGTAAGAAAGTCGGTTATCCCTCTTAATTTACTTCGCAGGCGTTAGCACGATCACGGGGATCTTGCGCGTGGTTTTGACTTTGTAATCGGCAAAGCCAGGCATCATTGCCGCCATTTGATCATATAAGCGTGAACGCTCTGGTTCCTCAGCCACCGTCGCGTTGACTGGAAACTGATCCGCGCCCACTTCCACAGTGACCTGCGGATTGGCGACCACGTTGTGATACCAATCTGGATTAATCGGGGCGCCTCCTTTGGAGGCAATGATCACCAGCTTATCGCCGTCTTTCGTATACGCCACCGGGTTGACACGTTCCTGTCCGCTTTTCGCCCCTTTGGTATGCAAGAGCAGCAGCGTCTGGCCTTCAAAATTTCCACTGACCTTGCCATCATTTGCGCGAAACTCCGCAATTATTTTTTTGTTCCAATCATTTACTTCTGCCATTTTCGGTACTCCTTTGACTTATGGACGTACATTGCAGCCAAAGTGTTACGTTTGCGTTTTATATGAGAAATTTATCCTGCGATAATATCTTTTTAGGATAGAAAACAGCCCTCCATAACGGAGGGCTGTTCGTTTACTTGGAAAAATCATTCTCCAACATACTGCGGGTAAACCGCCTTGTATCCCAATAACCCACCAATGAGACCCAGCGTGGAACCAAGTATATTCTGTACAACTCTGGATGGCTTTGCCATGTAGTTTCCATATTTGGTGACGGTTCTGGCTGTCACTGCCTGCTGCATCAACTTTGCGAATCCGCTTTTGGGATTCTTTCCGTCACGTGCCATGCCTGCCCGTGTGGCGAAGATTCCCAGAATATCCTGGACTGCTGCAGGGCTGGACTTTGCAAATCGGTCTCGTTGACGATAGACCAGCGTTTCGTCTGACGCATTCCATGGGTGCATGTGGAAATGATTCGGCTCAACAACAAACGATTCACCGGCCTTGATTGTATTTTCGATTCCATCCAGTTTGTATTTGGCAGTGCCTGAGATGATCTCGAAGGTCTCCGTCCATGTCGTGTGCAGGTGCTCGCCAATATCAGATTGGGATTTGGAGTTGCTGGTGACTTCCAGCAACCAGCCCAAGCCATTTGTTTCTGCATCGCTTTCCAAGACCGTCAGGCGGGTTTTCGTTTTGGGATTCTCAAAGGTAAAGCCTGCTTTTATCATGTTATTTTCTTTTATTTTACCGAAACCAATTCCACATCAAACACAAGCGTTGCATTAGGCGGGATCACGCCGCTTGCACCGCGTTCGCCATAACCAAGGGCGGGCGGGATGATCAGCTGTGCTTTGCCGCCCACTTTCATCAGTGCAATGCCTTCGTCCCAACCTTTGATGACGTTGCCGCGTCCGAGTTGAAATTCAATTGGCTCGCCGCGTGAGACGGAGCTGTCAAAGACTTTGCCGTCCTGAAACTTGCCTGTGTAATGTACGGCAACTTTTTTGCCTGCTTCGGCCTGTGCGCCTGTGCCTGCTTCCACTTCTATATATTCCAATCCGCTTGTTGTTTTCATGGTTTCTCCATATTGAATTAAAATTTTTGACGATTGTACTGCTTAATCCCCTTTAATTATAAAAACTGGCATTTCAACTGTTACAAGGGTAAAATAGCTTCTTGTGTTTGAAGTAACTAAAAATTAATTCATCCAGGAGATTTCAAATGGGCTTGAATAGGAACGTAAGCCTGAAGACGGCTCTGCGATACAAAGGACAAGGTCCTTTCCTAACCTATATCCTGCATCGCATCGGCGGAATGGGGATGGCGATTTTCATCACCACGCATATCCTCGCTACATTTGCAGAAGGAAAACGCTGGGCGATTGGTCATTTCATCAACTATATTTATATGAGCCCGCCTTTTCAGATTTTCATCTTATTCTGCGTGCTTTTCCATGCCATTAACGGACTACGCATCACGATCCTGGATCTGTTTCCAAAATTGATCCTGTACCACCGCCAGGCCATTATGATCGAGTGGGTCGTTTTTATTGTGCTATATGGTTTTGCGGTGATCAGCATTATCACCACAGCAATTGCGAGGCTCGGATGAATCAGGCTAAATCACGCACTCTTCCGCTTTCAAAACGTGGCATGAGTTTTGAAACCTTTATGTGGCTCTTCACCCGCCTGACTGCATTGGGCATGTATGCATTCATTCTCATCGGCGTGGTGGGCGCGCTGGTAATGGGCGCCCAAAACCAGATGACCTTTATCGAGGTGTTGCGCTGGGCATTGGTCACCAACGCCGGCCATGTTACATATACGAACGTTGCAGACATCACCCCATGGGTATCCATGTTCTGGCGCTTGTTTGCATGTGCCATGTTCCTAACGGCTTCGTCCCATGGAATGCACGGTATCATTGTTATTTTGGATGACTACTTTGCCAAAGCTTCACAACGAAATTGGATACGTATTCTCAACCTGATCGCTTATTTCATCATCGCGCCAATCGGTTTATATGTTATTTGGACTGCTTAGTTCTTTAAACACAAAGGACACAAAGTTTTGTATCGTGCAAGGCTCGAGGAATTGGTTTGGATTTTGTTTGAGGATGAGTTAATCGAAAGGCATCAGAATAATGCTCAAAACACCGAAAAAGATTTACTCTCCCATACCTGTTGAGACCGAGAGAATAGGAAAGCTTGCTCTAGATGCGGCATACAAAGTCCATACGGTGCTGGGACCTGGCTTGCTTGAATCGGTTTATCAAATCGCGATTAAACATGTGCTTGAGACAGGTGGAACGCTTACCGAAACAGAAGTAAAACTTCCAACCTTGTTTGAGGGCGTGCAACTCGAATCTGCCTTACGAATTGATATGTTGGTTAAAAAATGTGTTATCGCAGAACTTAAATCTGTAGAGAAAATGAACCCAGTTTACGAGGCACAACTCATAACCTACCTTCGCCTGAGCAAAGTCCGTCTTGGTTTTCTAATTAACTTCAACGTTCCTCATCTGAAAGACGGCATCAAAAGAATCATTGTTTAAATTTAATCAACCTCAAAAGATATCAAGGACTACAAACTCTTCACCTTAACCCCTTTGCGTACTTCGTGTCCTTTGTGGTAAAAAGTTTTTATTTTTTATTCAGGAGTAATTCATGGCAAAAGTTCATCAATTTGATGTGGTCGTAGTCGGTGGCGGCGGCGCGGGACTCATGGCGGGGCTGTATGCATCCAAGTCTGCGAAGACTGCCGTCATTAGTAAAATGTATCCCACGCGTTCACACACGGGCGCGGCGCAGGGCGGTATCTCTGCCGCGTTGGGCAACTATGAAGAAGATAAACCCGAATGGCACATGTATGACACCGTCAAAGGCTCGGATTATTTGGGTGATCAGGACGCAATCGAGTTCATGACCAATGAAGCGATCAATGCAGTGCTTGAGCTGGAACATATGGGGCTTCCATTTGACCGTACCCCCGAAGGCCGCATCTCACAGCGACCGTTTGGCGGGCACACCAACAACGAAACTGGTAAGCCCGTCAGAAGAGCCGCGCACGCCGCAGACCGCACGGGTCATATGATCCTGCAAACGTTGTATCAACAGTGCTTGAAGAACAAAGTCAATTTCTTTGACGAGTATCAAGTGCTTGATTTCATCATGGTCAATGGCAAGGCGGCGGGTGTGGTGGCGGTGGAGCTTGCCACAGGCGAACTTCACACCATTCACGCGAAGTCTGTCATCTTTGCCACGGGCGGATATGGACGTATTTTTGAAGTCACATCTAATGCGTATGCATATACAGGTGACGGCCCGGCGATACTTTTACGTCACGGCATTCCGCTCGAAGATATGGAATTCTTCCAGTTTCACCCGACGGGTATTTACAAACTTGGCATTCTCATTACAGAAGGTGCGCGCGGTGAAGGCGCGGTGCTCATCAACGACAAGGGCGAGCGCTTCATGCCCAATTACGCGCCGACTGTCAAAGACCTGGCTTCCCGTGATGTGGTTTCGCGCGCGATCTATACTGAAATTAAAGAGGGCCGCGGAATTGGCGGCAAGAACTTTGTCTATTTGGATATTCGTCCTGAGACGGTTAATAAATTTGCGGCATTGGATGGACGTACCAACCCAGACGGTTCCCCCGTGCTGATAACTGGTGACACGGTTCTGCTAAAGATTCCTGACATTGTGGATTTCTGCCGCGTCTACCTCGGTGTTGACCCTGTGACTCAAATGATGCCGATCCAGCCGACGGCGCATTACGCGATGGGCGGCATTCCCACTAATAAATATGGTGAAGTTGTTATTGACGATAAAGGCACGGCGTTCCCTGGTCTATTCGCGGCGGGTGAGTGTGCCTGTGTTTCTGTGCATGGTGCGAATCGACTCGGCACGAATTCATTGCTTGACTTGGTTGTCTTCGGCAAACATGCAGGCCTCAAGGCGGCGGAGTATGCACTCAATGCTGAATTTGAGAAACTGCCAGAGAACGCTGAATCAGCTTCACAGTTTGAGTTTGAAGCGCTGCGTAATGGATCAGGTAAAGAGAACATCTATGATCTGTCCAACGAAATGAAGAAGGTCATGTTTGCAGATGTCGGCATTTATCGAAATGAAAAAGACATGCAGTCGGCGTTGGAAAAAGTGCGCGAGTTGAAGAATCGATTCAAAGATATCACCGTGAGCGATACAGGCAAAATCTTTAATACTGAATTATTGAACGCCTGGGAATTCGGCAACCTGCTTGATATTGCGGAAGTGGTTGCGTTGAGCGCGTTGAACCGCAAAGAGAGTCGCGGCGGACATTCACGTGAAGATTTCCCCGACCGCGATGACAAGAACTGGCTCAAACACACATTGGTATGGAACAAGAACGGCAAACTGGAAATTGATTACAAACCTGTGGTCATTACCAAACATCAACCCAAGGCGCGAGTTTATTAGTATAAGTAATGTCATTGCGAGGAGGGCGTTCTCCCCGACGAAGCAATCTTCTCATTATGTGGAGATTGCTTCGGGCAAAGAGCAGTGCGCCCTCGCAATGACATAGGAGACTTTATGCAAATTACAATCAAAATCTTCCGTTACGATCCTGAGAAAGACACGCGCGGCCATTATGAAACGTATGTCGTGGAAGGCGACGAAAACGACCGCGTGTTGGATGTGCTTGAATTGGTGAAGGGTAAATCGGATGGCTCGCTGGCATTCCGCCGTTCGTGCGCGCATGGTGTTTGTGGTTCAGATGCGATGCGCATCAATGGGCGCAATCATCTGGCGTGCAAAACATTAGTGCGCGATGTGGGCGCGAATATCACGGTAGAGCCTGTGCTGGGCTTGAAGGTGCAAAAAGATTTGATCGTGGATATGGACTCATTCTTCGATAACTACAAGAAGATGCTTCCGTATTTGATCAACGATTCTCCGCTCCCTGCCGATGGCAAGGAACGTCTGCAATCTCCTGAACAACGCGCACGCTTCGACGAATCAACGAAGTGTATTTTATGCGCGGCTTGTACAACCTCCTGCCCGTCGTATTGGGCAAATGGTGAGTATTACGGTCCCGCTGCAATTGTCACGGCTCATCGCTTTATCTTCGACAGTCGCGATGAAGGCGCTTCACAACGCCTGCACATTCTGGCAGAGACTGATGGCACCGCGCGCTGTCACACGGCGTATAACTGCACAGAAGCCTGTCCGCGTGATATTAAGATCACAAAGGCGATTGGTGAAGTAAAGATGGCAATGATTACGGGAAAGTTGGATTGAGTTTGGAAGGCGGTAATTGGTAAGTAGCGATTAGTAATCAGTGTTGGTCAGGTCGTGTCTTACAGATGCGGCCTGACTTTTTTGCTTGTATAATTGCCTTATGAAATCATTCCTTGACCGATTCATTCTTGGCATTCCGCGTTTGTATATCAAACAATTCCCTTATGCGTGGATCGTGTTTATTGCGCTTTGGACATGGCCGCCAAACTTTACAGTTATTTTTCTATTGGTTGTATTGATCGGGTTGTCCATGCTGCAATGGCAATACTCTGCTTGGATGTCCAGCCTGCGTGATAAATACGCTCGCAATGATGGCAAATTCTATGTTGATCGTCCGCCTGTTCCAATTCAACGGGCAGTGCAGAATATTACGACTTTGTTTATCGCTGCGGGGTTGGTTTCCTATTTCTTGAGCAAACAAGTTCGACTGCCCGCCCTGCAGCTTTTTATTCTCATTGTTGGATTTTCGCTTTTTTATCGGAATTATTTATTTTTCGGGGCACCCACCACATACGTCATCACCGCCAGTGGAATCGCGGTCTATTTTGCGCCGGGGCATTTGGATTATCGTCCGTTCTTGAGATTCGATGAGATCAGCCGCATCGAAAGATGTGCATTTCAAAAAGATAAAGGCTGGGACTGTTTCGCACGTGTGCCGTATGGAAAAGATGGTTTGCTGTTGATACCTAAAAATCTGAAGGGATTTACGAAACAGATGGAAAAACTATTTATTGTCCCAAAGGATATTGATAAGTTTCAGGAGCAATTACCATACGGCTTTCGATAACCATAAAAATCAAGTATAGGAGATATATAAGACCGCTTGATCGCGGTCTGTTGCTTTAAGCAGAAACATGTCTATAATGCAGGAAGCATCTTTTATATTATCGATTACTTTAAGAGGAACAACATGAACCTATTAAAAATCGCGGCATTCTCATATCAAGGCGAAGGCGGCAATCCAGCGGGTGTTGTATTTAACGACTCAATGCCCACAGCCGAAGAAATGCTTGAAGTTGCAAAACAAGTTGGATATTCTGAAACGGCTTTCCTGGTGCAGCAAGCGGATGGTTGGAGAGTCCGCTATTTTGCGCCAGAGCGGGAAGTCCCTTTTTGCGGCCCCGCTACCATCGCCAGCGGAGCCGCTTTAGCTGAACGCTTCGGCGAAGGAAACTACAAACTGTATTTGAATCAAGGTGAGATCAGCGTCAGCGCTGAAAAATCAGCGGAGGGAATTTTTACCGCCACGCTTCAATCGCCTGAGACCTGGTCGGAAGATGCGCTGCGCGAATATGTGGATAAAATTCTCTCGGCTTTCAATTTGGAAAAAGACAACCTCAATGCTGAGTTTCCGATCCGCTTTGCTTTTGCGGGCGCAAAACATCTTATCTTTGCAGTGAAAGATCGCAAAACACTCGCAGACATGAGCTATCAATTTGAAGTTGTCAAATCCTTAATGACAGAGGAAGACCTCGTCACGATCAGCATGCTCTGGTGCGAATCAGATGAACTCTTCCATTCTCGAAATGCCTTTGCACCCGGCGGAGTCTATGAAGACCCGGCCACGGGCGCAGCAGCGGCGGCATTGGCTGGCTATTTACGGGATATTAATTGGCAGGGCAAAAAATCATTTATGATCTTGCAGGGAGAAGACATGGGCATGCCGTCTCGTTTGTTGGTGCAGTACAGCTCAAAGACAGGTGAGAGTGTGGCTGTCAGCGGCGAAACCCGTCATATTTCTGATAAGTAAAATTAGGAAAATAACATGGCATCAAATCAATGCACTGTTGATTTTCTGATGGGTCAAATGCTGGGCGCGGGTGAGGTTTCATACAAGAAGATGTTTGGCGAGTATGGCATCTATTGTGACGGGAAAATGGCTGCCTCGGTTTGCGATGACAAGCTCTTCGTCAAGCCTACGCTGCGAGGCAGAGCTTATCTTGGGGAGGTGATGGAGGCATCACCGTATCCTGGTGCAAAGCCTGCCTTTTTAATCACAGGTGAAAAGCTGAAAGACGGCCAGTGGCTGAGTGAGTTGATCAGGATCACAGCCGAAGAACTTCCGCTGCCGGCGAAAAAGAATAAAAAATAACCTACACTCTTGCACTCAGAGTGATATTCTTAAGGCAGTATAATAAAAATCATTCCAGTTCAATGGAATGATTTTTTCTTAAGCTATATATCCTTCACCTGGTGATTTCACTTGAAAACTACCCGTAATGTATTTATCTTGTGGTCTGCATTGACCGGTGTCATTCTTGCAAGCACACTTTGGCTGAATCATATTGGCGCATTTGAGATGTTCATCCGCGTCGGGCCATACTCCATCCTGAGTCAAAACCTTGTTTCTGCATTGATCGTCTGGCTATTGTTTGGCTTGACGATTTTTCTTATCTTTGCACAACACTTGAACAGGGAAACCATAGTTATATATTTTGGCTTTTTGCTGGTCAGCCTCGTTTATATTAACTTATTGCGTGAACGTATTGTGTTTGGGGATCTGGAATATTATATTGACGCTGCCACGCAGTTGTATAAAAATAATCCATTGCCTGCAGGTTATCTATATCCGCCATTTTGGGCGGTGGTGCTCGAACCCTTTGTTCGTTTTGGAAAGCCAGGTTTACTGCTAACATCGTGGTTGTTCAACATCGCCTCAATCGCAGCTTTGTATTTTTTATTGATCGCAGTACTGAAACAATATGGATTTTCCGCCCGCACAGCAGCAGTGACCACTACTCTGTTTCTACTTGTGAATGTCCCAGCCTTGCGTACGCTTTTTTATGGGCAGGTAAACCTGCATATGGTAAATTTTGTTCTGCTGACTCTGGCGTTGTATCCGCGCCAGAAATTTTTATCTGCCTTGGCGCTGGCAGTGGCTGTCCATCTTAAAATTTCACCCATCATTCTTGCTTTTGTCTTTTTGTTGCAGCGCGACTGGCGTTGGCTCATTTATTTTGGAATCAGTTTGCTGCTTGTTGGCGCAATCCCAGTGCTTACAGACGGCATCACTCCTTATTATGATTTTCTGCGTAATAGCCAGGAAGTCGTTGGCGTGCGTGATATTAGTTTCCGCGAAGGCTCCATCGACGCGATCTTCCTCGCGCTTTACAACCTTAAGTTCATCCCCTTGCTGACAGCTCGCATTCTTACGTATACGGTTAAGTTTATTGTGGTTGGCTTTGCGTTTTTTGTCATGGCAAGAAATATTCATGAGAAAGCTTTTTTTCAAGGCGAAGGCCAGATTGTTTTCAATGCCATGCCTGTAATGATCCTTTTGCTTAACCTCGCCTCGCCGCTGGTTTGGGAACACCATGGAATCTTCATGGCTCTGCCCTTCCTCTTAATTCTTATGAAACTCGAGTCACAATCCGATGGGTGGATCTTTGCCTTTGCCTATCTCGTTCAATTTCTCATGCCAACTTTCGACTACTACCCCTGGTCCACCGCAGCCAGACTCTCCGCCCCATTGCTGATTCTCTGGCTGACATACCGCCTCGCTTCCGCGCCCAAACCTGCTCCCGCCTTCGAAAAACTGGATCATTGGCTGACAAATGTCTAAATTTGCCGAGAAGCTTTCACTGGATATGGGTGCTATAATGATTAATATACTTTCGTGAAACTCCGACACTTTATTAGGAATCATATTCCAGAAGGATAAACCAATGCCAGCAGTGAACTATCAATACGAAAAACGTAAAAAAGAATTGGAAAAGAAAAAGAAAAAGGCGGAAAAAGATCGACAGAAAGAGATCAAGAAGAACAGCAATAAACCCAAAGAGACTCCGCCCCCGCCTGTTGCTCCTGAAAAATAGTCTTTCCAACCTCCGAGTTTCCAAAAACTCGGAGGTTTTATATTCATTTATCTCTCCGCGCCCGTGATGACAAGTCCCTGCATAAAATATCGTTGCGCAAGAAACAGCACGATCATGGGCACGATCAGCATCACAACGGTACTTGCCTCAATAATATTTTGAATGGGTATCAAGGATTGATAATTTTGCACCCCAAATGATATGGGCATCAAATTAGAATTTGCCCCTAAATAAATGGATGCCAGGCGGGTTTCATTCCATGAGTAAAAGAAATGTAATAGCGAGACTGTGATCACCACCGGCCAGGATTGCGGCAGGATGACAGATAGCAATCTTCGGAGTGGACCCGCACCGTCGAGCATGGCAGCCTCTTCCAGGTCAAAGGGGAGGCTCTTAAAATTCTGGCGAAGAAGAAAAATATAAACGGCATTCCCAAAAAAGAGATGCAGTAACAGGGGTAATACAGTCCCGCGCCATCTTAAAACAGCCACATAAACATAAAATGTTGGAATGAAAGTGATCTTTTCGGGAATCAATATGGTCGCAATCATTAAGTAAAACAACAGGTTCCCGCCCGGAAGTGAAAAGCGTGCAAAGCCATAGGCTGTAACAATGGAAGATGCAAGTACCGCGATTTCACCAACCAACGTCAGGATGAAAGTGTTGCGCAGCATGTTAGCGAATGGCAGGGATTCTGCCATCACAACGAAATTGCCCCACGCAGGATGGAATTCATAGACACCCGTTAGTGATTGCCAATCTCCCTTCCACTCAATCGGCTGGGACTCTGGGGCATTTGGATTAATGAACAGACTTGATATTGTTCCCGGTTCGATCAATGCCAATTGTTGTATTCCCTTATCTGTTGGCACGTTGTAGACTTGATACTCCTTGCCCTGATATTTGTATCGCATGATTCGTGCCGGATATAACGGCGCACTTTTATCGCCGAGTTGTTCGGTGGGCATCATGGCGGTCACAACCATGAACATGACCGGCATCAGATAAAGTATCAACAGAACCCATACAAAAAGATTAAAGGGTGCAATGCGCAAGAATCGTTTTATTTGCGGCGAGAGAAATGTTCTTGAATTAAAGAAATAGCTGATTGATTTTTGCATTATGGTTAATTCTCGCGATCTGGGAAGTAAACCCAGCGGTTGGATGTGCCGAACAAAATCAATACAACGACGATCACAATAATAAAGAAAACCCAGGCCAGGCTTGCCGCATAGCCAAGCTGGAACAAGTCAAACAAAACATATTGAATGTAGCCATCGTAGGATGAAATAACACTTCTGCGGAACGTATTGCCGCGGTCTAGCAGGATCGCGCCGCCGAAGACTGCAGTTAAATTAAGAATCAAGGAAAAGAAAATAGCCGGGGTAATCAATGGGATTGTAATTTTGAAAAATCGGGTCAAACGATTTGCGCCATCGATCCGAGCGGCTTCAAAGATCTCGGCATGAATCCCCTGCATTGATCCCATCATGATCAGGACGCCGGGCCCAAGAGTCCATAACGAACTCAGGATAAAGAGCGGTACCGAAGCACCTCTTGAAGAAAAATGATTCAGCCATGCCATTCCGATTGGATCCAACAGGATGCGGTTCAGCCAGCCTGTTGATGGATTTACAAATCCCTGCCACATCAGTGCTGCGGCGAAGCCTGGGATAATGCTCGGTAGAAAAAATAATGTCCGCATTGTATTCTTCATTAACAGGTCTCTGCTACTAAGCAGCGCAGCAATAAAAATGGATACAAAAGTTTGTAAAGGAATGATCACGATTGCCAGCTTAACCGTTTGAGCAAGGACGGTCCCCGCCTTTACATCGTTAAAGACGAAAAAATAATTGCTGAGTCCAACGTATACAGTTTGATCGGGAGTAAGCAGGTGAAAATCTGTAAATGAGATGACAAGCGAAGCCAGGATCGGTACAAGTTTGAAAACGACCAGCCCGATCAGCCAGGGAGCTATTAATATCACACCGACCAGATTTTTATACCTTGTTTCAAATGATCTGTTATTTTCAATCACAGGTACGGTCCGCATATGGCTCCTTCAATTTATAAAGAAATAGTGTGCATTGATTAATTTATTCTATCATTACCGATAGTTGTTATCTGTGGAAGAATAAAAAATGGACTCGACCTGAGTCCATTTTTTATTCTGCTGAACTATTTTTTTAGAAACCTCACAACCTGCTCATGAATTTCGGCATCCAGCAACGCGCCGCGATGACCCAACCCATTGGTTTCAATATATCGAGCGTCTGCCCAGGCATTTGCAATTGCACGGCTGTCTTCCACAGGCGTCACATTATCTGACCTGTCATGGAACATCAAAGCGGGGATATGAATTTGTTGAACAAGCTCTTCATTCACAATCTCCTCAAGTACATCTTTTCCAAAATTTTTGTGGATCATCATGCGTAACCCTTCAATGACTCCATCAGGCAACTGAGCCAACACTTGAAAACGCGGCAGGGACTCTAAAAGCCGATTGAAAGCGCCGAAATATACCAGTCTGGCTGGAGGCGGAAAATTTAACTTGACCAATGCGTACGAGGTGATAAGTGTTCCGAATGAATGCGCGATAATTGCATCAAAATTTCCTGCCTGCTTTGCGATTAATTCCATTGTCGGCGCGATCTCAAGTACATTGGTTGTCTTGCCATCTGACTCCCCATGAGCGGGTTGGTCATAAGCAACGACACGATAGCCTGCAGATAAAAGTGGATTCACAAACCCGGTCATCTGCGCACGGCTGCCACCCCAGCCATGCATCAACAAAATTGCTGGATTATTTTCATCGCCCCAGGTTGTAACAGCCAGTTCACCGCCTCCAAATGGGACTCGTGAATTGGTTCCGCTTTCAAGAATTGCCATGTCTGACGATTTGACCTCATACTTGCTGGGGCTGAAAAAAGCGCGATACACCTTTTTTACAAGAACCTGTGATTCCGTTGTGGATGTTAAAGTATTCATTTGTTCTCCTTGGTTTTTACTTACTAAGTAGTAAGTTTTGACGACAAAAAAATTACGCGAGCAAATCTGCTTTGTTTTGTTCGATCACATCCCGAAACTTTTTTGTTCCCAATGCGCGTGCCATTTGTAATGCACCCTGTATACTGGATAGGATCAACCCGGCTTTATTGGCAGGCTGGCCATTGAAGTTGAAGACGCCCGCATCTCTACCTTCGCTTAGAGTTGATTCAAGCCATTTGAGTAATTCCTTATGCAGGCCTTCCACCTCTGCCTGCAAACCAGCGGGAATCGAATTGAACTCCGCTTCCATGGACCCAACGAGACATATCTTGCCTTGATCGGCGCGCATCTCCGAGTAAATGCTAAAGAACCAATCCAATTTCTTCTCAGGCGCAATGTCCTTGATACGGGCATTATTGACCCAGAGCTGAAACCGTTCACGGTAACGCCGAATGACCGCAATCGCCAAAGCTTCCTTGCTCGGAAAGTGATAATGGATCGCAGCATTTTTCACACCGAGATTTTCTGCGATATGAGCATAACTAAAACCATTGAAACCCTTATCCTGTAACAGGGCTTCAGCCAGATTCAGAATCGTACGTTTGGAATTCTCGATCTTAACCATGTGCGGGATTTTACTTACTAGTTAGTAAGTTGTCAAGCGAAAGCACTCTTCTTGGTTGTCCATTTCGGAAATTTGCACTTTATCATTGAGTGCTATAATATTTTTAAGGCCCAATATGAAAAAAATAATAAATGTCCTGTTTGGACTTGTAATACTAACAGCCTGCTCCTCGGCAGAATCTGTAACAATAACATCCTCCCCACAACCCACCCCAACAGCAGTTCAGATTTTGCCCACGCCTTTCTCTTCTGGAAATTTCATCCTCTCGCAGGGATTGCAGGTGACCCTGCAACAAAGCGAAATCACCGAAGATTTCATTACCGAATTTGGCACCACAAGGATTCCATCTGTAGGCGATAAATTTATGTGGGTACATGTGCAATTGAAGAATATAAGCCAAAACGAAATTGATATTCCACTGCCCGAACACTTTAGCGTGCTTTATGCCGAGACCGAACTCAAACCAACCTATGGTCATCGTAAAGATCACGCGGACTATTTCGCTTTAGGCTCTGTCATTTTCCCAGATCATGAAGTGGATGCCTGGTTGAGATTTGATATTCCCATCGCAGCCGAGTTGAATAATCTGCGATTTGTTTTCCTGCCTGAAAGTTCGCAAGTGGGCGTTTTATTCTCATCTCCCAGCTATCCGTATGCAGAAGATCATCCAACCTATGTATGGAATTGCGCGCCGTAAATCATATTATGGAACGAGGCCGACAATTGTCGGCCTCGTTTTTATTTATAGTTTTTGTTATCCAGCTTTATTCAAGTGACACTACTAGTGGCGATGGTAGAGGCTGGCGTTATCTATAATGTTCCACAGACTGGCAGCATTCCCTCCGCCACTGCCGGCGAAGAGCACGGGGTCGTTTAACCCGGATGCACTGCCAAGTGCCTGGCCGGGTGTGAAGGTGTCGATTGGAGCACGACAGTTATCGAGTGCACTGGTGGTGCAACTCGTGGCCGCGCCAGTAGTCGGCGTGTTGGCCGCGCCGAAGATGCCATGAGCCAAATTATCGGAGGTGTAGGAGGTCGAGATGTAATCTCCAACCATGCGTCCCTGGCTGGTGTTGGCAGCCCAAGTCGAATTCATACCGCTGATAATGGTCTGCGCAGTGTTCCAGGTGCCACCGGCATCGGCTGAGGAGATGAAACCAACGCTGAGCTGTGTTGTTCCCTTTGGATAGAAGTAGTAGGTCAGGCCAAGTTGTGCTGTAGCACCTGAGGTGGCTTTGTTAACAGCCAGGCCGGGAATGAAGTGGTTGATACCACTACCGGTTGCATCAATCGGGACGCGAGTGATCGCCGACCAACTTGTGCCAGTGGCGTTGAGCGAGTGTGTGATCACGATGTCATTCGCTTTGCAGCCGGTGCGGAAGCGGCAGTCTGCCCAGACAACGTAGACTGTACCGTTGCCATCAATTTCAGCCGAGGGCAGTGGGCCCTCGCGCAGACTACCGGCTGCGGCTTTATGCTTGATAGTGGTGATGGTGGTAACAGCACTCCAGCTTACACCGCCATTGGTGGAGTTGAACGCGCCGATTGCGGACTCGTTGGCGTTATCAGTTGGTACGATCACGGTGCCATCCGGGCGCACGACCGGTTGTCCGCCGATGATGCCAGCGCCGTTCGTAGCAGCTACACTCCAGGTGAGTCCGCCATCGGTGGAGGTGCTCATTTCCATTCGGTTACCGGCGCCATTATCATCCCACTCGGTGTAGCAGTTGCCGTAGAAGGGGCTGGTGGCCGTGTTGTCGCAGACGATCCAGTTCTTGTCAGGGCTTATCATACCTGCGGTAGTCGGGATGGCCACCGGATTACTCCAGGTGAGGCCTCCGTCGGTGGAGCGGCTGGTCAAGACACCAACGCCTTTGACCCCGCCCGCTTCGTTCAACGGGAGGGTCGAGATCATCCAAACGTTGTCCTGCGCGTCGTAAGCGACGGCGGGATCGGTGGCGCGATCAAACGGGCCGGTTGCCCCAGTGGTCCACTTGGTGATGCCTGGTAGTAAGCCATTGGTCCAAGTGGCGCCATTGTCAGTTGAAGTAGAGAATCCGATTGCGCAGGCGCCGCCGTCGAAGATGCGGCCAACCTGATAGGAGGCTACAATCGTCGAGCCATTTGAGAAGCTGTCTGGCTCTACATTGGCTTGGTGGTTGGTGATACCGGAGGCCGCGCAGTTAGCCTGGGTGAAGGGGTCGAAATCAATCTGAAGCGCACTAAGAGCGAGGGCCGAAACAGGTAATATCAAGGCTAACGCAATGGAGACAATAATTGTAAGTTTGCGGCGGGAAAGTTGAATAAATTGAAACGAACTATTCATAATGGGCTCCTCTTATTTATGATCTGATATTGGTTATACAACTATAGACATTTAAAGATGGAGTATTCGGTCGAGGTATTTGAAATTGAATCACCTCCTGACGGGGTAATTAAGACTTAATAGACATTATATATCTATATTTTTATAAGTCAACGGGGGAATTTTATAATTCATCTTAATTGTTTACGCAAGGCAGGAACTGTACCTGATCATCAACAGCGCTTTTACTTGAATTGCCGTTTAAGTCTTTTGCCGAAATATAGAATTCCAAATTCCCATACCCATTTCCCTGCAGGTCGGCTCCTTTTAAAACCAGGCTGTATAAATCGTTATTCAATACCATGGCATTGGATTTATATTCCTGATTGGAACCGACCCGATACCATAAAAGAACATTTTCTGTCCCGGACGAATCAGTAACTTTTGTAGTGATGATAATGGAAGTTGATTGACAATCTGAAATGACCAGAACCTTGTTTGATGTGGAAATATCACTAATTATGGGACCATCATGATCGCTTGAAAATATTCCACAGGCAGATGCGCCAAGCAGCATGATGAAGAATATGACGATAAGGGGAGGATTTTTCATTTTGTATCCTTTCTAAAAGAAACATCACAAGGTCGGAGTATGCTTATTTGAAGAAACTATATCATCTCGATTATTGAAGAACAAGACAAAAAATATAAACACCCCACGCTGCCTTTGCTGACGTATTCAACACTCAAATCGTCGGATTTTGGGAAGGCAGAAAGGATTACACCCTCTCCCCTCGAAACTGCGTTTCATACAACTGACTGTATAACCCGCCTTTCGCAATTAACTCTTCGTGCGTGCCTTGTTCAACGATCTGGCCTCTATCCATTACTAAAATTAAATCGGCGGCGAGAATTGTCGATAAGCGATGCGCGATGACAATGGAAGTACGCCCGGCCATAACCCGCTTCAACGCATCTTGAATTAAGGCTTCTGATTCGCTATCAAGTGAACTCGTAGCTTCATCCAATACTAAAATTCTTGGGTTCTTTAAAATGACACGTGCCAAGGCAATGCGTTGTTTTTCGCCGCCGCTTAAGCGATAACCGCGTTCACCAACGATGGTGTCGTAGCCATCGGGCAGGTCCATAATAAAGTTGTGGATGTTGGCAGCGCGCGCGGCGGATTCGATCTCGTCTTGCGTGGCGTCCACCTTGGCGTAGGTCAGGTTCGTGCGGATGGTGTCGTGGAAGAGGTAGGTCTCCTGCGTCACCATGCCGATGGCAGATGAAAGCGAATCGAGCGTCACATCGCGCAGGTCATGTCCGTCAATGCGGATGACTCCGCTGGTGGGATCGTACAATCGTGGGATGAGATACGTCACTGTGGTTTTACCTGCGCCCGAAGGACCAACCAACGCAACTAAATTTCCAGGTGCAGATTTAAATGAGATTCCACTCAAAGCGACTTCGCGTGCCTGGGAGGACGCTTCAGCCGTCCCTGAGTCTGATGCGCTGCTCTTCGTCATTTTTTCCCCGTTGCTTTTTCCTCCCAAAGACAAGACCGCGCCAACATCTTCCATCTTCCCATACCGTTTGACATCCTTGAGCAGTTTGGTGTCGTCAATGCTGTAATTAAAACTAATGTTATCGAATTCGAGTTGACCCTGCACATCGTTGAGCACGATGGCATTTTCTTTTTCTATAATATCCTGCGGAAGGTCGATGAGTTCAAAGACTCGTTCGAATGAAACCATACTGGTTGAAAATTCAACGGGCGCACCTGCGAGTCCTTGCAATGCGCCGTATAACGAACCAAGATACGAACCGAAGGCGACGATGGTGCCGATGGTGAAGCTGCCCTGAATGACGTAGTAGCCGCCGAGGCCGTAGACCAGCGCCGTGCCCACCGCGCTGACGAGGCCGAGGATGACGAAGAAGGTTGAGCCAATGACTGAGCGGCGGATGCCAATGTCGCGCACACCTGCGGCGCGGTCACGGAAGCGGGCTTCTTCTTCTTTGGTGCGTCCGAACAATTTGACAAGCAGCGCGCCGCCGATGTTGAGAGTCTCATTCATATGTGCATTCATTTGTGCATTGAGGTCCATACCTTGACGGGCAATATCGCGCAAAGTAACGCCAAGCTTTTGTGCGACGAAGACGAAGATCGGCAGAATGAGCACACTAAGGACCGTTAATTTCCATTGTAGTGAAAGCATCACCGCCAGAATCGCAGCCGATTCGATGACATTGGTAATGATATTGACGATGGTGTTGCTGATGGCATTCTGAGCGCCAACCACGTCATTGTTCAGGCGGGACATCAACTCGCCCGTTTTGGTATTGGTGAAGAAACGCAACGACATACGCTGCAAGCGTGCGAATAATGACGAGCGCAAATCATAGATCACGCCTTCCCCAACAGTGGAGTTGAGTCTGCGCTGGATGACGCCGACGCCGCCGTTGAGCACAGGCACAAGCAACAGCGCAACTGCCAACAGGATTAATTGATTGATATTCTTGGAAGGCAGAACCTTATCGATCATGGTTCTAAAGATCAGAGGCGAAACCAAAGTCAACGCTGTGCTGATGAGGATCATCACCAGCATGCCTACAATCTGATTCCAGTAGGGGCGCGCATAAGTCAGGACGCGCAGTAAAAGTTCTTTTGTCACTTTGGGCTTCGTATCGCCCGAACGCATATATTGAAACCAACCGCCACCGTGCATATGTTTCGTCTCCTAGTTGGATAGTTTGTAGTTAGGTAGTAGGGACACAGGGAGAGTCTTACAGCCTTGATAATCAAACGCTTCGCTGTGTCCTTACGGAATCATGTGACTATAAGACCAGAAGACCAATCACGCAACTAGACAAGCGGTGAGGTTAATGAAAATCTATGATATTGGATATTTGAAATTCAAGTGACCGCCTCCTTTTAAATTTGTGAATAGCTAAAGGAGCCAAAACAAAAGGTCTTCCAATTATGGAAAATAAGAATGATGCAAATAAGGTGCAAGGTTTGACTTCATTTTAGTAACTAAAATAATCTTACAAAACTAACCAACAAAGGAAAAAATCATGAACACCAAAAAACTGTTATTTTCTCTGACGACTTTTATAGCATTGATCTTAAGCGCTTGCGGCCAAACTACCCCAGTTACGGGTACGCCTCCGCATTGGACATATGAAGGCGAAGAAGGTCCAGCTCATTGGGGTGAACTTGATGGGTATGCCACTTGTAAAACTGGGCAAAGTCAATCTCCAATTGATGTTGTCAACCCTACAGGTCAGGATCTGGCTAATATCTCGTTCCATTACCAACCCAGTGAAGTGAATATTCTTAATAATGGGCACACTGCCCAGGTCAATTATGATGCAGGAAGCTATATCGAATTGGACGGCGTCCGCTATGATGTTGCTCAATTCCATTACCATGCTCCCAGTGAACACACGGTGAATGGCGAGTCTTTCCCTGCTGAGCTTCATATTGTCCACAAAAGTGCAGATGGAAAACTGGCCGTGGTTGGTACTTTATTAAAGGAAGGTGCAGAAAATGGCGCATTCCAGCCCTTTATCAGTAACCTGCCCGCCGAGAAAGCGGATGTAAAAGATACGGGTGTCAAGATCAATGTTGCAGATTTTCTACCAGGAGTTCAAACCACATATCGTTACAGCGGTTCATTGACCACTCCTCCATGCACAGAAGGAGTCAACTGGCTGCTGATGACCACTCCTGTCGAATTATCTACAAAACAGTTGGGTGAACTCGAAAAATTATTTGAAGGCAATAATCGTCCCGTTCAACCATTGGACGGCCGTACACCGCTTGAAGATAACACCCCATAAAGCGCTTGTTATTTTTTGTAATATAAAGTGACTGCAATTTTGCAGCCACTTTATTTATTAATCAGGGAAAGCATACTTTTAAATTCAGCCAATAGTCACCTTTTGATTCGTGCGGGGCTTCAAGTAACTTACACCTTTCAGGTGGGTTTATAAACAAAAATCATTTTATTAATCGAGGAAAGTTCCATGGTCATAATCATTTTTTCGCTACTTTGCTTTATAAGCCCTGCTTTTGTTTGGGCGCTTTTTCTAGTGATATCCCGCCTGCGCTCCAATACAGCGGTTGGCACGATTATCGATCACGTCTCTGGCTCCACCGATGGTGATGTTTCCGCTCCTGTCATTGAGTTCCAAGTGCCTGATGGCAGGAAATTTACTTTCACGGGAACATACAGCAACACAACAATTCCTGATTTGTTGTATGAAACATTCCTCAAATATATTTTCAAAAAAGACCCTGCTCAGGTCAAGGTTTTGTATGACCCCGCGAACCCGCAGAAGGCGCGCGTCAATTCATTTGGCAATATCTATTTCATGCCGGTCATTTTATTTGTCATTGGGGTTTGCATCATCCTGTATTCGATCCCCATATTCGCACCGCTATTCGGTTTTATCGAACGCATCACCAAGTCTCTTTAAATCTTTGGAGAAAAAAATTGTGAACAATAAAACGCCAGCCATCGTATCCGCCATTTCGACCGTTATCCTGCTGATTATCTTTGGGATCCTGTCCATTCTTTTTGAAATGGTTGCCCTCAATGGTGCCAGTGGAAAACAAGGGACCGTTGCCTTGGTCATTTCGCTGGTGTGCAATGGGTTGAGTGTGATTCTATTTGGATTATTTTCAAGTTGGTTTACCAAACTGGCAATTACTAAATTCAACTGGAATAAGATCCTGGCAGTTGCAGTTGCGGTCACATTAGGAACAATATTCGGTATGGCTGTATCTTTTTTATCCTTGATTGCATCCATTCTTCTGGCGGGCGTACGATAGTATATAGATTTTACGAGACTATCAATGAATGCATTAATATTTTGATTTTATATGAATAAAATCGACAAACGCGGAAAACTACAGGAAAAGCCATTCATGTATCATTCAACGAAAGATGGTAAAGTCTTTATCCATTGGCATGGCAGGCAGGTTATGATCCTCAAAGGAAATGCTGCCGAAAAATTTCTCGCATCTGTTGAGCCAATGGATACTCAGCAGGCGCAGCTTTTGATGGCGCGAGTTACAGGTCACTTTAAGCACGGAAATGAAGCAAAATAATAGATAGGAAGGAAGTCTTTTATGCAAATTGTAAATATCGCTCAAAAACTTAAGCTCTTTAATGAATATTGGAGTCCGCGTATTGTTGGCGAATTAAATGACTCACATATCAAACTGGCGAAATTGCATGGGGAATTCGTCTGGCATCAGCATGTGAACGAAGACGAAATGTTTCTCATCATAAAAGGGAAACTATTAATTAAGTTGCGCGACCGCGACCTGTGGTTGAATGAAGGTGAATTTGTGGTCATACCCAAAGGTGTGGAGCATTGTCCTGTTGCAGAAGATGAAGTTCATGTGATGCCGCTGGAACCAAATTCCACGCTAAATACGGGCGACCAACAAAATGAAAGAACAGTAGAGGCCCAATGGATTTAATATCCACGCTAAAGGAATCAGATAAATTACGCGCAAAAGATCAACACGACGAAGCGCGTCAACTGCTGGTACAGCTTGCTCGCGAATATCCCGACAACCCAATTGTTCAATATAAAACAGCTTGTGTGTATGATTTCCTGGGCTTGGAGCGCGAAGCTGTCCCATACTATCATGCCGCAATAGAAAACGACCTGCCAGATGCCGAGTTGCGCGCCGCGTATTTGGGGCTGGGCAGTACTTATCGTATATTGGGACAGTATGCGGAATCAAAAAAGATTTTGCTGGAAGGATTAAAGATTTTCCCTGAGGCTGGGGAAATAAAAATTTTTCTCGCAATGACCCTGTATAACCTGGGTGAGAATCATGAAGCGGTTTCTTCTCTGTTGAAAATTCTCATGGATACAACCAGGAATGCAGATATAAAGAATTACGAACGCGCCATTCGATTCTATGCGAATGATCTCAATAAAAAATGGGATTGAAGAATAAGAAAATATGTTCTATAATTGAGGCATCGGTATTTCCACTTTTTTATTGATAAGGAGATTGTTTTATGACCAGCCTCGATCAAGCCGTTCAATCCCAGATCAACAACATTCAAAAGAAAACAGGCAAGACCCTTAATGAGTTTGCCGCCATTGCCAGGAAAAGCGGGCTCACCAAACATAGTGAGCTGCGTGACATGTTCAAGGAAAAACTTGGCCTGGGATATGGAGATGCAAATTCCCTTGTCCATGCCATCTTTCAATCTGATGGTACACGAGCGGCGGATGGAAAATCAGAAAATGCCGTACTGGATGAAATTTATTCAGGCGCAAAAGCAAACTTCCGACCTATTCATGAAAAACTTATTAAAGGGATAAATAATTTTGGGGAATTTGAAATCGTGCCGAAAAAAGGGTATGTCAGTTTGAGGCGTACGAAACAGTTTGCGATGATCGGCCCCAAAACCAACACGCGCTTTGAGGTTGGCATCAACGCAAAAGATTTTAAGAAAAACGCCCGCCTGCTGGAACAACCCAAAGGAAGCATGTGCAATTACATCGTTAATGTCAGCGATGCGCCGGAAGTTGATTCCGAGTTGATTGCCTGGATCAAATCCGCATTTGAAGGCGCAGGATAAATCATGGAAAAAATGATCAAGCAGGAAGATTTTCTTAATAACCTTTTCAGTCTGTTGGATGAAACTTTTGACAATACCCACGGCCATTACCTGGATAAAGACACGTCTCTCTTTCGGACCCTTGAAACTGTTTCAGCTCAAGAGGCATCCATCCCCGTTGGAGGCAAGTGCGCCTCACTCGCTGCCCAGGTTACGCATGTGATTTTTTATATGGAAGTGTTGGAGCAGGCTGCAATTTATAACGACACTACCCCAGCCGATTGGGACGAGGTCTGGCGCACCGTGGAAAAGGTCACACCTGAAGAATGGGATGCGCTCAAAAACAAATTGAAAGATGCCTACCAACGGATCACCAAATTATTCCATGAGAACGAACTATGGAATGAAGATATTGTTGGCGGCACGCTTGCTATCCTGGTGCACACTGCATATCATCTCGGCGAGATACGTCAGGCATTGTGCACTCTCAAATAAAAGAGGAGCCATGACACCACGTCCACGATACCCCATGCCTGATTTTTTTCGCGAGGCGCTTAATGCCCGCGGATTAATGGATGCCTATCTTGCTCGTCCGCCCTATCAACAAAATGATTACATTGGCTGGGTCACACGCCCAAAACTCGAAACCACAAAACAAAAACGGATCAATCAAATGTTGGATGAATTGGAACGCGGGGGCGTGTATATGAAAATGAAATGGAACGGATAGTAATGCAGGTCACGCTTCAAGCGTGACCTGCTGATTCTGTGGCAAAATAGGGAAATGACTCAAAACGATATCATCCAAAAAACAGTTGAATACATCAAACAGGAATTCGGACACGATTCCTCAGGCCATGATTGGTGGCATATTTATCGCGTGTGGAAAAACGCCGTCACTATTTGCAGGCAGGAAAAAGCCGATATTTTTGTTGTTGAACTCGCTGCCCTTTTACACGATCTCAATGATTGGAAATTTAATGAGAGCGAAGATGAAACTCCACACCGCGCCAAAGTCTGGATGCAGCAATGCGGAGTCGACTCGCATATGAATGAACAAGTCTGCGAGATTATTATGCATGTCTCTTATAAAGGCGCGCAGGTTGAAAACCAAATGAAAAGTCTCGAAGGCTTTATCGTGCAGGATGCCGACCGTCTGGATGCCATCGGCGCGATTGGCATTGGCCGCGCCTTCGCGTATGGCGGCTACAAGAATCGACCTATGTATGACCCTGAAACTTTAAACCAAATGCACGCAAGTTTTGCAGAATACAAGAACAGCAAAAGCGCCACGGTCAATCATTTTTACGAGAAACTGCTTTTGCTGAAAGATATGATGAACACGGCCACGGCTAAAAAAATAGCTGAACAAAGACACGAAGTCATGCTTCGCTTTCTAGATCAATTTATGAATGAATGGGAAGGCAGGGATATTAGTTAATCTTCAAAATCCCGCGCACAATTGGAGTTAATCCGCTAAAGAAAAATTCCACTGCGATCACCATCACGATCAGACCCATTAAACGCAGCATCACCTTGTTGCCGCTTTCACCGATCAGGCGTGTGACCTGCTTGGCGCCAAGCAGCAGAATGTAGGTGATCGTAATTAGCAGGAAGATCACAACCATAACGATTCCCGACTCGATCGTGGATTTTGATTCGTTCATTAATAGTATTGCCGTGGTGATCGCACCGGGCCCGCAAATAATTGGAATGGCCAACGGTGTAATGGAGATATCGTTGATGTATTCGTGATTTGTTTCATCGTCGAATTGTGTACGGGTAAGGCGGGCTTGCAGCATTTCGTATCCCATAAAAAAGAAGATTACTCCGCCTGCCACGCGCAGGCTGTTTACAGAAATCGAAAAGAAGCGAAATATCCATTGGCCGGTGAGCGCAAAAGCCAGGAGAATGATCAGAGCTGTAAAACTGGCTTTGCGCGCCACACGATGGGATTCCTGCGGCGAAAGTTTGGAGGTCATCGCGGTAAAAACAGGAATCACGCCAATTGGATTAACCATTGTGAACATGGAAATAAAGCTTAATAGTGCAAACTCAAAGAGCGGCGAAGCAGTCATTGGACTCCTGAAAACGTATTCCGACTATTAGATAATACCGATTGTAACGATTTTATCTGTTTATCGCTGAATGGGATTTCATAATCGCGGGCAGACTTATTCAAGCCTTGACATCCCCCCGATTCCGCAGATAATTACATTAATCAAATTAAAGGCTGTGACAGAGAAAAGTAGACTGGCAGAAGCCGCCAGAGATGCGTAATGGATGTGCTGAGAATTACGCTCGACCGAAATCAGTTGAAGTTCCCTCTTGAGCCTCTCGAGTTAACACGTTGCAAGTTTAAACGTCAGTAGTTTGAGACGCATTCCCTGCGTTATTCGGAAGCCTATGATTGTCGGCGCAAAGTGCATCACGTATGTGATGAATTTGGGTGGTACCGCGAGAATTCTTCCTCTCGTCCCATTTTGTGGGCGGGAGATTTTTGTTTATAGAGAGTAGAAAGTAGTTTTGAAACCCAATACTATTCTCCATTCTCTATTCTCTAATATCTTGTTTTGGAGGCACTATGTTGGATAAATTGAACGAGATCGAAAAAGCTGCGCTGGAGAGTCTGTCATCGATTAACGATCAGGTAGCTCTGGATGCGTGGCGCATTGCAAATGTAGGTCGCAGTTCGCCGCTGATGCAGGTCTTTGCCGGGTTTGGGAAACTCTCAAAGGAAGAGAAACCAGTTGTCGGCGCGGCTGCGAACCGTGTCAAAGTGGCGTTGGAATCTGCTTTGGAAGAAAAAGTTCAAGCGGTGAAAAATGCCGCGCTGGCGAAATCACTCGAAGAAGAAAAACTGGATGTGACGTTGCCCGGGCGCACAGCCAATATTGGGCGGCTACACCCAGCCACACAACAACTGCGCAGCGCGCTCGCCATTTTGGCTGAGATGGGTTTTCAGGTCTATACTTCGCGCGAGGTTGAAACGGACGAGATGAGTTTTCAAATGCTCAACTTTGCGCCCGATCATCCCGCGCGCGAAATGCAGGATTCATTTTATGTGGAATCAGAAGGCCGCGAAGATAACCCGATCTTGATGCGCACGCATACCTCGCCTGGACAGATCCGCGCGATGCGTGAAGCTGTGGCGACTAATCCGCAAAACCCGCCGCCGATTCGTATCGCACTGCCGGGCATGTGCTATCGCTACGAGCAAATTACCGCGCGTTCTGAAATTCAGTTCAATCAAGTGGAAGGACTGGCCGTTGGCGAAGGAATCACGTTCGCTGATCTGAAAGGCACGCTCGCAGATTTTGCGCGGCGCATGTTTGGGCAGGAGGCGCGCATTCGCTTCCGTGCTTCGTACTTCCCGTTCACAGAACCCTCCGCCGAAGTGGATGTGGAATGTTTCGTGTGCGGCGGAAAAGGATGCCAGGTCTGTAAGACTTCAGGCTGGCTTGAAATTCTCGGCTGCGGCATGGTGCATCCGAACGTGTTGCAAAACGGCGGCTACGACCCCAAGCGCTACACAGGCTTCGCCTTCGGCATGGGACCAGAACGTCAATTGATGCTGCGAAACAAGATCAACGATATTCGTTATTTCTGGGGTAACGATGTGCGGTTTTTGGAGCAGTTCTAAAACCATTAACCACAAAGGGCACAAAGGTACACGAAGGAAAACCTTAAACCCTTTGTGACCCTGCGTGACACTTTGTGGTAAATAAAAGGAAGTGAATTATGAAATTACCTATATCATGGTTGAAAGATTTTATTGATCTCGATGGATTATCCATTGAAGATATTGCCCGTAAGTTAACGCTCGCTGGTCTTGAAGTTGACGAAATTTTATATGCAGGCTTGCCCATGCCAACTTATGGCGCTGGCGAAAAACACGAATTCAAAACCAACGGCCTCGCGTGGGACAAGGAAAAAATTGTCGTTGCTGAAATTCGCGAAGTAATGGCTCATCCCAACGCAGACAAGTTGACTTTGCTCGACCTGTTCGATGGTCAGCAGGAGCAGGTTGTATTAACAGGCGCGCCGAACATCTTTCATTTGAAAGGTACTGGCAAACTCGAAAAACCGATCAAAGTGGCGTATGCCAAAGAAGGCTCCACGCTGTATGACGGTCACGCCGAAGGCTTGCAGTTGATGACCCTCAAGCGCGCAAAAATTCGTGGCGTGGATTCGTACTCGATGGTTTGCTCTGAAAAGGAACTCGGCATCACAGACGAAAGCGATGGCATCATCATCCTTGATGACGATGCGCCTGTGGGCATGCCTCTCGCTGATTATATTGGCGACGCAGTTTTGGATATTTCCATTTTGCCCAATATGGCGCGTAATGCGAATGTGATCGGCATCGCACGCGAATTGGCGGCGTTGACAGGAAGAGAAATGCGGAATGCAGAACGCAGAATGCAGAATGCCCAACCTTCAACCTCCGACCTTCAACCTGTAACCGACCTCGTTGAAATTGAAATCACCAACTCCGAGCTTAATCCGCGCTTCGTGGCGGGCTTGATTCGCAATGTGGAAATCAAACCCAGCCCGTACCAAATTCAGCACAGACTCAAGCTCGCGGGCGTGCGTGCCATCAACAACATCGTGGATGCGACCAACTACGCCATGATCGAACTTGGCGAACCGTTACATGCGTTTGATTACGATATTCTCAAAGAACGCGCAGGCAACAAGAAGATTAAGATCACCACCCGTACGGCACAGGATGGCGAAGAAATTATCACACTTGATGGAGTGAAACGCAAACTCACGTCCATGAACATGCTGGTCTGTGATGAAACAGGTTCGCTGTCACTTGCGGGTGTGATGGGCGGTTCTGAATCTGAAGTGTACGATGCTTCAAAAGAAATTCTTGATGCAAAAGGCGTTGAAACCAATCCCGCTGAAATATCGCAGGGAAAAATTACTTCCCGTGGAAAGAGCACAGTTAATGTTTTGCTCGAAGGCGCAGCGTGGAACTTTATCAACATCCGCCGCACAGCCAAACAGCATAATCTTCCTTCTGAGGCATCCTTCCGTTTTTCGCGCGGTGTGCATCCCGCAGTTGCAGAAATTGGCGTGAAGCGCGGCTTGCAATACATGGCGGCATGGGCAAATGGAACTATTGCCCCTGGTCTCGTGGATGTGTATCCGCTCAAACCGAAAGATTCGGTGGTTGAAGTCACACCCAAAGATGTGAAGCGTTTGCTTGGTATTGAATTAAGTGCAAGTGAAATTGTCGAATTGCTTGAAAGACTGGAATTCAAGTGCAAGATACTCGATGCTCGAAATTCGAATACCGAATTATCGAATCTGGAAACGCGAATTTCAGTTACCGCGCCCAACCACCGCATGGACATTGACGAAGGTGTTGTCGGTATCGCGGATGTGCTCGAAGAAGTTGCGCGTTCGTACGGCTTCGATAAAATCCCAACCACCACCATGTCTGACGCACTGCCGCCGCAGATCGGAAATCCTGTTCATGAGTGGGAGGAACATCTGCGTGATCTGCTCGTGGCTATTGGCTTGCAGGAAGTTATCACCTATCGCATGACCTCGCCTGAGCGCGAAGGCCGCGTGGTGGCGCATAATGAATATGTCCGCATCGCGAATCCGATTGCGCCTGAGCGCAGTGTGCTGCGTCAAAGTCTGATTGCATCGGTGCTTGAAGTTGTCGAGAAAAATGTGCGTGCTGAATCAATTGCGATGTTTGAAGTTGGCTCGATCTTCGAGCCAGTCAAAAATGACCTTCCCAACGAGCCGCGCAAACTTGCCATGGTGATGACGGGAGCCAGAATCGCATCGGCCTGGGACGCGCACGGCGCGAAAGACTCGCCCGCCTTTGACTTCTACGACATGAAGGGACGCATCGAACTCCTTTTGGCTGGGCTCCGTTTCACAGACATTGTCTACGCTGAGACAGAGTCTTCCTACCGCCTGCACCCGGGCAAATCTGCCGAAGTGAAAGTGAATGGACAGGTTGTGGGCGTGTTCGGTCAACTGCATCCACTGGCGAAGGAGAAATATGAATTTAGTGACGCACCTGTCATTGTGGCGGAATTTGATTTGGAGAAGTTGCGCGCGTTGAATCCTGCTTATGGCATTGTGCCTGTCTCTGAATTCCCGCCCATGTATGAAGACATCGCCATCATCCTTGATGAATCAGTCGCCGCTTCTGCTGTCGAAGCATTGATCAGGCAAACAGGCGGCAAGACCGTGACAGATGTCCGCTTGTTCGATGTCTATCGCGATGAAAAAATCGGGGCTGGCAAAAAATCACTGGCATATAATCTCACTTATCAAGCCGAGAAAACGTTGACTGATGCCGATGCCGCCGC